>PGXZ01000012.1 GCA_002839415.1 Candidatus Saccharibacteria bacterium HGW-Saccharibacteria-1 | reverse complement strand
CTGGTATGCCTCGGGGCATGGTTAATTCTCCTTATTTAGATTTATTATACTGCCTTTTTTGGAATAGACAGTGTGTCTAGTATAAGGGGAGCCTGACATGGCCGTGACAATATCAGTGATTTTACGACAAACCTTATCAATGATTACCTCCTTACATACACTCAAACGTTTGCTCAAACCTATCTAAAACCTGAGCAGTGCTCAACTTTTGCCGTTACCAGGGCTAAGTTCAACTACACAACAAAATCGTGGCAGACAGTGCGTTATCTGCTCCCCAAAGTAAACGACGATTTTGTGATACTAACACCCTTAGATATTCTGACCCGAGATGAAACATGGATAAGTCACTCGGATATGATTCAGGGCTTTGATAATTTACCGATTGCCGTTGAGGATGATGTTTTGAGAGCACAAATCAATCTGTATTTTTCGTCACAAATTGGCGATAATCCTACCAAACAAGAGCAAGCCGAGGCTGCTAGTAAAACAATTAACAAGTACCCGATACTCATCGATCATTATATTCGAGAGAAAGAAAACGAGGGTGATCGAGCCAAGGCAGCAAGCACAGAGAAAACAGAGGATCTAAAATCAGCTCTCATCGTTCAGGTGCAACGAGCAATACCGGATATTAAAAATAAGTCTGATTTTTATAGTAAACCATGGAGAAGTTATGATGAGGTCCGTGAAAGAGTCGCAACATTCAAACATTATGTGGAACATGAAGACGGATGGAGGGTTATTAATAGATCTGGCGCGCCATTCTCCAGGGAGTCAGAAGTTCAACTCTTCTTTGGATTAATTTGGTGCAACTCTGATTTTGACGTTAACCGTGAACCGAATAACGGGCGTGGCCCAGTGGACTTTAAAGTTAGTTATGGCTCTAAAGATAAATCATTAATCGAATTTAAACTAGCTAAAAGTACGAGTCTGAAGCGAAACATGGAAAAACAAGTGGCAATATATGAAGAAGCGAATGGAACTCGTCAATCTATGAAGGTCATAATTTGTTACACTGCCGAAGATCAAGATAGGGCACGAGATATACTCTTCGAGCTAGATCTTCTCCAAGAAGAGTCTATAGTTTTAATTGACGCACGAAGTGATAACAAGCCTTCCGCTTCAACAGCGTAGTGAGCGCATACAGCCAATGCTAGCCAATGTAAGTCCCGACGAGTCTTACGTACTTGTTAAATACTCCGGGTATGGGCCCGTAAGAAATGCTCTCCAACGGGCAATCTCATCCCTGATATCATGATAGCTTTTACAAACTCGTAGCGCCTCATTAATCTTACAAAGAATTAAATATTAACAAAGGCGATATCGCCTCCGTGAAGTGGTTTGATGTAACGATAGGAAGTAAGCGCAATGAAGCGGAACAGGTCTATGCTAATTTATTAGTGTATTGTGGACTCGATACTTTAGCGATAGTAGAGATATATAGGGTGCTTAAAAAGTTCACACCACAATTGTTTAAATACAGTAAAGATCTATCTAAATTTTACGTTTTTTGACCCGCGAAATGATTTTCTTAGGTCGTTACTAATTTCTTGTTTTGCATAATCCATCGCAATTTTATCAGCAATCTCTTTGTTGGCTTCGTGTATGAAAATAAGAGGTGCATCACTATGTCGGCATGCAGTACATGTGATGTTCTGCAGCTCATCGGTTTCACTGTCTTTTACGATATATTCCGTAAACTCTGTCTGACATTTAGGGCATTTGAGTCGGTGCTTCCCATAAGCATCTGGTGTTGATGTAATACATCCAGCGGTATTCATTTAATCATCCCCTGAATAATAAAATGACTAATAACTGAGCTTATAAAACTCGACATCTCAACCCAGATAGGTAACCAAAACGGAAGTGCAAATACTATCAATAGACCGAACAGTGCACCTATCACACTTTGTCGAGGTGAACGATAATAGCGCCTAGCCATTATCTAACTCCCACTGGTGGTTTATGGAACATACGTAGCTGTTGCTCTATTATCATTCGCGTTTGTTCATTGCAATACAGTGTTGATACATACAAAGTATCTGCTATATGTTTCTGCCACTCCTGGCTACGATCGTGGCTAGAAACGCGTTCGTGTACGTTATGTGATTCTCCAACGTCAATAACTTTATGTGTGTTGTCTTGGTGTCTAGTTGTGATTAGATATACCCCGGATTTCTTTAGTAACGGTTCTACTGAAGTGTGGGGCCCGTCCATATCATAAAATTGGTCACTAGTAAAATATGCTTTTAGACTCATTTTAGTGCCTTTTATCCTTTGGAGGATTAGGGTCTTTGCGGTTGATAGTGTCGCTATCACGAAACTTGTGATCTAACCCCTGAATGCGAACCTCGCCACCACTTGGATTATTTTGTAAGTACGATTTTGCTTGCTTTTCGGCAATTCGCTGTGTTGGTGCGACAAACGATGCGCGATCAGCACCTTCACGTTTTACGTTCCAGTCTCCATCGGAGCGTGGTGTAATATAATAAGTTTTCTTTGCCATAAATTTATTCCTTTCACGGCTTATGATTAATTTGTGATACCATAAAAGGAGCAGGACAGGTCTAATTGCAATGCTCGGAGTCGTCAAGTATCAGGCGACTCTTTTTTGTAATGTGCTAGTCACCCCCAATGACCTCTACCCTCAGACTAGATTTTAATCTGAATTAAATTAATAATACCACGTCAAACAGATAGTGTAAAGTACGGATGTATATAAATATAGACTTGTATATAATATGTGATACAATGGTATTAATGAAAGATATGCAACTCAAGGATCGTATCAGAAACCTAAGAGAAGAAAGAAAATTAACACAAGCCGACGTAGCTGTACGTTTGTACGTCAGTCGTCTAACATACATCAGTATTGAAAATGGCGACAAGAAACCTAATATAGACCAGCTAGAAGCTATTTCCGCCATTCTTGGTACGACAACACAAAACTTGTTATTTCCTGGTGTTATAGCATTACAAAACTCGAATTTATCCAAGTATAGGCAAATGTGCCAGGCCTGCATACAACACGGCGGTTCTGTTATTGATGGCAAGATTACTAAAACAAAATTAGCTAAAATACTATATTTGGTAGATTTCTCATGGTTTGTTAAAACTGGAAAATCAATGTCAGGGTTAAATTATAGAGCTTTGCCTCGTGGGCCGGTTGCTGATGAATTTTTTCAGATGACTGATGAGATGTTTGAATCAGGCCAAGTCCAAATTGAGGCAAAAGGTGCGGCCTTGCTTTTTTCAAATACAGAACAGCCGTCTTACGCTGAATTAAGCGACAATGAACAAAGGCATATTATAAAAGTTTCTGAAAAATGGAGGTCTTCGGATACCCAAACTATTGTCGATTTTACCCATAAACAATTTCCATGGACGTTTACTAATCCAGGCATGGAAATACCATATGACCTTGCAAAGCAGATACCGGTTGACCAACTTTATTAATCAGTAAGTTTAAATTGTTTTTTACTTAATATATGAACGTACTATCGCTAGTTATATATAGAAATTAAACGATGGCAAACTCATTGTCTCGTCTGGCTTTGTATGTGGGCTAAAAAGCAATAAATATAATTTGTTCATCGGCTGGATTTTATCTTATAGATACTATTACCAGCGTTTGCCAATATGATAGCTACGAGATTTTGAGCCTCTTATTATTACTTCTTTTTTCATGCTATCGTCAAATGTTGCCTATATTTGTCGATTAGCGGTAATTTAAATATCATGTAGCTCGCGACATACTTCTACAGTTTTTTGAACGACGTTTCGGTCTAGCATTATTAGCGTTGGCAGTCTCGTTGACAAATATTCTATTTAATCCGTTCTTCTACCGCAGACTTTGCCGTTGCATACTTCTTTCGACTATTACTCAAGACTGAGTTTTTAATGTTGTCGTCTGGTGCTATGTTTGGCTGTATTGTTTGACCGGAGAAGGCGCCTTCGGCTTCATCACCCGTTACTTCCATATAGAAATGATAGAGTGAGAGATTGACTGTGTCGCTTTTTTCAACTTTGGGCTTCATGTAGGGTAGTATAAAATCTTCGTCCTCTGGGTTAGCTTTTAAGTAAAGAATAGTTGCCGCATCGCCGGCTATTATCTTTACTATATCTTTATTTTCATTTTTAATGTAAAGAGACGAATATAATTGGGCTGTATGGTTAAGTCGCATACAGCCCGCTATGGTATTGGAATGATTATAATTTTTGGTTATTTTAAAGCCCTGGTTATTATTAACCAGGGCATCCTCTTACTGTACTGTAAATTGTCCTTTGGACTGTTTACAATTGTAAGTTCCTTTTATGTATATGACTTTTTTGTCGTCGCACTTTATCTCCCCTTTAAAATGAAACCTTTCCGGTCTTGGTTTTTCTCTGTCATAACCAAGTTCAACGATAATTACGTCGACTTCTTTTAATTCAGTGTCGGCAAGTTTAAAGTGCGCAGTTTCTCTTGCATTTTTCTTGTGGAAGCTAAATGCAAGATTGAACGCTCTCTGTAAGCCTGTTTTGTTCGGACCTTCTTTTATTGAAAAGGTTTGATCTTTTCTGAAACTTTTCGAATCTAAAATATCAATCACATCCTAACAATATAATTTCCCTATATGCACAAGGATAACATATTTATAACATTTTTTTGCCATAAAGTAAATAGATTTATTGTGATTTACAGGTATGTAGCTATATTCACTAAAAATATGAACTGTATATGTATGGTGTTTGTTTTTTGATGACTAATCAGAGACAAATACGTTGTAGGCTGCACAGTTAAGTCGCGTGCGGTCTTTTTTGGTTTTGTATTAATTATAATTTATCTTTAGCAAACCGCTCCTTGCACCCACTAGCGCAAAAATAATATGTTTTGTTATTTTCGTCCGTTACATGGTCAAGTGCCTGCGAAGCGCTAAAGCGCATGCCGCAAATTGGGTCGGTTACGATCGGAAAGAGTGTTTTACTGTCGATTGGCATTTCAATACGATGTTGCTTTCGTAAGAAATCATGAATAATTCGTATTGCTTTTGCGATGCTGTTATCCGCGAGTTTATAGTATGATTCTTTACCATCTTTTCGAACTGTGACCAGGTGCTGCTGTCGAAGCAAGGTTAAATGTTGGGATAAGTTAGCTTGGCGTAACCCCAACATGTCAATCATTTGTCCAACATTTAATTCTCGGTTTTCAAGTAATAAGATAACCTCTAAACGCTTTTTATTTGCGATAACTTTAAATACTTCTTCGTCGATTGCTAGTAATTCTGTACTCATAAAAACTAGTATAACAATAATTTTTCATATTCGCACTATTGAATATGTTATATATTTCGTGTATCATTTAAATAGAATGAATTTTAAATGCCATAAACGGTTTATAACCAATATATCATTTGCCATATCGATTATCTTATCGCTTAGTGTAGGTTTACCTGCCATGGCATTATCTAACACTTCGATGGACGAAATGCCCCATGAAAATATTAGTGTTATCGATTGCATTAGCCAACATCATATTTCTACTGGTGTTGCAGAGAAAATCTCAAGTGACAAATTCGAGGTTGAGGACGACGAGATTGCGCCTGATTTGACGCCCTATTTTGTTCAATTCCAAAAAATGCATAACAATAAACAACAGACAAAGCCTAAAGATATTATAATCTCACCCTCTTTTAATCCACCAGACATAATTAGGCTGACTAGCAACATCCGATTTTAGACCGTAATCTATTCCTCGAACAAATCATTATTGATATAAGGAGTATATTTATGAAGTTATTTAATTTCAAATTCTTGGACAACGAGAGTGAACAATATAATTTTGATGTTGCCTGTGGTGCGGATATAGATATGGAAATGACAAAACATTATAGCAATTTTCGTGACGCTATCTATTATTTTTGCTCACACGAATGTCAAAAAAAGTTTGAAGATAATCCCGAGCAATATATCTGGGATAAATTATAGTTATGACAAATAATAAAACTAATCGGAAAAAAAGAGCACACATGAAATCACTAAAACAAAATCATTCCCAACTAAATAATAAATACACGTCAACATTTCCAATTATTGGCATGCACTGCGCATCTTGTGAATTGCTCATAATAAAAAAGGTCGAGTCTATTCCTAATGTAGAGAGTGCCAAAGTTAGCTTAAAAACAAATTCTGTTACCGTAACAAGTACTCAGCGCGTCTCAGAAACTGTGATTGCGACCGCTATCCAGGATGCCGGTTATGAAGTGGGTATCGAAACTAGCGAAAAGCCTTTAATTACTCGGAATCGTCAAATATGGAAAGATTTAGCAATTGGGTTAGCTATAGTGATATTTTTATTTTTAATATTTAAAGTATTAAATGTCGATAAGATACTAGGCACAATGTCAAGCGGTGGTAGTAATGGCACGATGGCACTAGTGGTTGGTTTGACTGCTGGTTTTTCAACCTGTATGGCACTTGTTGGCGGACTGGTTTTAAGTGTGTCGTCGAAATATGCTGAAAATCACCCGACCGAAACTGCCTTTCAGAAGTTTCGACCTCACTTAGTATTCAACCTCGGCCGCATTGTTTCATTTATCGTATTTGGTGCAATCATCGGTACAATTGGCTCGGCCTTTTTGATCAAAGGTTCGTTACTTGGTTTGTTAACAATTGCTGTTGGCGTGGTAATGCTTGTTTTAGGATTACAGCTAACCGAAGCATTTCCTCGTATAAAGAAAAGCTTTACATTGCCAAGTGGACTGGCTAAAAAATTAAACATTAAACAAAATGTTGAGCGTGAATATAGTCACAAGAACGCATTTTTTATGGGTACTGCAACTTTTTTCTTGCCTTGTGGATTTACTCAAGCCATGCAATTGCTCGCGGTTAGCACTGGTAGCCCTTTGCAAGCGGCTTTGATCATGGGTGCATTTGCAATCGGTACTACGCCAGGATTACTAAGTCTCGGCGGTCTGACTTCGATAGTCAAAGATAAATTTGCTCAGCGATTCTTTCGAGTCGTCGGTATTATCGTTGTTGTCATGGCGATGATAAATTTAGTAAACGGCTATAACCTTATGGGCTTAAATCGTGTTTTTGAACATTCCAATCTTCCCACGCAAAGCCAAACTACAAGCAAACAAGATTCAGCTGGATCTGTCATTTTAAATACAGTGTTTAAATACGACACGGATATTTCGCCTAATACATTTACCGCAAAAGTTGGTCAAAAAACCACATTAGTTGTCGACGTTCAAGAAGATGGGCAAGGCTGTATGAGTACTATTATGATTATTGGTCTTAACGATACGCCACAATATCTAAAAAAAGGTAAAAAGCTTGAATTGACATTTACCGCCACAGAAGCTGGAGATTATACTATCGCATGTGCAATGGGTGTACCGCGTGGTTCAATTAAGGTAATAAAATAAAGGATTATTATGAATAAAACAATTAAATTATCAATTACAGGTATGAGATGTACCTCATGTGAGAAGATTATTGGCTTGGAACTAGAGGCGTTATCAGGAGTTAAACAGTTTACTATTTCTAGCTCAGATAATAACGGTAGCGTAACTTTTGATGAAAAACTGACTAGTGCTGATGAAATACTCGAGGCGATAAAAAAAGCTGGATACGATGCAGTAGTCGATGATGATGGATGCGAACCACCAGCCCACACTAAAAAACTAATTATTAAGGCGGATGGTGATATCCCCGTGCCAAATTCATCGAACCGTATTCGTGTCGAATTGCAAACTGTCGCCGACGGTAGTGTAACGATTGATTCTGCTGGTCAACCGACCTTTACCGGTACAATGAGCGATACAAAATCAGTTACAATTGACGAACAAAAACAAGATACCATCGATGCCACATCGGTCGTGCAAGCTGCTGCGGCTACGACAATCGTTCAAGCTTTGTCGTCGGTTTTTGCAAAAAAAGATTTGTCGAGCCACCCTAATACCCAGCCAATTTTGCAATCATCAGATAATTCAACTGCAATACCCAGTACAATACGACTTGCAATCTATGGTATGAACTGTACGTCTTGTGCCGGTTTAATTGAAAAGCAATTATTAAAAGTCCCAGGGGTTGAAAGCGCCAATGTGAACTTCGCTGCTGAAAAAGCCTTGGTTAAAACTAATAGCTTAGTAACAATTGATGCGTTACTCGCAGCTGTTAAAAAAGCTGGGTATAGAGCCGAGGCAATAATAAATGAAGAAGCTGAAACAAATGAAAAATCAAATCGTAAAAAAGCAATTACAAATTTACGCAATAAATTTCTGATAAGTTTAGGCTTGAGCTTACCTATGTTGTATTTCATGTTGCTTGATTTTTTCCCATTTCTTCCCGGCGGCAAGATACTTCCGCCTTACTATGGGATCATTTCACTCGTTCTCGTTATTCCAGTGCAATTTATTATAGGTGCTGGATTTTATAAAGGCATGTGGGCTGGGCTAAAGATGAGGACTTTTAATATGGATAGTCTCATTGCAATCGGCACGTCAACGGCTTTTATTTACAGTCTGGCTTATTTTCTCATTTACACTATTTCAAATCAGACATTGATTGGGCTAAATGGTGCTAAAATCCCTGAATTATATTTTGAAACGGCTGCTTTTTTGATAACGTTCGTAATATTAGGAAAATGGCTTGAGGCAAGAGCTAAAAGTAAAACCTCCGATGCGATTAAAAAACTAATGGGATTACAGGCCAAGACAGCTCGCGTAATTCGGAATAGTCAAACTATCGATATTCCGGTTGGCCAGGTAGTGGCTGGCGATATCGTTCTTGTTCGTCCTGGTGAAAAGATTCCAATTGACGGCGAAATTACCAAAGGTTCGTCAGCGGTTGACGAATCAATGATTACGGGCGAAAGTATACCAGTCGAAAAAAATGTTGGCGATAAAGTTATTGGGGCGACGATAAACAAAACAGGTAGCTTTGAATTTAAAGTTACTCGCGTTGGAAGTGAAACAACATTATCGCAAATTATTCGTCTAATTGAGGAAGCGCAAGGTTCAAAAGCGCCCATTCAGGTATTTGCCGATCGAATTTCGGCATGGTTTGTACCGACTGTTATTGGCATAGCAATATTAACGTTTCTTGTTTGGTTCTTTGTAATTGGGGCTGGTTTCGCGTTTTCTATTATGGCATTTATGGCTGTTATTGTGATTGCTTGCCCATGCGCACTTGGACTTGCTACCCCAACGGCACTGATGGTTGGAACTGGCAAAGCGGCTGAGCATGGCATACTCATCAAAGGCGGAGAACCACTTGAAATCGCTTGCCGTGTAAATTCAATTGTTTTTGACAAGACTGGTACACTCACTAACGGCAAACCTGAAGTCACAGATATAATTGCAATTGGTGAATATGAGGAAGATGATGTGTTGCGAATTGCGTCTAGCATTGAGCGTGCTAGTGAGCATCCTTTGGCTGAAGCAATTTATCGTTATGCCGAAGAGGAAGGTATAAGTTTACAGGAAATAGATAAATTTACAGCTATCCCAGGGCACGGCGTAAAAGCTGATATTGACGGGATAACATATTATTTTGGTAATCGACGATTGATTGTTGAACGACTTGGTATTGCGCTAGAGCGACTCGAAAAGAAGATCGAACGCTCCGAGACCGCCGGCAAAACAACTATGCTACTTGCTACCGATAATAAAGTAATTGGCATTATTGCAGTGGCGGATACAGTTAAATTAACTTCCAAGGTAGCGATTGATGCACTGCATGCTCGCGGTATTGAAACCTGGATGATTACAGGTGATAACGAACGAACAGCTAGGGCGATTGCTAGTCAGGTGGGAATTACTAATATACTCGCCGAAGTATTACCTGAAGATAAAGCTGTAAAAATATTGACCATCCAACAAAATAATAAAATAGTTGCGATGGTCGGTGATGGCATTAACGACGCCCCTGCACTAGCACAGGCTGACCTTGGCATTGCCATGGGAAGTGGCACTGATATCGCTATGGAAACTAGTGGTATCGTTATTATCAAAGACGATTTACGCGATGTAGCAGGAGCAATTAATATTTCAAAAGCTACGGTTGGCAAAATACGCCAAAATATGTTTTTTGCATTATTTTATAATGTCGTTGGCATTCCGATCGCGGCGCGCGTTTTCGTGTTCGCTGGCTTGGTTTTACGACCTGAACTTGCCGGGCTTGCTATGGCACTTAGTTCGATCTCGGTAGTAACAAATTCCTTGACGCTCCGCGCCTACAAACCAGGCAAACGCAACTGGATTTCAATTTTTACTCCAATTGTAATTGCAATTTTATTCACAGGACTGTTTATCGGGTTTGCGAAACTTAGCACCCAAATGGATCAAACAGTTAATATGACAAATAATGTTGCTATTGATTCAAACAGTGTAAAAGTGATAAATAAATCAATCGCGGCTGCTCAAAATGGCGTAGTATTTACCGAGGATGGAACTCCAAAACTATTTGCCGGGCTGACGGTATTGCCAAATAGTTTAACCGCCGAAAAAGGTACTACTGAGCTATTGGCTAATGGTGTTATTATTGGTAATAGCGAGGCAGAAATGATGCAACAAGAAGGCCTCTTTAAAAATATCGGTGATATATTGCCTAACTTTTTCGGAGCCAAAAACGTTACGGTTATTGGTATTTTAAAGCCGACTGGAACACTAGCCGACTCTTACCATTTTGTATCTACCGAAATATTTTCGCAACTAGATACGCCTGTACGAATGCAAATAATAGCCGAGGATAATGGCAGTACAAAACAATTTTACTTTATTGACGGCAATATACCTGAAAAGCTTTCAGACAAAATAAGCTCAACATCACCCGCAAAAGTAGGAGAGAAAGTGTATTATCCGATATATGTCGGCAGTCGTGAGGCAGCTATGATGAAAGAAAAGAAGTTGTTTATCAATGACGGTGACACGATACCGGGATTTTTTGGTAATAATGTAATTGTCTATATGCTTCCGCAAACCGGTACGGCACTTGATGATATGCACTTTGTTGGAGCTGGTTTTAAGATATTGCTAGATTGATCATGCCACCAACTCTGTCGGGATTTTGGTTTATATAAAGGTAAGCAATCTTAATTAAATTATGGTGGTCACTTAAAGCGTACCTTTATCTGTAATTATTCTTATGCTTTTGCATATTCTGCAATAAACCTATTGACATGTCAAATATTTTTAATATAATTTGAATTAATATATTTAGCGAAGTCAGGAGTGTGTGCCTTATGTCAAAGCGAAATGTTAACTTAACTGTGCTGTTATTCGCAGTTTTAATGTCACCGATAGTTCTTGCACCTGATGCGTTTGCGGTGTCGGGCGATGTGGCTCAGGTTGAAAACTTCATACGCAGTGTCATCAAAGTCATCGCAGGATTAGCCGGTCTGGTAGCGACCGGCTTTTTTGTTATTGGTGGTTTTGGTTATATTACCAGCTCTGGTAATCCTGAACACTTGGATCGATCAAAACGAACATTGTTATGGTCAGGAATTGGTCTGGCGATCGTGATCGCCGCCTTTGTTATGAGCAATATTGTTGTTTCACTAGCAACTAACGCCTTCGGAAGTTAGGAAACAAATAAAGTGGAGTATTCACCATGAATTTGTCATTCATGGCTAGTGCTAGCGAGGCTATCCAGGTTGTTAGAGATTACGTTGGTCCAACTTTGCAAATTTTAATAGGCCTAGCAGGGCTAGCGAGCGTATTCTTTATAACTTATGGTGGTTTCGTCTATATCACTAGTCGTGGTCAGCCGGATAAACTAGCTAATGCAAAACATATCATCAAGAATGCCTTAATCGGACTGGTGATTGTAATTGGCGCAGCTACCTTAACTTCAATTTTAACAGGAGCAATCCAACCTAGTGCTTCACCAGCCGGAGCGAATCTACCAAAACTAGAAGCAATCGAACCACAAAGCTCAGGCAATGGCCTGGTCGATGTTATGATAAGCGCCATTACGGGTTTGCTGAATAACATAATTCAAGCAATTGCTACGCCGTTTCTAATATCTCTCGATTTCTTTACAAAAAGTACACCACTTATGACACAAAATCCAAGCGTATTTAATATGTGGCTGGTGATGGTTGGAATTGCCGACGTCCTGTTTGTATTAGTCATTGCCCTGATTGGCTTTAAGGTTATGAGCATGAATACACTAGGGCTTGACGAGATAGATTTGAAACATCTATTGCCCAGAGTGGCGTTAATCTTTCTACTATTAAACATTTCAATCTTTATGATCGATGGGATTATTGCAATATCTAATGTCTTAATCGATGCCGTCAACAAACTTGGTGGCGATTCATCAGTTTGGAGCACCCTAATATTAGTCTTTAAAGAACAAACCGGTCAAAGTGTTGCGGCGCTACTTATTATGTTAGTCTTCCTAATCTTCTCAATCATTTTGTTGGTATTCTATATTACCCGTTTAGTAACGTTATTCATCGGGGCGGTATTATCGCCACTGGTAATTTTACTCTGGCTGATCCCTGGTTTTAGAGACTTTAGTGAAACGGCAATAAAAACATATTTAACGACAATCTTTACGCTATTTATCCATGTGGTAATTCTATTGCTGGCTTCTTCCTTGTTTACTGGTATGGCAAAAGCTTCTGGTAGTGATGTTCCGAATGTCCTGATTGCGATGGTTACGGGACTAGCGACAATCATTACATTACTTAAAACTCAAGGTTTTATGATGCAACTTAGCTATGTAAATACTGGCGCCAGATCAGTTCGCCAACTTGGTAGTCAATTTGTAAACGGCGTAAGTTATCTTGGCGGTAAAGGTCGAGCTGCTACTTCGGCTGTATCGAGTAAAGTCGGATCAGGCGTAACGAATGCCAGAAACCGTATTTCAAGTAGTAAAGGCGGTGCTGTTAGCTCGGGCGGTAGTTCATATAATAAACCACCGACAATCGTTCAATATAAGTCTAAATCTGAAACCGGTAAGACCACTCGGGCGCCAGTTAACAATAAGCCGCTGGTTACCGTTCGCAAAGTTCCGGCAAATAAAACAAGCACTGCAAAATCTATAAAGGAGAAAAAGTAATGAGAAGTACTGTCGTTCCCGCTCAAGTTACAACTGTTGAGGATCGCGTAGCTGGAAATCTAGGGTTATCCCAACTCATCTTGTTTGCGATTCCAATATTCGGTGGATCCTTACTATTTGCAGCGCTACCGCCGAGCATGGGCGTTGCGACCTATAAGTTAATCGTGATTATCTTGGCTACAACTATATGTTCAATTATGGCGATTCGCATAAAAGGCAAACTCCTACTGTTTTGGATGATAATAATCCTGCGATATAACCTTAGACCTAAGTACTATCTGTTCAATAAAAATACTTCGGCATTTCGAGAGGACTATCCGGAGATAAAAACTGATAACATAAAAGATGAGACTATTGCTGTTAAAGAAAAGATTTTATTGCCAAGACTAGCCGTTCCAGAACTTGTCATGGTGCATGCAAGTTTGGATGATCCGACCCGAAATATTCAGTTTGAAACTAATAAGAAAGGTGGCTTGTATGTTCGCTATACAGAAATCGAAGAATAGGCAATCCAGTCGAAACCAGATTGCCATAAAGGGAGTACGAAACAACATCTTAATTTTACCGCACGATCAATACCGAGCGATATTGGAAGTTACACCCGTGAATTTCGAGCTTCGAAGCGAAGAAGAACAGGACGCAATTATAGATACCTATGAAAGTTTCCTAAACTCTGTCGGTTCAAGATTTCAAATCTTAATACGAACTCGTGAAATCGATATGGATAAATACCTTGAAGATTTACGCCAGCAACTTGATGGCGAAATTGAGCTGATCTATAAGCAACAGCTCGAGAATTACGACGAATTTATCCGATCACTAATTCAAACTAATAAAATATTAACCCGTCATTTTTACATTATCGTTCCACACAGCAACTCCAATAAAGTCGATTTCGACCTTGTTCGGGAACAACTAAACTTAACGCTAGATATTATCGCCAAAGGTATGACTAGACTTGGCACTCACTCGCGTCAACTTACCAACATTGAAATTCTAGATTTATTTTATAGTTTTTACAGTCCGGCTCAATCTAAAATCCAACCGCTTAGGGATAAAGCTTTTCAATTAATCCACTCAACTCTTGTCAAAGGAGGAAACTAAACATGTCTTTGTTGAACAAATATAGAAAAGACAAGCAAGCTAGACAGCGTGAAATAACCTTAAATTTTGGCGAACAAGATGCACTTGATGTTATGAGCTACGCTGGACTTGAAGAAAATGCAGATTATTTATGTATTGATGGCGTATATATTCGTACGCTATATGTTTCTGGATATCCATTTGTAGCTAGTTCGGGTTGGTTAGATAGTTTGATTAATTTCAATCACAATACGGATATAAGTTATCACCTACATGAGGTAAACGCCCTATCGGCACTACCAAAACTCAATCGTAAAATAACCGAACTTGAATCAACCAAGCGAGCTATGATTCGAACCGGCAAGATTGTCGGCAGTGAAATTACTGATCCGCTTGAATCAGCGGTTGAGTTGCGCGATAAAATTCAGCGTGGTCAAGAAAAGCTATTTCAGATGTCTATATATGTAGCCATTCGAGCCGATAGTTTAGAAGATTTGAACAAAACGACCAAGCTATTGGAAGCTACTTTAAGTGCTAGGTTATTTTATAGCAAAGTTGCCAGGTATCAGCAACTTGAGGCATTACAATCAATCTTGCCTCGTGGTGAAGATCAGCTATCTCAAAAACGCAATCTCGATAGTAGCTCAGCTGCACTAACTTTTCCGTTTATGTCATCTGAATTAGTTCAAGAATCAGGTATTTTATACGGCGTTAATAAATCCAATAACTCACTAGTAATTTTAGATAGGTTCTCACTCCACAACGCTAATAGTATTGTGTTTGCTCAATCTGGATCGGGCAAAAGTTACACCACTAAAGTTGAAATATTACGCCAGCTAATGCAAGGCACTAAAGTTATCGTTATCGACCCTGAACGAGAATATAAACGATTGACCGAATCAGTTGGCGGTACGTATATTAAGTTGTCTGCTAAAAGCAAGGAAAAGATTAACCCGTTTGATTTAGCGATAACTTTTCACTCAAATGACGACATATCCGAACATGCTCAAGATTTAACCGAAGTAATTAGTTTAATGGTCGAAGGTTTAAATGCGAGTGAAAAGGCGTCAGTCGATAAAGCTATCTTGAATATTTACAGACAATCAAAGAAGCAACCCTTACTCGGTGATTTTTACGAAGAGCTTCAAAAAATGAGTCAGTTTAAATTATGCGAGAGGCTTGAAAAATACATAACGGGATCACTAGCTAACGTATTTAACGCTAAAACTAATATCAATCTAGATAACCGTTTGGTGATTTTCGACATTAAAGATTTACCAGAATCGCTTCGCCAAATAATGATGCTAATTATTAGTAACTTTGTCCAGAATCAGGTCAAGGCAAAACCTGAAAAACGCTTACTAATAATCGATGAAGGTTGGCTACTGCTTGAACATGAGGAATCGGCAAGGTTTGTTGCCGGACTAGTACGCCGAGCTCGTAAATACTACCTGGGCGTCTCGATTATCTCGCAACAAGCTAACGATTTTTTAAAGAGTGATTATGGTCGAGCTATTGCCTCACAATCTGCTCTTCGAATTTTAATGCGACAAGATACCACGACAATTAAAAACGTGGTTAGTGAATTTAATCTATCTGAATATGAGCAACAATTCCTATTAACCTGCGATCGAGGCGATGCCCTGATTATTGCCGATCAGAACCATGTGGCCGTACAAATTGTAGCTAGTGACAAAGAACACCCACTAATAACAACTAACCCAATCGAGCTTTATAGTAAATGACACCAGCTATTCTAATTACTAGATTCTTCACAGATAACCAGATGAGAATCTATGTAATGACAGCGCTTGCGACTATTATAGTCGTTATATCGCTTCCAGCTCTAGCAGTATTCTCACTGGGTAGTGAAACGATAACCTTTCTTGATCAGACACCGAGTATTGAAACGGCTGAATCACAAGGTTTCTATATGGGAGGATTAGTTCCAGGTGATACTTATACCTGGGGTAATTGTACCTACTGGGCGTTCGCAATGAGGCTATGGGCAAATAAACCAATCCCTAGTAACTGGGGCAATGCGAATACTTGGGATGATAATGCCGTGCTAGATGGTTACGTTGTTGATCATATACCGAAAGTTGGAGCGGTAATGCAGACCGATGAAGGCGGTTATGGCCATGTGGCATATGTAACCGAGGTTGACGCTAAAACTGGAAAATGGACGATATCTGAAATGAATGCACCAAAATTGAACGTTGTATCAAGTCGAATATTTACTGCTAATCTAGCCAAAGATTACGATTTTATTCATGACAAGAAAGTAGTAAAACCATGACGATAGAAAACTATATTCAATTAATTATTGATCATAAAGTTGAGATTGTTGCTTTAATTATTAGCTTGTTCTTGATAATTACGATAACAAAATTAACAATTCACATTATCAATCGACGCCACCTCAAAAATCGCAATATGACGTGGCTAGAGCTCACTCCGCCGGCTTCGATCAACAAAACACCCGAAGCTACCGAACAGCTATTTTCGGTAATTCACGGCATGTACGCGGCTCGAAACCTAAAAGATAGATTATTGAAACGATCGCCAATTTTAAGTTTTGAAATAACGTCAACTAAAAAATCTGGTATTAGGTATCTTATTCAGGTTGAAAATAGTTTTAGTCAAAGCCTTCAAAAAGCAATCGCCGCCTATATCCCTGATGCGAAAGTCAAAGAAATGGAGATTGAAAACCAGGCGATTGATTATGTACTGGATTTTAAAGAAACTGGCCACTATATATTTCCATTAACTTTAACCTCAAGTTTCGAGCAACACGACCCCTTGGGTTATATAACCAGTTCTATGACTAAATTAGACGAATCAGAATCTATTACTATGCAAATAGTTTTAGCACCTATAAGATTACGCGAAGCTAGTAAATTAGCCCGTAACATCCTAAATAATGAAAACGTTTTAGATAATTCCTATTCGAGTAATTTTGCTATATTTCAGAAGCTAAGTGGAATACTCAGTAAATTCTTATGGGGTGTGGCGGATATCGTTACTGAAACTTATCATGGGTCGAGTTCGAGTAGTTATAAGGTTAATTCGTATGGCCAGGATATTAAAAATAAGCAAGAAATAGCCACTCGCCAAAAACCTGCTCGAACCTTGAGTGCTTTTGAATTAGAGCTGATGAAATCAATGCATAGTAAAGTAACTCAACCGTTATTCCAAACAAACTTACGAATTTTAATAACTAGCGAATATAGTAAAGAGTATATTGGCGGATTTCGTAGTGCGCTCGATGGATATAGTATTCCTTTGTATCAAACACTAAAGGCAAAAGCCCAATTACCATTTTTACAAAACTATCGAAAAAGGCTAGCAGATTTACGAATACCAGCTTTCACTCGAAGTTCTTCGATGATTTTATCGACCGATGAAATTGCCAGTCTCTACCACTTTCCATCTAGTCAAATTAGTCGAACAGATAACCTTATCACCTCGCTTAGTCGTACATTGCCAGCGCCGGTTTCTCTTAAAAATAACACTAAGTTTGATGTAGTTATTGGCGAGAATAATCATCACGGGATATCGACGCTAATCGGACTGACCGAAGCGGAACGTCAACGACATCTATATATTATTGGCGGTACTGGAAACGGTAAAACTACAATGTTGCAATACGCTATTGTTCAAGATATGAAAAATGGCAAAGGTGTCGCGGTTATTGATCCGCACGGCGATATGGCTGAAACGTTATTAGAGAATATCCCAGAAGATCGCATTAAAGACGTAGTTTATTTTAATCCTGACGATTTAGACTATCCAATTGGACTAAATCTGCTTGAGCTTACTGAAGGATTGAGCGGTAATGAGTTATTGCGAGAGAAAGATATAATTACAGAATCAGTTATTTCGGTATTTCGTAAAATATTTTCAGATGAAGATAGTGGTGGTCATCGTATTGAATATATATTGCGAAATACTATACAAACCGCCTTGACTATTGAGGGCTGTACGCTATTTACTGTATTCGATCTTTTAAACGACGGTAAATACCGAAAAGAAATTCTAAAGAAGTTAGAAGATAAGAACTTAATAAATTTCTGGAAAAATGAGCTTGGTAAGGCGGGTGATATGCAGCGGGTAAAAATGGTTGCAGGGATTACGTCTAAAATCGGTCGCTTTTTATTTTCAGCATCAGCTCGACAGATACTTGAACAGCCAAAGTCTACAATTGATTTCGATGACATTATAAATAGCGGCAAAATTCTAATCTGTAACTTCTCGAAAGGTTTGATAGGTGAAGACACTTCTGAACTTTTTGGCATTACAGTACTCGCAAAATTACAGCTAGCTAGCTTACGGAGGGCTCGAATTAAACAGAGCGAAAGACGTACTTTTTATATTTATGTTGATGAGTTTCAAAACTTTGCCACAACTTCATTTGTTCAGATGTTATCCGAAGCGCGTAAATATAAGATATTTATGATTATGGCCGAGCAATCCACCTCTCAACAAGATGAACAGCAAATGGTGAATATTATTCTTGCTAACGTTGGAACTGTAGTTTGCTTTAGAACTGGCAACCCTCAAGATGAAAGGTCACTCCTGCCGATTTATTCTCCATATATTAGCCAAGGTGAGATTAGCAATTTACCCACTTTTTGTTTTTATGTAAAGATTTCTGCTATGCAGGCGCAAGAACCGTTATCTGGTCAAACGATATTATTAGACGGTGACGGTAGTGATGTGATTTATAGAAAAGTAATCAAACGTTCTAGGTTGTTGTTTGCTAATAAGCAAAAGGCCGTCAAAGAAAAGAAAGGAATGGCAAGCGTAAAACCAAAAAAAGTTACTGCAAAGAAAATGCAAGGTGAGACTATTTGCGAGCCAATGATTGATGAAGACTAGGCATCTATTTTATCGTTTTTGAATTGATTGTAAAATTCTTGTAATTGATCGTCTGTAAGAGCGTGCCCCATTTCATGAAAGCGTGTCGCATAGTGGCCGAGGAATGATATCGCATTTTCAGGAGTAGCGTTTTCTGGATCAACTATCTTGAGGTAGTTGATGATTTTGTCAACATCAGATTCGCTGATCTGATATTCTTTGAATTTATCTTCATCTTTCATTTACAATACTCCCGTTATAGATATTTATTCAATTTCGTGAATGATAGCAGTTGTTTCGCGGCCACTATCGATACTATCCTTCTCATTATCTCACAACTATCATTAAATGATAAAATATTTAAACTCCCTTCCCATACGATCCGTTTATCAATAATTGCAAGTTTACGGTGATGTCCGGCTGTATATAGCACTGTAATATCTAATGCTTGTAATTCATGAATGGCTTCTAATGCTTGATCTTGATAGTCACCGTTGTGTTCAGCGGGATCTCGTGTATTGACGATAATTTCGATACCCCGACGTCTAAGTTTTGCTAGTATCGGTAATAAAATCCTCATTCGTTTTGACGTAATAAATGGGCTTTCGATTATGAGATTCTCATGACAATTATTTAAATCTTTTATAAATCCATTATAGAATGTATTTTGGTCATACAGTCTTGAATTAGCTAAATCGAATTTGTTTCTATTATGGATTAGACTAAACATGACGCATACTTTCCTCGGTCTCTGTATCAATAATTTCAATTTGACCGTCGATACATACAAAGCCCAACTCTAATAATTTTTCATACATAAGATTTAGGCTATATTCAATTTGATTCCACGATGAATGTATCTCCTGTACCAAAGAAAATAGACGGTTTTATGTCGTCTTTTTTCTTTGGCTTTGTCGAGGTTAGTCTGAAAACTTTACTCTGGGCGTGGAAGTGAGGTCTGCATGTCTGTGGCGCAAGAAAACCTTTCGCTTAGCAATTGGTTTGCTAATCATGAAGTTTCTGGGTCACAGAATGTGGCAAATTACTCTATCTAGTATCAGCAAATGTTTTATTTTAGGTAAGAAAAATGAGGCCTCGGGCTTGCAAGCTGTGAGTAAATACCATGGCGGTAATTGTTTGCTAACTATGAAGTCCGTGCTTTACTAATTAGTGTTTTGATGGGCGTAAATACCGTTAAGAAATGTTAATTGAAGCATTAAATATATAATGCTATAATCATGTCAAATATACAAATTATAAATGAAAATATCCCTAAAGGAATTGCTATGATTAATGATCTGAAGATAGATACACGCAAGTTTAATAATCGCAAGAAGGCATTAACTGGTTTTACCATAGTAGAACTCCTAATAGTCATAGTAATAATAGGCATCCTAGCAGCTATTACGATAGTATCCTACATAGGCATATCTAAAAAAGCCACCGAAGCCAGTCTAACCTCAGACCTGGACGGAGCTAAAAGACAGCTAGAACTATACAAAACAGAACATGAAACATATCCAACCAGCCTAGATGAAAATAAATGTCCAACTGCACCGGAAAACGATACTAAATACTGTCTTAAAAACAAAGACTTCATATACACTACAACTGATAATGGTTTAACATATATTCTAAGACTAACTAAATCAGGTATAACATTTGAAGTAACTAACAGTACAGGCCCAACTGAGAAAAGTGAAACAGCTGTTGCAGCCGTAAGTTTTTTAAAAACTTGGGGTAATTTAGCGGATGATAGTGGAACGTCTTTGGCTAAAACTAACGATGGTGGCTATATAATGTCTGGACATACTAAAAGCTATGGTGCGGGTGGCGCCGATGCCTTTATAGCTAAATACACCGCCGATGGAAATTTGTCATGGAGTAGAACTTGGGGTGGCGCGGGTTCTGATTGGGGGCTTTCCTTGATTCAGACTAGCGATGGTGGTTATGCGATGGCTGGAAAAACCGAAAGCTATGGTGCGGGTGGCGCCGATGCCTTTATAGCTAAATACACCGCCGATGGAAATTTGTCATGGAGTAGAACTTGGGGCGGCACAAAGTCTGAATATAGCGTTTCTTTAATACAGACTAGTGATAGTGGTTATGCGATGGTTGGATATACTAATAGTTACGGGGCGGGCGTTGCCGATGCTTTTATCTCTAAATTTACTGCCGATGGAAATTTGTCATGGAGTAGAACTTGGGGTGGTACAGACTCTGATTACGGCAATAAATTGATTCAGACTAGTGATGGTGGTTATATGATGAGCGGATCAACATCAAGCTACGCCGATGGTAGTGCCTTTATAGCTAAATATACCGTCGATGGAAATTTGTCGTGGAGTAGGACTTGGGGTGATGTCGGCAAAGACAGTTCCTTCCAATCCTTAATTCAGACTAGCGATGGTGGTTATGCGATGGCTGGATATACCCGTAGTTATGGCGCGGGCGACCTCGATGCCTTTATAGCTAAATATACCGTCGATGGAAATTTGTCGTGGAGTAGGACTTGGGGCGGGACGGTTGAAGATTATGGCGCCTCCTTGATTCGGACTAGTGACGGCGGTTTTGCAATGAGTGGAGAAACAGGAAGTTACGGTGTTGGCTATCACGATGCCTTTATAGCTAAATACACCGTCGATGGAAGTTTGTTGTGGAGTAGGACTTGGGGTAGTGCGGGCTACGAAAACGCCTCTTCCTTAATCCAGACTATCGATGGTGGTTATGCGGTGGCCGGGGTAACATATATTCATGGCCATGAAAGCGCATACATAGCTAAACTTACCGCTGACGGTTCAATAAATAACTGCCCATTATCGATGTGTCAGGCTCCAACTGCAACGGTCAGTAGTCCAGTAGCGACCGTCACTAGCCCAACTGCAACGGTCAGTAGTCCAGTAGCGACCGTCACTAGCCCAACCGTAATAACTACAAGCCCGACGGTAATTATAATTAACGCTATTCCAGAGCCGGCGCCAGAAATGACAATTACTTTTTCTAATCAAGAACTATACGTCGCCTATCCAGGTGTAAACCATACCGCTTGCAAAGAATGGACGGTTCCAAATGGCAAGCAAATCAAAGGCTTTCTCGTTTCCCAAGCGACAGAATCTAATTTTGACTTCTTTACCGTATCGCTTGATGGTGTTGAAAAATACAAAAAGTCAGGTACCTCGACTGACGAATTCGTTGACACTTCAGCAGCCCCAGGTACAGCCCTTAAAGCCTGTACGTCTGCAGATGGAAGCGCTCAAAGTGGTTACGGTGGCGAAGTTACGGGTGTATTGTATAACTAATAATTTATTTCACAATGATTAGAGTTATTCATCAAACCAATAAAAAGAAACATACTATAATTACAAGAGATTTCAAATGGACTCTCTTGTAATATTATAAAAATAAGATAATAGTTATTTTTTCTTTGGCTTACTACCGATTTTGCTGAGTATAATTGACGACAACAGATGCTATCCTATGCCATTTAAAAAGTAGGCCGCTAGAAGTGCAAGCCCGATCATAACAAGCGCATATCCAAGCTCAACGTTCAAAAAGGTGATAAGGCCTGAAATAGCAATAATAACGACGTCCAGTAGTAAATAAGTGTCTTAAAGTTTTTGCCGTTCAGTTTTCGTTGCATTCCACTTGCGAAGAAATTCAATTATCGATTGGTCAATCTATATAATATAATACTATTTATGTATGTTTATCAATAGTATTGCATTGATAGTAATATTTAAACTTTTAACAATGCATCCGCTATGTTGTATGCCGGTCACTTTACGTAATAATAACATAATGATATAATATGTTTTATCGTTGCCTTAAAGGCAAAGAAATTTAATAAAGTGGTGATAGGAATGAATATAAAATCGTGGATTGTACCTAATATGGTACATTTTTTTGACTCAAGCTTGCATATTGATGCAGATAGGCTGCAAAATGTCAGTCCGAGCTTCGCAATATTGCAAGAATTTTTAACGACTAGTCCAATGGTTGTCAGAGATAAGAATATTAAAAGCTTGGAGTTTGTTTGTCAGGCTAGTTATTCAGATAATGGTGACCTTGGTTGTATCGTAAGCGGAAGTGGACTCGAAATCGCAAATATAAATGACTTTGTATCTGGCAAGAAGCGCCCAGACAGCCTATATGTTTCACGTAATTATTTTGTCATTAAAACAAAAGCAGGTTTTTTGGGGGTGGTTGACTCAAAAACTGGTGATATTGACTTTGAAAATAGCCCTGCGTATTGTGGCTGTGATGCCGACCTGAGCATTTTTGATAAAATTATGGTATTTGACCACAAAGATAACCGTATTTTGCCGTTCAATTATGAATATATAATAAGCAATGTATCCAGATTGACGCATAAGCGAACTGTGGATGTCGAGACGTATAATTGTGGAATATCCGCTGCTTTTGATTTTGTCTTTGACGAAAAAGAGTGTCGATGCGGCAAAGTGTATTTATGGGATTTGTCAGATTGCGATGAGAAAATCTACTGCAGACACCAGGAAGGTACGCCAATTAGATTGATTGACATTAACCTAAGCGTAAGCCGACCGGTTGCAGATTCAGATTTTAGTTTTGATAATTGCGTCAAACTGTCGCCACATATTAAATTATCGAGCATGCTAATTCATGTTATCGATAAATACAGAGAACGAGCAATCTAGCTTGTTCTCTTTTAATTTGCATAGACATTTGACCAATATTTAAAATATGTTATTATTATCAAAAAGGGGGTGATTAAATGTTAATTCCAATAGTAAACGAACAAGATGAAATCGTTTGTCACATCGAGCGAAGCGAATTAGATTATTCAAAACATATTAACCGTTCGTCGTCATGTTGGGTACTTGACGGAAAAGGTAACGTTTTGATATCGCAACGTTCATTTGGTAAATCTTTTGATCCAGGTAAATGGAGCGAATCTGTTGGCGGGACTGTTGATAAGGGAATTAGCTACTATCAAACTATTGTTAATGAGATAGGTGAAGAGCTGGGTGTTGATGTAAATAATTACAAATTAATACAGCTTGAAAAACTATTTATCAATAGTAGCGAAAGATATTTTGTTCAGTGGTATTCGGTCGTAATTGATGAGCCTGTCGAGTTTTTCAAGATTCAAAAAGAGGAACTTGAGGCGGTGGAATGGATGCCGATTGATCAGCTCAGACGTGAAGTCGATGAGTATCCAGAAAAATACATCGGCGATATGAAGCAAATGCTGACTATTCTTGAATAATTAAATTAATCACAAAACCTAAAAGCCCCGGTCATTCAGACCGGGGCTTTAAATCGTATAACACAGCTAAAGAGATTGAATATTTTATAGAGCATTTGCCAGTTATAGTAGAACAAAGTGCGTTGTTCGGTTTTGGATGGTGATGCTTTTAGGGTAGTTATTGGATAATTGGTAATTCTTCGACTGATTTATTTAGCATCTTTGCCAACAATTCTATCTGTTGAAATTTGCAAAATTTAATTGGCTGATTGTGCTTGTCGTAAATTCGGTAATAATGGTCGTATTTTACAATTTCACCGTTAAATTTTTTGGCAGAAGTTGGTTGATTTATCGTTTTAATAACCCAATCGTCATTGTAGCTTTCGAGTATCTTTTTGATTTTTGCGTAGTGGTTAAAGGTCATGGACTTATTGTATAATACTTGTTCTTTTGCTTCCTACATTGTCATTGTTTAGAATTGAACATTTTATGCTATAGTTGAATTATGATAAGAACTATTAGTTTGACGACATTACGTAAATTTAATATTATCGCCGGTAGTTTGCACTTATTTCAAGGGATTGTAGTTCTACTTTTAAGTAAAAGCTTTCTTCTGCCAATTAGTGGAAGTTATCTAAAGTTTAATAATGCAACTCAAAATTTAGAACCTACAACAATAACATTGTTTAATTTGTCTTTACCGATATTGATAGCCATATTTTTATTCATATGCGCAACGGCTCATTTTGCGATAGCAACTGTTTTTAATAGTCTATATAATAGACAACTAACTGCCGGTATCAACGCCGCTAGGTGGATTGAGTATTCTATGTCCGCAAGCGTGATGATTGTTGCTATTTCTTTGCTAGTCGGCATCTATGATTTTATGAGTTTAATTATGATGTTCTCGCTTGTGGCGATTATGAATTTGCTAGGTCTTGTCATGGAGGTTCATAATCAAACAACCAAAAAAACTAATTGGATAAGTTATTTGGTTGGTTGCTTGGCTGGGGTGATTCCATGGGTAGTCATCGCATTTTACTTGTGGATGGGTGCTAGTAATGGTAGTAGTGCGCCAGCCTTTGTTTATTGGATATTTGTGTCAATATTTATTTTCTTTAACTGTTTTGCGGTTAATATGGTGCTTCAGTATAAAAAAATCGGTCCCTGGAAGAATTATATATATGGCGAAATGGTTTATATTATCTTGAGTCTTGTTGCTAAATCATTGCTTGCTTGGCAGGTTTTTGCCGGTACGTTACGCCCTTGATAATTTTTACTTAATAAGATTATCTTAATAAGTTTTTTGTGTTGCATGGTTTGTGGGTGGGTGTGCGAAAGTGGTGTAATGTTAATAATGTGTTAAAGTATAGTATAGAACCTTAATAAATTAAACAACTTGTATCGTTTGATTTTGGCATTGTGGCATTAAGATTAAATGCTGCTATGCCAAAATTGAACAGCTTTTGCTGAAATAAATACTGGCGGAGGTTAGCTTATGAAAATGAAAATGAAAAACGATAAGCATGTTGAAAAATGCAAATCGTGTTTTGATTTTTTTAATGAAGTATTTAGAAATATCGAAGATTATGAATCTATGTTTTCGCGTAGCGAAAGAATGTTGCTAAAAGCAAGTGAAGCTATGAAGTGGAATTTCAATGAATCTGATTTTCCCGAGCGTCCAAATACTATCTTTTTAGAGGACAACCAAATATACCTACTTGTGCCATATTTGAGCGCGAATGACACCAAGAACGGTTGTCAACGTTCATTTGATAACTTTTTTATGTTATTATCGCCAGATTCGTTCGCAAAGAACAAACGAATGGGGCGTCAGGTTGTCGTTAGTGATATAAGAAATCGTGCCAATTCTCCTATCGACAACTACAGACCAGGGCTGCGCTGGGTGAAATTTGGTGTGTATAGACAAGAAGATTTAGATAACAACTCCGATTACACGAATCTAATTAAACGGAAGGCTGGTTTGGAGATGTTGGTTTTTTTGTACTATTACATGGACAGATTCAAATACTTCACAAAGTATTTTGGTCAATTTCCAATTGAGGGTTATCATTATTACACGAGCGCAAATAAGCTTACTGATTATTTGGCTTATGTATATAAGGATGATGACAGCGACAAGCCTGCTATTGAGATGATGTTGTCTCAAGAAGTTCATACTAATTGTTTATTTTTGGTTGATGATTTAATTTAATCATTTAAGGTTAGCCCGACATTATAATATGTCGGGCATTTTTTAGTTATAATATATAAATATGAATGAACAACAAATTGGCGTTCCGCCACATACCAAACCTTGGCCGACTGGCGATAGATATGACACCGAGCTGTTAGCAAATGGCGACAAGCGTAATGTTTTAGATAAATATCGTTATTGGACGGTCGAGGCGATCAAGACTGATTTAGACAAAACAAGGGCGACATTGCATGTAGCGATAGAGAATTGGCAGCATGATTTGAATATTGGCACAATCGTTAGGGCGGCAAATGCTTTTAATGTCGAAACTGTGCATATTATAGGCAAGCGTCATTGGAATAGGCGCGGGGCAATGGTAACGGACAGATATATGAATATTATTCAACATTCAACCGTCGATGAATTTGTTGAATTTATGAAAAATGATAACCGGGAAATTATCGCAGTCGATATTGTTCCTGGGGCGGTTGGATTATCAAAAACTATACTTCCAGAAAGAGCAGTACTGGTGTTCGGCGGCGAGGGTCCAGGGCTGAGTGCGGAAATGCAAACGGTGGCAATAAAAACTGTCATGATCGAGCAATTTGGCTCGACTCGTTCTGTAAATGTGGGCGTAGCGGCGGGGATTGTTATGTATGTTTGGATGCAACAACATATATTAAAGTGCGTTTAGCCATTATTTTGTAATATATTAGTTAAATATATCTTTTTGGGCTGGTATAATAAGGTAAAGAATGTAGCGAGTGGAGTTTAAACGATAAGCTTTTTATTGCTGAAATTGTTAAATAATTAAGGAGAAATGATGAAAACGACTGTAAAAAATATCTCGGACACTAAGGTTGAGCTGACGATTACGCTAAGTGCTGAAAAGTTGGCGATTGCCGAGCAAGTTGCAACGACAAAATTGGCACGTGATATCAAGGTTGCTGGCTTCCGCAAGGGCAAAGTACCAGTAGCTGTTGCTGCTAAAAATATCGATCCACAGGTTTTGCAAGAGGCAATCCTGGATAATGCAATTAGCAAAGCTGTTGCCGAAGCTTTCGTCGAGGCAAAGATTCAAGCGCTTGATCGACCAGCTGTCGAAGTTAAAAAATATGTTCCTGGCGAAGCGCTAGAATTTACGGCCGAGACAGAGATTTTGCCAGTTGTAACACTGGGTGATTACAAAAAGCTCAAGGCGAAGACTGAAAAAGTAGAAGTTAGCGAAGACGAAATTAACGAAATCATCGAGCGGATGCGAAAAGGCTTTTCTGAAAAGAAAGTAGTCGAACGAGCTGCTAAAGATGGCGATGAAACTGTAATTGATTTTGTTGGCAAAAAAGACGGTATAGCCTTTGATGGTGGAACTGGTAATGATTATGCGCTAACACTAGGCTCGAACCAATTTGTACCAGGTTTTGAAGAGGGTGTAGTTGGTCATAAGACTGGTGAGACTTTTGATATCGAACTAACTTTTCCCGCTGATTATGGTTCAGAGGAGCTAAAGGGTGCTAAGGTTACGTTTACGACTACTATTAAATCTATTAGCGAAATTATATTACCTGAACTAACTGACGAACTGGCTGCCAAGGCTGGTCCATTTGAGACCGTAGCAGAGCTAAAAGACGATATTAAACGCGAGCTAACTAGCCAAAAAGAACGTGAAAATGGCGACAAACTAAAAGATGATTTGGTAAATCAATTGATTGCGGTCAGTAAAGTACCTGTTCCTGAAATTTTGGTTGCTGATCAGATGAAGTCAATCGAGCAAGACTTCATTAATAATTTGATGTATCAAGGCCTTTCAATCGAACAATACCTGGAAAATAAAGGTTTTGAATCTAAAGAAAAATGGATTGAGACTGAAGTTAAGGATGTTGCCGATAAGCGAGTTAAGGCCGGGTTGGTATTAGCTGAACTTAGCAAGGTTGAAAAAGTTGAGGCGACAACAGACGAGCTAGACGCTCACGTTGAAACCTATCGTCAGCAATATGCTAAAAACCCAGAAGCTTTGAAGCAATTCGAACAACCAGAAGTTCGACGCGATATTGCAAACCGATTATTAACAGAGAAGACTGTTGATCTGTTGGTTGAGCTGAATACTAAGAAGTAGTTGATAGCTAATCGTTGAATAGACCCCAATAATTTGGGGTCTATTTAGTATATGTTTGACAATATTGCAATTATGTGATAGAATTTAGCTATTCGAGTTGAGTGTTGTGTGGCTATTTATAAATAGTTTAAACCGCTTAATTTGAATCTCTTACACGAGAGTTTCGTGAATTTGCACATTAAAAGGAGAAATATTATGAAAATTTTAGTAGAATTCGCGCCTAATCCAAATTCAATGACGCTACATGTTGACAAAAGAGTTACTGATTCAATGATTGAGATGTTTGATTGTCCTAGCCGTGATTCGTCTACGCAACCGTTATATATTAAAAAAATCTTTAATAAAATTGACGGTATTGAACAAATATTTTTAGGCCAGTACCATATCCACTTATTGAAGGGCACGATATTTAATTGGAATAAATTGATTCCTCGCATTCAAGAAATCTTGCAGGAATATTTTGTTGAAGCCGAAGATGAAATTGAAATGGTATATCAAGCTAACGACATTGTCAATGATATCATTACTGAACCAGAGTTAAGAGAATTGCTGGAGTTGATTAGAAATAAGGTTAACTCTAATCCTGACGAAGGTGAAGTTTTTAGTGAGGATGTTTCTGTCGTTTCTGGTGAAATAGAGAACGGCTCATCTGAATTAACAGAAGATGACGTAATCCTCGAAGAGGAAGAGGAGGAGGACGAAGATAATTTCTAAATAAAATGGACATTCTCCTTAAAACCTCTACCTGAATATAATTGGTAGGGGTTTTTCTTTTTCAAAAAAACAAATTACCGTATAAAACTCAATACCTTTGCAACATCCCAGCGGGTGTCCGCATCTGTATCCCTAAGTGTACACGCTCGGTATTGTAATAGTCTAGGTATTTATTA
>PGXZ01000011.1:18280-51879 GCA_002839415.1 Candidatus Saccharibacteria bacterium HGW-Saccharibacteria-1 | reverse complement strand
TGGTATGCCTCGGGGCATGGTTAATTCTCCTTATTTAGATTTATTATACTGCCTTTTTTGGAATAGACAGTGTGTCTAGTATAAGGGGAGCCTGACAGTATCGACTGCTTAGTTTCTTTTCTAGGCCGCCAATCAATGGCCAGTTTTGATGTGCAAAAATTGGCGCAAGGTCGGGTGAGGTAGCTCGAACGACTCTGACTCCTAATTGGTCGGCATCAATAGTCGTCAAATCTCGGTAATATAATCTAATATTGTTTTTTAGTAAAGATTCTTTGACAAGCGACAGGGCTTCGTCAATGTCCATTATTTTTCCTTTGGTTGAGATATCAAATGTTTGTTTGTGATTTTTGAACATGGGTAAATTATGCCAATAATTTGGGTGAAGGCTGTAGAAAACGGCATGCTCATCAAAAGTGTTGATAGAATATGGGTCTAAGATATTTGAGGTATCTACATATTTTTGGTATATGCCCGCAAATAATACGCCCTGATTCCACTCTAGGAAGGCCTTGTCGAGCGCCGATGTCCAATCCTCACGGCAGGCGAGCCCAAGCGAGTATCGCCACTTACCGCGTTTCATGATGCCTCCGGCGACGGCAATGACTGGAAATGGGCTATAATCTGGTGTAATATCAAAAGCCCAGATTTCACCATTTGAGTTTTTTATTAAATCCTCATATTTTTTGGTAATCTTGATGGCTCGGGCTGGGACGCTATGAAGCCATGTGAACATGAGGGCATCACGCTCTATAAGTTCTTGGATTCCCCTAAGGAGAGCATGTTTGGCTGAAGGGCCTGCCGCAAGTCCTGACGATGTTGCTATTCCTGTTTGGTAATCGTCTCGTAAGGATACGAATGGCGCTGGAACCCAAAATTGGTTATTATTTTGAAAATCAAAAACGTTTGTAAATAAACAGTTGTCGGAGTAAATATTTTCAAATGGAAATCCGTCTAATTGTCGTTGCTCCTTTGTAAATAGGCACCAGTTGTTAGCGTCTATTATTTCGGATTTATCTATAAGCTTTTTAGATTTAAGTGGTAATTGAATTATGCTAGCGCAATATCTTTCGATTGATTCACCGATCGCTGCTAGTTTTGCGACTTTTTCGTTCCAGCCAACTCCACCCGATGCACTGTCCCATTGCGATTTTACAGAGCTAGGTGCGCCCATGTGTATAATCTCAGTTACGTCACTAAATGATTTTTGAGCGGGTTGTGGCAGTAAAGAAATTCCGTGACGGTTATTCGGCGCACTCAACAATAGATGCTCGCTAAGATAATTCGGTTTTTCGGGTTTAATGGTCATTTTAAAGGTAAGATTTATAAATCTTTTAGCTCATTCTCGGTATCGGTCGAACTGTCCAGGGGCTCGAGTGTTTGAGCTGGTGCTTGAAAGGTTGGTTCGAAAAATGATTCTGATTTATTTTTGGTTTTTGTCTCTTTTCTACTCTGCGTTGCAAGTACAAGAACTATTATTGTTATAGAAACTACTAAATAAATTATTGGATTGGTTAAAATCAATAGCATACCAGCGAAAGCTTCGGCTATTACGGCAATTGAAAATACGATTATAAAAACGATAGAACTTATGATTGGTTTTTCTTTTTTTTGATATGATATATAAACCCAATATCATCAACAAATAAATAATTAAAAATGTAACAAAACGAGGTCCGAGCTGGTCAATAAAATTACTTATCAGATTACTCTCGTAGTTTGTGCTGGCCGAAGATGCTAGTATGCCAATAAATGACTGGGATAACATTAGTGATATAGGTATCGTAAGGGCTGCGAGAGTTACAAGTAGTGGTTTTCTGTCGTCTTTGTTTTCGTTACAATTTTTACTAATTGATTTTGTTAGAGTCGTCGTTGCTAGGACTGAGGTTGTGAGGCAGCAGCAACAACAGCAACAACAGCAACAAGTTGGCGTAGCGACCGTGTTAGATAATTTTCCGTCGTCAAATTGTGTTGTTAATGCTTTCATTCTTTGTCCATGGTAACACCAAGATGCCGCCAAGGTCAATTTTATTTTGATTGCAAATTGGGCAGACGGGAACTTTTAATAATTGATTGATTGCTACTGTTCGATTTTGAAAATTCCAAGAAATTGATTTGTTTATTAAGCTTGTGTCGCCGCTGATTATTTTGGATAATTCTAGCCATAATAGGGAAGTCGTGAGCTCCTGATTATCAATTGCCATTGCTGGTGTTGGCGGCGGTGTGTCGTCTCCCCAGCGGCTTTTTAGACGACCTTCAAGGCATGCAATACAGGCTGTTTCACCAGGAAAGACCAAAGGTCCAATTGATATAGTGTGATGAAATGCGGTGTCTATAAATAGGTGCGGCTTGTTGATGTTTTTGTAATCAATCTTGCTCAGTAAATTTGAATAGCTAGAGTTGGTTCTGATAATAATTATAAAATCATGTGCTTCTTTTATATCAACAAAATTAAATTTCTTGCGGTTATTTAAATTAAGATTATTTGCGTCGCCGATGGTTGCGATACTGGTTGATACACCAAAGTTAATTAAGGGTACTATAACTTCAGCGGTCAATAACTGTTCGAATATTCTTTTGTCGAAACTATTTAACGATGAAATATTAAAAGCTTGATCTGGCTTTATTGTTTCAAAAAAAGATTGCTCTTCGGTTTCGATGTCGATGCTGTATTTTGCGTCGGCACCACCAGAAATAAGTAGTGAATTCCCTGTTCGCGCGATAGTCCATTTTGGCGATAAGGCATATTGTTGCTGGGTTGGCTTTTCTGGTTTGCTCATTCTACTCAGTTGTTTACTACGACAATATCTTGCTCGGTAATTTACGCGATAGTAATAGTGAAAGTGCAGCAATTGCTACAAGGTAAAATATCGATTCTTTTAGTCCCTGAAGTTGAGACGTTTTGTAGATGTCTGTAATTTCGGTTGCTTCTGTTTGACTGAGGCCTTTTGATAAAGCATATTGCGATAGCTCTTGGACCGGTATAATTGCTACGCCGGTTTGAGAATGCTCGGTGATATAGTTTTTCATATCAGTTGGTAACGTACTTTGACTGATGTTAGCGATAAACCCACTAGTAAGTGCAACAACAAGGATCGATCCAATCAGTGCAGTACCAAGTGATGAGCCGAGATTTTGGAATGTACCTGACATGCCGCCAACTTGACTGGCTTTGTCAACGCTAACGGCTGACATGTTAATGTTGCCAATTTGTGACGCCAGTAGTCCAAGTCCGGCACCGACAAATATCATAGCAATACTAAATGCGTATCCGGTTAGTTCGGGGTCAATAGCGGCTAATAGCGTAATCGCGCCAGCTAGTAGCATTATTTGACCGTAAATAACAATTTGTTTCGGGCTGTATTTTTGAATGAGCTTTGAGCCGAGCATTGAAAAAATAATCAAGGCAGCTGATAGCGGCAAAATGCGAATGCCGGTTTGGAGCGCATCAAGGCCAATCACCATCTGTAAATAAATCGGAACAATAAAGAACGTTGCGGCAGTTACTACATATTGAGACATTAAAACCAACAGACCGGATCGAAGCTCTGGAATCCTGAATAGCGTAACGTCAAGTAATGGATCTTTTTTAGCGTCCATAAGTTTGATCTGGCGATCGTAGAATAGTTTAAGGGTGATTATACCGGCAATTATCAAGAAGGCTACGATAGAAATACCAAATGGAGCAATTTCTTGACCAAATATGGTTGGTTTTGAAATCGGTGTAATCCAGCCCCAGGTTTTGCTTTGCAACATACCATACACTAGCATAATCAAGCCGACTGAAGATAAAATAGCACTTGGAATGTCAATTGGTGATTTGTCAGGTTTTTCTGTAACTTTGAATTTTCGTGATGAAAGCAAGACAAAGATCATAATAACAAATTCAATTCCAAATACATATCGCCAAGATAAGTAGGTGGTCATAAAGCCACCAATCAGCGGTCCTGCGGCTGCTGCTACGCCACTAATTCCACCGATAATGGTATATGCGATAACGCGGTCTTTGCCTTTGTATGAAACTGCAATAAGCGCTGCGACAGCGGGGATGACTAGTACTGCGCCAAGCCCTTCGATAATTGACCAACCTAAAAATAAACTAGCGATGCCGGGGCTCAGGGCAGTAATTAGCGAGCCGATTCCATATATGACGCTGCCAATCGTGAAGGCCTTCATCAAACCCCATTTACTGCAGAGCTTGGCGCCGATTAGCATTAGGGCCGCCATGGTTAATGTGTAAAAGGTGATTGCGGCCTGCAATGATGCGACCGTAGTTCCAAGATCTTTTACTACGGTTGATATTGAAACATTCATTACCGTACCATCGAGCACCATGACGAACTGTGCTACCGCTAGTACTATTACTACACTCCATTTTTTCATACTTTAAGTATATGCTTTGACGATTTTATTATCAACAGTATAAATTAAACAGAGCTTTATATTAAAAGCTCTGTTTTGAGGGTTTTTATTGATTGCTACTTATATTTTTTGGCTTTCGAAGTTTAATACTTTCCAATTACCGTTCGTTTCAATTAAGTTGACGGTGAATTTATAGGTTATATTATCGCTTCCTTTTATTTTGTAAATTACGTTCGCAGAGTTTGAGCCGCTTGTTCCACTTTTTATTTCCTTACTTTGTAAATCTGGTTTACCGGTTAGTATTGGCGAAACCTGTGCCAAGACGGTTTTAAGTTCTTCTGAGCTGATTGTGGCTTTCGCATCGTCTGAAAGTAATTTATATGCTGCGGTTGAATCATTTGATTGGATTGCTGCAACAAGCTCGTCACTAACTTTTACTGGTGCGCTAGTTGAAATGTTGACAATAGTAACAAGCGCTAGGATAAATATAATAATTGAGCCAGCAATTACCAGAAGCAATTTTTTAAGGCTCCACTTTTGCTTGGTTCGGTTTATTTGTGTCTCGGGCGCTTTTGTTGGCGTTACTACCACTGGGTCCGGACTTTGTTGGTTAGTTGGCTGATTATTTTGGTTGTCCATAATTGCCTCCTTTATTTATACTTAAATTATAGTCCTATAATTAAATATTTTCAAATTTTGGCAAGTATGTTAGATGGTTATTTTAAATCTTGTTCTTTGACTAGGCCGTCGTGGCGTCGTTCGCCAAAGATGATTGTTGGGATACTGACAGTTTTTACTTTGTTTTCGACAATATCTTGGTTTTGTTTAATAATATCGGCTACTTTTTGGCTATTTGCATCACTTTCAATCTGTTCAATTTGTTGACTACTATACCCAATATCCTTTAACCAGACGTGTAATAGGGCGATGACTTGCGCTTGATTCATGGCAGAATTGATACGTTGTTGGTATGCTATGTTTTCACTGTTTTTCCAGGTATAAATACGCTCAAGTATTTGCCAATCGGTTGGAGTTTTTTGATTGTTTAATTTGTTAATTTTTAGAGATTCTAGGTATCTCGTTATTGTGTATGAGTTTTTAAATTTGTAAGCACCCTCTTTGCTAGGGTTCTTGATTGGATAGGCAATATAAGCGAGGTTATATTTATTTTCAAAGTCTGATGCTTTGATGTTTTTTAGTAGCCGCGAACAGACCGTGCAGCCCGGATCGATTATCTCAAGTGCGGTTGGTTTAGTGCTGTCTTTGGCGTAAAAATAGGTGACATTTTGAGGTAAATAATTATTTGCGTCCCATTTTTGGAGACGAGTCGGAATGTTGGCGACGGTATTACCAAAACCTTGCGCTTGGTCGATAAACCATTGGTATGGCTTGCCTTCAAGTGTCAGGGTCCAAAAACTTTTTTGAACTTTATCGATTGAACATGTTTCTGCGCTTAGGCTGCAAGAAGAAGCATTCGATGGGTTGCATGTGCCCCAGACAAATAAATTAAGACCACTTTCGATTGAAACCGCTAGACTCCAGACGGTTAGAATGACCAGCAAGAATGATGTAATCTCGATTCCAATATCGGCTGCCTTGACAAGTTTTGGTGTTCTGTTGGCGACGTGGCTGAGCAGTTTGTTTTTAGTTTCTTCCTTGAAAGATGAATCGCAGGGTCGTAATGTAACTCGGCGTAACGTACAGCTAAGCGCTTGTTTGGCGAGTTTTCTGTGGCTAGCGGAAAAGATGCTGATAATCGCTAGAACTATAAATGCGGCAATACAAAACATAATTTTATCTAATTAACCTTTCGTTATCTTTTTCATGGTTTCAATTGTCTTTACGATGTCATCTTCGGTTGTATGTAGCCCAACTGAAAAACGCAGTAGAGGCGGCATTGATAGATGTTCAAGTAGGTAGTAGTGGCAGCAGAAATAGCCGCTTCTGGTCATAATCCCGGCAGCCGACAGGAATACGGCCAGTCGGTGTGCATCAATTTTTTCGTGATATAAACTAATTACCGATGATGGTTTGTTGTTTATAAATTTAATACCAGGAATTTCGGCTAACCCTGTGTAAAGCAGGGCGGACATTTTGGCAACGTATTCGCTCGGTTTCAATCCGTTTGGTTTTATCGTTTTTAGCCAATTTATAGCATTGTTTAAGCTAATAATCTCGCCATAAGCCTGCAAGCCTGGTTCTAGCCAACTAGCAATGTCGTCCGGTAATAGCTGGTAGTCGTTTTCTTGGACGCCAGACACCATGCCGCCACCAACGAGGAATTTATTGAATGATTTTAACAGGTCTTTTTTAATAACCACGACGCCAAGGCTGGCAGCGTACATTTTGTGGGCCGAAAAACAAATTGCGTCTGCATCGCAACCAATTAACATTTCGTGATAATGAGCCATTGCCTGGGCGGCGTCAATTACTACGATGCCACCATTAATGTGTGTATCTTTGATAAGCTGTTTAATGTTTCCAAGCGTCCGACCGTCGATGTTAGAGACGGCGTTTACTACAACGACGGCTTTTTTAATGTTTTCGGTCGAGTAAATTAAATTACCATCGTCGTCGCGCTTTAAAACGTTTCGCTTAATATCAAGTCGCTTGCTGAGCTCGATTGTGGTTAGAAAAACAGAGTTGTGTTCGATTTCGCTGGTTGTAACTTGTTCATAAATGCTAGTTGGAAGTTGGGTTAATATCAAGTTAAGGCCGTAAGTTGTATTGAGCGTAAAAGAACAAACATATTTTTTAGCGGGCATTCCAAGATAGTCAAGGACGAGATCGCGAGTTTCCTCGACTTTTGAATCGACTTTTTGACCCCATTTGTATTTTACTCGACCACCACAGGCATTGTAGGTTGTGTAATAACTGTTAAGAGCGTCGATAACTGGTTGGGGTCGCATGCTTTGACATGAGGTGTCTAGGTAGATATCGTTTTTGCTGATATAGCTAAAATCAGCTAATCTTTCGGACGAATCTTGAATGGAACTTGTTTTTTTATTGAACATACTAAACCCCCATTTACTAACTTTCTATTTTAACATGAATGGTTGGGTTGAATCTAATTTTTAATATATTTTAGAACGGAATAAACTAGGTTTCAAACCCCCTCGGGTCCTGTCGTCCAGTCCGCCCCTGATTTATAAAAACGGATTACCGTTTTGTAGTAAATCGGGCGCTGCCCCGCCGGACGCCACCCGCGGATTGGGTTTTCGGTGTTTGTTTTATGATATATTTCGAATTTAAGACAGTTTATTGCTATACATTTTAAACCGTTTCTTGTATAATTTGTATGATTAGTATGAATATAAAAAGTTGAGGGAAATTAGTGAAGAATTTATTTAAATATTTTAAACCATACGCATTGTGGTTGATTGTGTTGATTGGTTTTGTCTGGGGTCAGGCGCATGCTAATCTGACCTTGCCAGATTATATGTCCAAGATTGTTACTGGCGGCATAATCAAAAAAAATATGGATGCGGTATGGAGCAACGGCATGGCAATGCTAGCTGTGACTTTGGTGGGTGGTCTGTGTGCAATAGTTGTTGGCTTTATTGCGGCTAGAGTTTCAACTAGTTATGTCCGTAAACTTCGCGAAGTGACTTTTGACAAGGTTGAGCGATTTTCCTTGAACGAATTTAACAGTTTCTCGTCGGCATCGTTAGCGACTCGTGTTACAAATGACATGCAGCAGATTCAAAATGTTTCGGCGATGATAATGCGTATGGCTTTTTTGGCACCAATAATGGGCATTGGCTCGGTAATAAAAGCTTATCAACTGGCGCCGTCTATGTCGTGGATAATTTTGGCGGCAATTGGTGCGTTATCGTGCTTAATCGTCGTATTATTTATCGTCGTGATTCCAAAATTTTCAGTTATTCAGAAATTAGTTGATAGATTAAGCTTGCAAATCAAAGAGACGCTCACTGGCGTCCGAGTAATTCGTGCTTATAATAATGACGAAAATCAACATAAAAAATTTAATCAAACTAATTTAAAGTCAACTAATTTAAATATATTTGTAAATCGAGTAATGGCGCTACTATCGCCAATTATGATGCTGATTATGGGGCTGTCGTCGCTAGCTGTGATTTGGATTGGTGCTTATGTAATTGACGCCGGTAATTTACATGTAGGTGATTTATTAGCCCTGATGCAGTATGTGTCGCAGACGATTATGGCCTTTTTGATGATTTCGATGATATTTGTGATGGTTCCAAGGGTTGCAGTATCATTTAGGCGTGTTAATGAGATACTATCGACCGAGCCGGCAATTGTCGACGCCGATCAACCGGTAAGTTTGCCAAAGAAAATAAAAGGTTTGGTTGAATTTAGCGGTGTGTCTTTTGGATATGAAGGTTCCGAGCAATCGGTTTTGCATAATATTTCATTTACAGCTAATCCTGGCGAGACGACTGCTATTATTGGTGGAACGGGTAGTGGAAAATCGACATTACTTAATTTAATTCCTCGACTTTATGATGTGACTGGCGGAGTTATTTCAATTGACGGTGTTGATATTCGTGATATTTCGCAAAAAGAATTAAGAACTCATATAGGTTATGTGCCGCAAAAAGCCTCGTTGTTTTCAGGTACGGTTAAAAGCAATATTTTATATGGTAGTGACAACAGGAATAACCAAGACGAGTTGGGGCGAGCAATTAAAATTGCCCAAGCAGATGAATTTGTCAGTAAATTGGACGATGGTGTAAAAAGCCCTATTTCGCAATTTGGCAGCAATGTGTCGGGCGGTCAGCGTCAACGATTATCGATTGCTAGGGCGCTTGCAAAAAAACCAGAAATATACCTATTTGACGATAGTTTTTCGGCGCTTGATTTCAAGACGGATGCGGCTCTTCGTAAAGCTCTGAATAAAGAAGTATCACACGCAACGTTCATTGTTGTTGCGCAGCGAATTAGTACGATTATGCAGGCTGAAAAAATTATCGTAATTGATGAAGGTCGAATTGTTGGCGAAGGTACTCATAGTGAACTTCTTAAAAAATCAAAAGTATATCGCGAAATTACCGAGTCGCAATTATCAGCGAATGAACTTATGGAGAACGAATAATTATGGAAAAGAAAAAACCAGCCACTGTCTCGAAGGGCGGACCTATGGGAATGAGAATGGGCGGAACGCCCGAAAAAGCCAAGCATTTCAAAAAGACAATGTTAACAATTCTAGGTTATATGCGACCATATTGGGGCTATTTAGTATTCGTAGTTATATGTGCGGTCATTAGTACCGTGTTTGCAATCGCTAGCCCTAAAATACTTGGACGCATGACAGACGAGATTATCAAAGGTTTGATGGGTCGAAAGGGTATCGATTTTACAGCCGTAGCTGGAATTGGTTTGTGGTTGGTTGGCCTGTATATCTTTAGTGCGATCTTTGGCTATATTCAAGGCTGGATAATGACAAATATCTCTCAGAAAATTACTTTTGCGTTCCGTCGTGATGTGTCGAAAAAGATTTCAAAATTGCCACTGCGATATTTTGACAAACACGATAATGGCGATATCGTTAGCCGCGTAACTAATGATATTGAAACAATTAGCCAAAACTTAAATCAAAGCATGACTCAAATTGTTACGGCTATTATTACGATTATTGGAATTTTGTGTATGATGATTTCAATTAGCTGGCAATTGACAATCATTGCAATTCTAGTGCTACCTATTAGCATGGCGTTTATCAGTTTGGTTGTTAAGCGTTCGCAGAAATATTACGACAAGCAACAGGCAGCGCTGGGTGAGATTGACGGTCACGTTGATGAAATGTTTTCTAATCATGTGATTGTTAAGACTTTCAACGGCGAGAGCCAATCAATTGCCGAGTTTAATCGAATCAATAAAAAGCTTTATGAAAGTGGTTGGAAATCGCAGTTTTTGTCGGGGCTAATGATGCCAATTATGCACTTTATTAGCAATCTGGGTTATGTTGGCGTGGCTGTAATTGGTGGTTGGCTAGCGATTAACGGCAAGATTAGCGTTGGTGATATTCAGGCTTTTATTCAGTACATGAATCAATTCACGCAACCAATTTCGCAAACTGCAAATATCGCTAACATTTTACAAGCAACCGCGGCGGCGGCCGAGCGCGTGTTTGACTTTTTAAATGAGAAAGAAGAAATTGAGGAAATAAATAAATTACCAGCGCCAAAAGTTGTAAATGGCGAAGTTGTTTTTGATAAAGTAAATTTTGGTTATGACGCAAAAAAGCCGATAATCAAAGATTTCACTATTCATATTAAACCAAAACAAAATGTTGCGATTGTTGGTCCAACAGGTGCTGGCAAAACCACGATCGTTAATTTGTTAATGCGATTTTACGATATCGAGAGTGGTTCAATAATTATCGATGGTGTAAATATTGACGATATGTATCGAAACGATGTTCGTGGATTATTCGGCATGGTATTGCAAGATACTTGGTTATTTTATGGAACGATTGCCGAAAATATTGCCTACGGTAAGCCTGGCGTTTCAAAGGCCGAGATAGTGGCTGCGGCCAAGGCTGCGCATGCTGACCACTTTATATGTACTTTGCCAGACGGTTATGAAACGATAGTAAATGGCAATAGTGACAGTATTTCGGCAGGCGAAAAGCAGCTGCTAACGATTGCCAGGGCGATTTTAGCAGACGCACCGATGTTAATTTTGGACGAAGCTACTAGCTCGGTTGACACAAGGACCGAAGCTTTGATTCAATCGGCGATGGATAAGCTCAGCCATGGTCGCACCAGTTTTGTGATTGCGCATCGCTTGTCGACAATCAGAAGCGCCGATGTGATATTAGTAATGAAAGACGGTAATATTATTGAACATGGAAATCATGATGATTTGATTGGTCAAAGAGGTTATTATAACGAGCTGTATAATAGTCAATTTAGCGAAGTTTAGCTTTTTTAAAGCAATGGCATAGCGGCTTATGCTAATCTAGATATATGAGTCAAGAATTGATTATTAAAATCTGTGCTGATTTTGCCGCGATTCCAATTGTTTTAATAGGGAGCTATGCGCTTGTTTTTAAAATTCCAAAAGGCCACAGATTTGAAGCTTATAAGAGAATGCTAATGGCGGGATTGACGGCGTATTTATTGGCAAAATTGATTGGATCGGTTTATCAGCCTTCGAGCGAACGGCCTTTTGAAATATTGGGGACTGTCGCTGGTGCGTCATATTTGAATAATCCTGGCTTTCCGTCTGATCATACGCTATTTTTGATGGCTATTATCTGTGCGGTATGGTTCGAGACTCGTCAGAAAACTATTACGATAATCTTACTAGTAATACTGGCTATGGTTTGCGCCGGCAGGGTTTTGGCTTTGGTCCACACACCAATCGATGTTATCGGCGGAATATTGATTGCGATGTTAGGTTGTGTTTGGTATTTTGACGCAAGGCCGGCTATGGCTTTGTCAACGAAGCGATAATGACGTATAATAAACTTAGTTATACGGAGGTGCTATGGCGAAGGTAATTATTGAAGGAGATGAGACAAACCCTGTTTTTGAACCTTATTCGATTTGGCGAATTTGTTTAGTTGGTGCTGCATTAGGCGCGATATTTTGGTTTTTGACGGCAATTATAAGCCAAGTTATTGAATCTGTTAGCGTAGCGGGTGATGTGGCTGCAATTCTAACGGCAACCCTAGGGGTTGTCGTGATGCTACGCCTAAGGATGGCTCAGCCGTTAATTATTGCGCTTGCAACTTGTTTATCGCTTTGGGGGCTTGCTGGCTGGACGAGCGGCTTGGCAGTCTTTGAAGTGATTGCTTTTAGTGTTTTATTGTACTGTTTATGTTATGCTTTGTTTTCATGGATAGCCCGGTATAGTCAGGTGGTTCCGGTTCTATCAGTTATTGCGCTTGTGATTATTGCGACGCGAATAGTAATCAGCCTGTAATGCTATACTATTAGCATGAATCAAATTACTTTTGTTATAATTTTGGGTGTTATTGCTATTGGCTTTTGCATCGTTCTTTTTGTGTTAAATCAGCGATTAAAAGAGTTGAAAAGTTCTAGTGCTGTCGAACTGCTTAAAAGTGACGTGACGGAACTTTCGCGTGGTATTAACGCACTGCAGCAGACCGTTGGCAATAAGCTTGATCAGAACAATATATCGATGCAGTCATCTATGCAAAAGCAATTGAGCGAGAGTGCCAAGCTGGTATCGGATGTTACGCAGCGCCTTGCAAAACTTGATGAGACTAATCGGCGCGTTATAAATGTAGCTGATGAATTAAAGACGCTTCAAAATGTACTTCAAAATCCAAAACAGCGTGGAGTTTTTGGTGAGTATTATTTAGAGTCGGTACTCGACAATATTTTGCCATCTAAAAATTATCAAATGCAATACAAGTTTAAGGACGGTGAGATTGTTGACGCGGTAGTTTTTTTAGACAAGGGGCAGATTTTGTCAATTGACAGTAAATTTAGTTTAGAAAATTATAATCGAATGGTCGGCGAAGATCGCAAGCCCGAGCGCGAGAAACTTCTTGCTAAAGTTAGAACTGATTTAAAAAATAGAATTGATGAAACTAGCAAATATATTAGGCCAAGTGAGGGCACGATGGACTTTGCATTTATGTTTATACCAAGCGAGTCGCTTTACTATGACTTATTGATTGGTGATGTTGGCACTGGCTCAAGCGCGCGTGACCTGATTGAATATGCATTTCGTGATAAAAAAGTCATTATTGTTAGTCCGACTAGTTTTATGGCTTATTTGCAGACGGTTTTGCAGGGTCTTAGGAGTTTGCAGATCGAGGAGCAGGCCAAGGATATCCAAATTAGGGTTGGTAAATTAGGCCAACACATCGGTAAGTTTGATTATTATATGAATAAGCTAGGCAGGTCACTAGGTCAGACTGTCGGGCATTATAACAACGCTCATAAGGAAATGGCAAAGGTTGATAAGGATGTTATTAAAATCGCTGGCACTAGCGCGTCGGTTGATGTAATGCTAATAGATAAGCCACAAGTTGAAGAATTGTAGTTTTTTTATGGGACTCGGGCTTTAAATCCTAAGCTGCGGGCGGTGACTGGTGAATACAAGCCTCAGGCAACTACACGTGAATACGCCCTTGCTTATAGGCCGCAAGGAGCTATAAGTAAGCGCTCGGCTGAAATCGGCTATTACAACTGATTTCACGCACTCATTTTGCATTTACTTGAGGTTCAAGTCCCAGACTAATCCCCGTTCTTATGCTAATATCCAAATACAAAATAAATACCCGCCTTAGAAGCGGGTATTTATAATTGACTAAATTAAAGACTATTTATTTTCTTTAACTTTGTAACTTAGTAGGTCTCGCAGGGCGAAACCGATAATTGCGCCAATAATTGGAGCGGCTAGGTATGTTGCGATAGTCCAAGTTGCGTTCTTGAAATCAATAGCGTTTGCTGCAATAGCAGTTGCTGGATTTAGGAATGTCAAAGTGGTATTTGATTCAGTTAGGAAGACTGCTGTTGCTGAACCTGCAATTAGGATAGCGACAAGTAGTGAAAATCCGTATGAAACTGCAGAAATAACACGGTCTTTTGATTTCATAGCAGTTGCAATACCAAGAGCTAAGATAACAGAACCAAGCAATTCAGCAAAGAAAATGTACCATTGCTTGCCATCAGTCATAGTTGCTGCATGGAACAACTGTGTTGAGGTAGCTGAAGCTGTTGTTGTGCTGCCAGCTAGGAAAGCGCCAAGTACAAACCATGCAGTCGTTGCACCAAGCAACTGAACAATGATGTAACCGATTGCGTAAATTGGTTTAACTTTTTTAGTAACTAATGCACCGATTGTCATCGCAGGATTCAACTGTACATTTGTAACGCCGCTAACAATCAGGATGATTCCGATAAGCGCAAACGCTACAAAAAGAGGTTGACCTTGGACTGCGAAAGTTGAAGCTACTAGTAGGAATGTTCCAACAAACTCAGCTGCAAGAGCTCCAATAAGTGGTAGATATGGCTTGACAGTATCTAGCATCGTTAAAGTTGATTTAGTAGCACGAGGCTCTGTGTGTGTCGATTTCTTGGTCGACGAAATGGCTTTTTTATTTGCCATATGAATTTTTCCTCCTTTTAGTGAAATATGGGATTAGTATATCACAAACTAGATTAACAAAACATGAGTGATATAATAATTTTATGGGATTATTTATACGACAAGATGAAGAGCGTACCGAATTACAGAAAAAACTGGCGACCGAGCTGCAGGATAGGGCGCGAGATAAAGCAAAATATGTTGAACGACCTGACGGAGTTGAGGATTCGGAATATATAAAAGGAACCAAGAAAACTACTAGCCTCGCTTGGGCGTGGATTCTGATTTTATTTGCCGCTATTGGCGTTGCGATTTGGCTAGCCATATTAAGCACGGGACGCCAGGGTTAATCTAGCGTATAATAATAAGAAGTTATGGATAATGTTAAAGAAATACAAGACAAATTGATTGCACAAGTTGCACTCAGCGATACTCCGCGTGAAATACTTAAGTCGTCAGAATTAAAGCAATTGTATGGCGCAATTACTAGTTTACCAGTTGAAGAACGTGGTAATTATGGTAAGAGTATCAATCAACTTAAACGGGCTTTGGAGTTGGCGATTACTTCAAAAGAGTTAGACCTTGAAAATGCAGCCGTTGAAACGATTGACGTAACTGCGCCTTGGGATAAAAATACTGGTCGATTAAATTTATTACCAGCCGAGCAGGGTACTCGCCATCCATTAACGACCGAGATCGAAAATATTATTGATATATTTACGCGAATGGGATTTGAGGCATTTGAATCACGCCAGATTGATAACGACGAAAACATGTTTGGCGCATTGAACTTTCCCGAAAATCACCCAGCACGCGACGGTTATGATACTTTCCGCACAGAAGAGGGCTTTATACCGCCTGCTCACACCTCGACAATGCAAAACCGTATTCTAAAGGCCGGCAAAGCAAAGCTAGAGGCTGGTGGCCAGATTGCTGCTGTTAGTTATGGTCGAGTTTTTCGTAACGAGGATTTAGATGCAACTCATGAACATACTTTTTATCAATATGAGGGCGTTTTTGTTAGTAAGGATGCAACGCTTGGTCAGATGATTGGTGCACTTCGAAGTTTTTTTGAGATTTATTATGGTCAGAAACTAAAAACTAAAACTCAGCCGGCTTATTTTCCATTTGTCGAACCAGGTCTTGAGTTTGCGATTGAAAGGCCAGTGGCACTTGGCGGCAAGCCTGGTGATTGGCTGGAAATGTTAGGTTGTGGCATGATTCATCCGAATGTTCTAAAATCAGCTGGAATCGACCCGGTCATATATCGGGGTTTTGCGTGGGGTGGTGGCGTTGAACGACTAGTTATGCTTAAACACGGAATCGAAGATATTCGCCACTTTGAATCAGGTAAATTACAATTCTTAAGGAAGTTCTTATGATTATTTCGCTAAATTGGCTTAAAAAGTTTACAAGCATTGATATGTCCGTCTCAGATCTAGCCACTCTGATTGGTGCGCGACTAGTCGAAATTGAAGAAGTTGTTAATCTTGGCGAAAAATATGACAAAATCATTGCAGTTAAGGTTGTCGAGGCTTCAAAATTAGAAGGTTCTGACCATCTAAGTGTTACTAAGATTGACGACGGTGGTGTAACTGATGGTGTTGAACGTGATGAAAACGGTCTAGTTCAGGTGGTTTGTGGCGCGCCGAATATAAAGGCCGGTCAAATGGTCGTGTGGTTGCCGCCAAATTCAATCGTACCTGAAACATTTGGTAGTAGTGAACCTTTTAAGCTTGGTTCGCGTAAGTTATGTGGCGAGATGAGTAATGGAATGATTGCAAGTGCGCGTGAGCTTGATTTGTTTGACGAACACGAAGGTATATTAGTTGTCGATAATGACATTGCACCAGGAAAGTCGTTTGCGGCTGCGTACGAACTGGACGATTATTTATTAGATATTGAAAATAAATCATTAACACATAGGCCTGATTGTTTTGGGGTTATTGGGTTTGCTCGCGAAGTGGCGGCAATCCAAGGCAGGGCTTTCGAGACACCTGATTGGTTGCTAGATATTGCGCCTAATTTTGACATGCCTAATGTTGAGAAAGTCGAATTAAACGTTAATATCGATGACGCTAATTTATCCAGTCGATATCAAGCAATTGTCATGTCAGAGGCTGACGCGGGCAAGCAATCTCCATTAATGATTCAAATGTATTTATCGCGGGTAGGTATTAGGCCTATAAACGCAGTAGTTGACGTTACGAATTATTTAATGATGTTAACAGGGCAGCCATTACACGCTTTTGATTATGACAAGCTAGTTGCGGTCGCTGACGGCCAGGCTGATATTCATGTTCGTGCAGGAAAAGATGGCGAAAAACTAACGCTGCTTGACGGCAGAACTATTGAACTAACAAGCGAAGATATTGTTATTGCAGCTGGCCAGACGGCAATTGGCCTAGCGGGTGCAATGGGCGGCGCAAATACTGAAATAGATGAAAATACTAAAAATATTATTATCGAGAGTGCTACATTTAATCTTTATAATCTGCGCTCAACCCAAATGCGACACGGTATTTTTAGTGAGGCGATAACTCGTTTTACGAAAGGTCAACCAGCTGAACTGACGGCGCCAGTTTTAGCAATGGCGGTTAATTTGATGAGTGAGTGGTCTGGTGCGAAGTGTGTTAGCGATGTAACGCAAGCTTATCCTGTCAAAACTACACAACCAGTTATCGAAACAACTAGCGCTTTTGTTAATGAAATTTTAGGAAGTGAATTTTCTAGTGACGAAATAATTAAAACTATTAAAAATGTTGAATTTACAGCCGAGGCTACATCTGATAATAAAATCAAAATAGCTGCTCCATATTGGCGATCGGACATTCATATGACCGAGGATGTTATAGAAGAAGTTGGTCGTTTGAATGGCTTTGATAACATCTCTCCGTTGTTGCCAAAGCGTGATTTTGCGGCGGTTAGACTAGTAGAATTCGATATTTTAAGGAGCAATTTGCGTAAAATTATGGCGAGCGCTGGCGCAAATGAAGTTCTGAATTACAGTTTTGTGCATGGTGATATGTTGAAAAAAGCAAATCAATCTGCGGATAATTCATATCGCATCGTCAATTCGATTAGCCCTGATTTGCAATACTATCGACAGTCATTGACGCCAAGTTTACTTGGTTTGGTACATCCAAATATCAAGCAAGGTTTTGATAACTTCGCTTTATTCGAATTGAACAAATCTCATGAAAAATATGATGGTTTGAATGATGAGGGTGTGCCGGTTGAAATTGACAGTATGGCGCTAATTATTGCCGACAAGAATAGTCAGCAGGGCGCGGCTTATTACCAAGCTAAATATTTAATGGAATTTTTATTGCATAGATTGGGCGTCAAATTAACTTTCAAGCCAATTGAATCTGACAATGACGACGCGTTTTTTGCTCCCTTTGAATATCGTCGAAGTGCTATGGTTACTGACGGTGATAAGATTATTGGTGTAATTGGCGAGTATAAAAAATCGGTTTCAAAGGCGTTCAAGTTGCCAGAATTTGCGGCTGGGTTTGAAATTGACACTATGGCTTTACTTGAGGCTTATAATAATACAACCAATAGCTATAAGCCACTTAGTCGATATCCTGCGACTGATCGCGATGTTTGTTTCCAGGTTGAGCAAAGCGTAAATTATAATCAGATTATAGATGCGGCCGAGGTGGCTCTGGCTGAAATTGAGTTAGACTCAGAAATTACGCCTGTTGATATTTATCAGACGGAAAATGGTGAAACCAAGAACGTTACAATTAGAGTCAAATTGATTTCACACGATCATACACTAGTAGGTGAAGAAATATCAGCTGCAATCAATCATGTAACTAGTGCGGTTGTTGCGGCAACCTACGCAAAAGTTATTTAAAATAACTTTTAACAAGTCACGTTTGTTATAATATATATAAAGTAAAAGTAGAGGGGATAAAAATATGGCGACTCCAAAGGCGCAACGAATTGGAATATGGATAATTACAATTGTTTTGGGATTGGGTACTTTAGGCTCATTCGTAGTAATGGGTTTGAGCATGCAGAATCAAAAGATTGATCAGGCGACTCAACAAAAAGATTATGCCGAGCAGATGAAGCAATATCAAGAGCAGCAAAAAATAGCAGCCCAAGAAAATGCCACTAAATCAGAAGCTCTCGAAGGATATTCGGCAGTAGCATTTGACGCGGCTAGCGTTACTACTCTTCAGGTTGAAACTTTGGTCGAAGGTGATGGCGCGGCAGTCAAGGCAACTGATACGATTAAGGCTAGTTATTTTGGTTGGACTTCAGATGGAAAGATCTTTGATAGTAGCAAAAAGAAAGATACTGCTGATGCCCCAATTTCTTTTTCACTTAGTGGTGTTATTAAAGGTTGGACAGAAGGTTTGACGGGCGTAAAGGTTGGTAGTGTAGTTAAACTAACTATTCCATCAGATAAAGCTTATGGAGAGACTGGATCGGGCACGATTCCTGCTAATTCTCCACTGGTATTCATCGTAAAAGTTGATAGCATTGAAGCAGCAAAGTCATAGAACTATGAGTGATAAAATTCATGATTTAGTTATGATTGGTGCCGGTCCGAGTGCGCTGGCGGCGGCAGTTTATACGACTCGCGAAGACATCGAAACGATTATTTACGAAAAATCAGCTGTTGGTGGATTGGCTGCAACGACCGATATGGTTGATAATTATCCTGGTTTTCCTGAGGGAATCGAAGGTCCAGTTCTAGCTGACCAGTTGCAAAAGCAGGCCGAACGTTTTGGCGCTCAGATTGAATTTGGTGAAGTTGAATCAATTCGCGATGAGGGCGAATATAAGGCTATTATTGTTGATGGTTTAGAGGTTAAGGCTAAGGTTGTTTTGATCGCAACCGGCAGTAAATATGGCAAAATAAACGCACCAGGTGAAGCTGAAAATTATGGCAAGGGTGTTCATTATTGCGCAACTTGCGACGGTGCTTTTTACAAAGGTAAGCGCCTGGTTGTTGTTGGTGGCGGAAACTCTGCTATTCAAGAAGCAATCTTTTTGACCAGATTTGCATCGCATATTGATTTATTGGTTCGTAGTACTGTCAAGGCAAGTGATGTTTTGCAGCGCAAATTACAGAAATTTGTTGACGAGGGCATCATTACGGTTCATCTTGAAACTACGATTGATGAGATTGTAACTACTGAGGGTAAAGTTACACACATGCATACAACCAAAAAAGGTAAACCGGCAAAAGTTGAGGCTGATGGAGTGTTTGTGTTCGCAGGACTAAAGCCTAATACTGATTTTCTCAAAGGGAGCGGTGTTGAATTGGATGAGGTCGGTTTTATTAAAACCGATGCGAATTTACAGACTAATATCCCTGGTGTGTTCGCTAGTGGCGATGTTCGAAGCGGTGCGACTATGCAGATTGCTTGTGCGGTGGGCGAGGGTGCTACGGCGGCTCATAGTATTCGGAAGTATTTGCAGGGCTAGGTTTTGCGTTTTTGTCCGCGGGTCCTGTCCTTCGGTTTACCCCTAAATTTTTTAATGATTACATTAAAATAATTTTGGGGTGGCCCCACCGAAGACCACCCACGGCTTGCGGAGCATTTTTGTACGGCTAGCGTGCTATAATGTTTATTAGTTATTTAGTAATTCAAGGAGATAAATATGGCAGATTTTAATAAAATCTTGACACCTGGCGATATTGATGACGGCAAGATGAATGTTGTTATCGAAATTCCAGCCGGCAGTAATAATAAAATTGAATGGAATCGCAAGATTGGCTTAATGATGATCGATCGTGTCGAGCCAAAGATTTTTGCAAAGCCTACAAACTATGGTTTTATTCCACAAACTTTGGACGAAGATGGTGATGAACTTGACGTTTTGATGATTACTGACGAACCCTTGCCAACTGGTGTTTATCTTGAGGCAAAGTATATTGGCGTTATGCTGTTTGAAGATGACGGTGAGGTCGATGATAAGATTGTAGCCGTACCTGCTGACGATCGCAACACCGGTAATTCAATCAACTCATTGTCTGATTTACCGCAACGAACAATTGACCAAATTACTTATCACTTTAATCACTACAAGGACCTTAAGAAACCGGGTTCGACCACTGTAAAAGGCTGGGGCGACCAGGCTGAAGCTAAAGCGATTATTGAAAAAGCTGTCGTACGTTGGAACGAACAGTAAAGCTAATTTAATTATAAAAATAGAGCGCCCGTATGGACGCTCTATTTTTTTATAGCGTTTTCTTCCTTTTCTTTTTTACGGTCAGATTTACGGCGCATAATGCTGGTGGCGTTTGTGATGATGCCGATTACGCCAATTTGCCTTAACTGCCCGCGCAATTTATTTCGAGCGTGAGTTGTCGTTACCATTTCTTGCCAAGCTTGTTTAGGTAACGATAACTTACGAGTGATAATTTCAATTACATCACCGTTTTGCAAGGGTTTATCAAATGGATGAATTTTATTATTAACTCGGAATCCGTAAGTATGTTTGGCGATATCGCTGTGAACTAAATAAGCAAAATCAAGTGGCAGTGCGCCCTCGGGAAGATTATATATATCTCCCTTTGGTGAGTAGACGAATATACGGTCAACAAATAAATCGACATTTAATTGATCTTTGGATATTTTTTCATCCTGTTTTAATTTAGTAACAACGCTTTGCAGTTGAGTGATCCATTGCATGTTGGCCGGCAAGGTTGAGCTTTTCTTGCTTTTGATGTAATCTTTAGTAGTTTTTTGCTCGTTATAATGAAAATTAGCTGCTAGTCCGCGTTCGGCGTATTCGTGCATTTCTTGGGTTCTGATTTGGAATTCGACAATTTGTTCATTGGGTGTAATAACAGTCGTGTGCAAACTTTGATAGCCATTTGGTTTGGGCGTAGAAATATAATCCTTGATGCGGCTAATCATTGGTTGATAAAGGCTGTGTAAGATGCCTAATACCAGGTAGCAATCTTCCTTTTTATCAACAATAACTCGAAGCGCCATCAAGTCATAGATGTTGTCGATATTGCCATCAACTTTTTGGAGTTTTTTATGCAAACTATAAACACTTTTAACTCGACCGTTGACTTCGAATTTTATATTATGTTTCTTCAGTTCGGTTTCGACTTGAACGCGAACCTCGCCAAGCTTACGGGTACTTTTACCTAATCGCTTTCGCATCAAGATTTTTAATTTTTTGAATTCAACTGGGTCTAGGTAGCTAAAGGCTAATTCCTCTATTTGCATACGAACACGGCCCATTCCCAGACGGTCAGCCATTGGCGCAAAAACCTCTAATGATTCACGAGCTATTTTTTGTTGTTTTTTCTTTGGCAGGTATTGCAGGGTCGATAGGTTATGTTGTCGATCGGCTAGTTTTATTATAATTACTCTGATGTCTTGGCCGACGGCAATTAGTAATTTTGATAGATTGTCTTTGGTTTGAGGCAGGTAATTATCAAGGTTGCGCATACCTGAGCGGGCTTTTGAAACTTTGGTTACTCCGTTGACTAAAAAGGCTACGTCTTTGCCAAATAGTTTTTCAATATCTGCATCTAACGTTTCGGTATCTTCGATAGTGTCATGTAAAATACCAGCTAGTACGCTGTCGATATCCATACCCCAGTCGACTAAAATATCAGCAACTGATAGCGGGTGAGAGATATAAGGCTCGCCGCTAGCACGCTTTTGGCCGGCATGAGCTTTGGATGCAAAATCAATTGCGTGCTCAATACTGGCAAGTTGTTTCTCGCTGTAATATGGTTTAGCGTTCTCTAATAACTTTAATCTTTTAATAGTATTATTATACGACATTTTGCTTAAAATCGCTGCAAAGGTATATACTAAGACTATAAAAATACGCTAATGTTTATAAAGGGGCCTAGATTATGAGTCAAATCAGAGTAGGAATAAATGGTTTTGGTAGAATTGGTCGTAACGCATTTAAAATTGCATTTGAACGAAGTGATATTGAAATTATTGCCGTGAATGATATTGCGGATGCAAAAACACTAGCGTACTTACTTCGACATGATAGTAATTATGGCAATTATAAACATGAAATTACATATAGCGACGGCGAAATTACCATTGCTGATAAACACATCAAGGTATTAAGCGAAAACAATCCAGCAAATTTGCCTTGGGGTGAAATGAGTGTTGACTTAGTGATTGAATCAACTGGCTTTTTTACAAAAGTTGAAGACGCCCAGATGCACATTCAGGCTGGCGCTAAGCGGGTAATTATTAGTGGCCCAAGTCAAAGCAAAGAAGTTGATACTATCGTGTTGGGCGCCAATGAGGATGATGTCGAAGGTTCAACGCAAGTCATTAGCAATGCTAGCTGTACGACAAATTCATTAGGTGCTTTGATGGCAATTCTTGATTCTGAATTTGGCGTTATTAAATCAATGGTGACGACAATTCACAGCTATACTTCGTCGCAATCACTAATTGATTCGCCTGCAAAAGATTTGCGCGATGGTCGTAATGCGGCTGATAATATAGTGCCTTCGTCGACAGGTGCGGCGGCGGCCGTGATAAAAACATTGCCGCAACTAGAAGGTAAGTTCGATGGTTTAAGCGTTCGTGTGCCGACATCAGTAGTTTCGTTAAGCGATCTTACGGTTTTATTGGGGCGCGAAACTACGGTCGAAGAAATAAATGATGTCCTAACCCGAGCTTCAAAAGAACCGTACTACCAGGGGATATTTGGAGTTAGCAATGAACCACTGGTTAGTCGTGATTATGTTGGTAATAGTTATTCGGGCGTAGCGGATCTGTTGCTTACGAAAGTCGTCGGTGGAAATATGGCGAAAGTTATGGTCTGGTACGACAATGAATGGGGTTATAGTAACCGATTAGTTGAGCTTGTGGCTGATGTTGGCCGAAGTTTGCGCGGATAGTACGTAATAGCTTGCATTAAATAGTCTATAGCGCTTATACTTTATTATATGAAGATATATATTGGTAGTGATCACAGGGGCTATAATTTAAAAGAAAAAGTTTTTGCGTATCTTGCAAAACATGGTTACGATACGGAAGATGTTGGCGATAAGACGCTTGATCCAAACGATGATTTTCCTGAATTTGCGCAGAAGGTCGCCCTGCAGATAATTGGAAGTGATGATATTGACCCTCGCGGAATCTTGATTTGTGGTGGCGGCCAGGGAATGGCAATGGCGGCAAACCGTTTTAGGGGTATCAGGGCTAGCGTTATTTGGGATGCTTTTGAAGCCAAAGAAACGCGGAATGATAACGACAGTAATGTCTTGTGCTTGCCAGCAAGGGTATTGGAAAACGAAGAAGGTACCTGGGAGGGTATTATTGAAACTTGGCTAAGTACACCTTTTGCGGCAGCCCCAAAATATAAACGGCGCAACGCGCAGATTGATGAGATATAGATGAGTGAAATAGCCCCTTGTATTACAGTCGAAACCGAGGAAGAGTTCCGATCTTCCGTTGAAAGGCTCACTCCTTTTGCTGAGCGAGTTCATATTGATATTAGTGATGGTGAATTTTCTCCAGTGTTTATGGTTGGCGTGAATAGCCTTTGGTGGCCAAAAGAGTGGACGGTTGACATACACGCCATGGTTATGCGGCCGGCTGAGTATGTTGATAAGTTGATTGCATTAAAACCGAATTTAATTACTTTTCACGTCGAGACTGGTATTAACTTGGTGCCGATTATCCAAAAAATCCAAAATGCCGGTATTAAAGCAGGTATCGCATTGCTAAAATCAACCGTTCCGGTTACAGTTGCTGATTTAATAAATATGGTTGATCATGTTTTAGTATTCTCTGGCGATTTAGGTCATTACGGCGGCACCGCCAGTTTGATGCAGCTTGAAAAGGTACGCCTTATCAAGAATATAAATCCTAATGTTGAAATTGGATGGGATGGCGGTGTTAATGTTGACAACGCCTTTACTCTAACCCAGGGCGGCGTAAACGTATTAAATGTAGGCGGTGCATTAGCGCTTGCTGACGATCCTGCTAGTGTTTATGATAAACTGATTACAGAGATTAATAAAAGAGGGGTTATTTAGACAACTATGGGTGGGAAATTAACTATAGCTCAACTTCAGCTAAAGGCTAACACTATGCGCCAAGACGTCGTGCGCATGCTAAAGGCAGCTGGGAGCGGACACACAGCCGGATCAATGGGTATGGCCGATATATTAGCGGCGTTATATTTTGATATTTTGAATATCGATCCAAAAAATCCTAATTGGTCGGAACGTGATGTGTTCTTTCTAAGCAACGGTCATACTGTGCCCATTCAATATGCGGCTATGGCTGAGGCTGGTTATTTCGATAAAGAGGAATTATTGTCGCTACGTAAACTAGGTAGTCGCTTGCAGGGTCATCCAGAACGTACTAAATTGCCGGGTCTTGAAAACACTAGCGGTCCACTCGGTAGCGGGTTGTCTCAGGCGGCTGGATTTGCATATTCGTTGCAGTATTTAGACGATAGTAAGCACCGTTTCGTCTATACGATTATGGGCGATGGTGAACTTGACGAGGGTAACGTGTGGGAAGCGGCGATGTTTGCCGGTAAATATAAGTTGTCTCAGCTAATTGCCTTTGTTGATAGAAATAATATTCAGATTGATGGCAATACTGAGGATGTCATGCCTCTCGGCGATTTGCGCGGTAAATGGGAAACTTTTGGTTGGCATGTGATTGAAATTGACGGTAATAACATTAAGAGTATTATTGATGCAGTCAACTTGGCTAAAGCAATTACTAATCGACCGACTATGATTATAGCTAACACCATTCCTGGTCGTGGAGTTGATTTTATGGAATACGATTACAAATGGCATGGCGTGGCGCCAAATGGCGATCAGGCAGAAAGTGCCTTGAATGAACTTGGAATTGCAGCAGCAAAAATTAAAATTAAGGGTATGTCTTTATGAGTCAATATGATTTAAATCCAGATATTTACAATGATAATGTTAAGCAAGAACCAATTAGGGCAGGCTTTGGTCGCGGTTTGAAAAAAGCCGGTGAGTTAAATGATAAGGTCGTTGCACTTTGTGCTGATTTGACCGAAAGTACACAGGTCGGCCTATTTAGGGATGCTTTTCCTGACAGGTTTATTCAAGTTGGCATAGCCGAACAAAATCTTGTTACTGTCGCGAGTGGTTTTGCTGCTGCTGGAAAGATTCCGTTTGCCAGTAGCTACGCTGCTTTTAATCCAGGTCGTAACTGGGAGCAGATTAAAACGACCGCTGCTTTAAATGATCAACCTGTCAAGGTTGTTGCTTCGCACGCTGGCATTGGTGTTGGCCCTGATGGCGCAACCCACCAAATGCTTGAGGATATAGCATTGATGCGCGTTATGCCAAATATGGTTGTAATTGTGCCAGGTGACAGTGTCGAGGCTGAAAAGGCGACGCTCGCGATTGCAAAAAACGGCAAGCCAAGTTACTTGCGTCTAGCTCGCCCAGCAACGCCGGTATTTAGCACAGAGGATTCGCCATTTGAAATCGGTAAAGCCTATGTCCTAAAGGGCGGAACTGATGTTAGCTTAATAGGTACTGGCGCCTTGACTTATCAATTGCTAGTTGCAAGCAAGATCTTGTCTGATTGGGGTATAAACGCCGAAGTTGTTCACGTACCAACGATAAAACCACTTGATAACGATACGATAATTGACAGTGTTCGTAGGACTGGTCGAGCAATAACTGCAGAGGAAGCTCAGATAGCTGGTGGCCTTGGTGGAGCTGTGGCTGAATTGCTTGGTGACAATTTGCCGTCACCTTTGATGCGAATTGGTATGCAAGATCGATTTGGTGAAAGTGGTGCTCCGGAAGAATTATTCGATTATTTTGGTTTAACTGGTGAGCATATTGCAAATCGAGTTCAAGAATTCGTAAATAACAAACCTCAATATCATCGTGATTATTAAAGGAGAATAAAGTGGGATTATCGATTGACCAAATTCGTAAAAATAATGCTTGTGCTAGGGACTTAATGCGACGCACGCGTGAACAAAATTTTGCCGTAGGGGCATTCAATATTGATAACCAAGAAACTTTGGTTGCGATTGCAAAAGCGGCGCAAAAACTAAATTCACCAGTTATGGTCGAGCTTAGTAAGAACGAAGTTAGTACTATGGGTCTTGAGAACGTTCGGACTATGGTTGATAATTATAAAGCTCAATACGGCATTGAAATGTACATCAATTTAGACCACAGTCCGACAGTCGATGATTGTAAGCGCGCAATTGATGCAGGTTACGAATTTATTCATATCGATGTTAGCCAGGGTAATCACGATGCTACCGAGGAAGAGATTGTTTTCCGAACCAAAGAGGTGGTTGAATATGCAAAATTATTTGGTGCTGTTGTTGAAAGTGAGCCTCACTATTTCGGCGGTTCGTCAGATGTCTTTACTGAAAATATTGATTACGAAGCAATCAAAAAGACCTTCAGCACCCCTGAAGGCGCAAATGCTTTTATTAACGAAACTGGTATCGATACTTTTGCGGCTGCAATCGGTAACTTGCATGGCAAATACCCAGTCCCAAAAATCCTTGACTTAGAATTGCTGCAAAGGATTAGAAGCGGCATTGCGCCAGCAGCTTTGATTAGTCTTCACGGTGGTAGCGACACGCCACTAGAATATTTTATCGAGGCCGCAAAAATTGGTGTCAGTAAAATCAATATTAACAGTGATTTGCGGTTTGCATATCGAACTATGCTAGATAAAGTTTTGGCAGAAAACCCAAATCAATATGCTGTCGTAAAGTTAATGCCAACGGTAATGGATGCTGTTCAAGCAGTAGTAGAGGAAAAGATAAGCGCATTTGGTAGTGCAGGGAAGGCTGTAATTTAGTGGTAAAAATATTGTCAATCGGAGCGGCTGTTCAAGATGTCTTTTTGAGTCATAGTTCAGAACTAAAACCAGTTTCAGATAAAACGGCAGACGAACTTTTTTTGAAGATTGAATTAGGTTCAAAAAATGATGTTAATAATATAGATTTCAGTACAGGTGGTGGTGCAACTAATGCTTCTGTGACTTTTGCGCGCCAGGGTTTGGACGCTGAATTTATGGGCACAATTGGACACGACCCAGCCGGCGCGGCTGTGCTTGCTGATCTCGACAAAGAGGGTGTTGATACTAATCGGATTAGTTATTCTGACAAGCACAATACTGGCTATTCGGTAGTTTTACTGGCTTCTAATGGCGAGCGATCATTCTTGACTTATCGTGGCGCTTCAACACATTACGACATTAAAAATTTTGACTTAACTGGCACTAACGCTGATTGGCTGTATTTGTCCAGTATGGCTGGCGACATGGAAACGCTTGACAGGATTTTTCATCAAGCAAAGCAAATGAATATCAAGATTTTCTTTAACCCTGGCAAAGATGAATTGCGCAAACCTGAGCTGCTACGACCATTGCTTGATGAAGTTAATGTTCTGTCGGTTAATCGCGAAGAAGCGCAACAAATCGTCAACGGCGAAGACCTGGAAGAGTTGGTTCGTCGACTTACTAACATTGTTCCAGTTGCGATTGTTAGCGATGGTCCAAACGGCGTAATGGCTAGTGATGGCAAAACAATTGTTCGAGCTGGTATGTACGAGGATGTTCCGGTGATTGACCGTACTGGTGCTGGCGATGCTTTTGGCTCTGGTTTTCTTAGTTACTGGGCAAACGGCCGCGACCTAAAAGATTCAATTGTTTTTGCAAGCGCTAACTCAACATCAGTGGTTACAAAAATTGGTGCCAAATCAGGCATATTATCAAAAGACACAGTTTTACACGCTATGCCATTAAGTGAAAAACCGTTTTAATTAGGTTATAATTATTTTATATGACACATTTATTGCAATCAGTATTATCGACAGAATATAGTGAATCGCTATTTAGCGCTGGCCTTGCTCAACTAGAGAAATCAGCCGGCAATAGCGGTGTCGATACTCGAATTATCGCTGATATTTTAGAAAAAGCCCATAAAGTAATGCGTAAACTTGGACTAGACACCAAGGATACGACGGCGCGCGAACTTTACCAAGCATTACTTTCGTCGGTTCGACAAGGCACATGCGAATCAATTTTGCTTGATTCTGACTATGTGCTTTTGCCAGTTAATGGGAAAGTAATATCATTTAATTTAATCGATGTAATTAACAATGCTCATCATGAGCTTAGTTTTGAAAAGCAAATTGCCAGCCATGGACAACGAAGTTTGCGCGGTGAAATCGTTGGCCGTTACCTCAGTCATGGCCGTACTGATAATGCAACAACCAAAGAAATTGCATCATCAATGGGGCTAATTACTGATCGCCATACTTGGTTTGATGAGTGGTATACGAAATATAAGATTGAAAGAAAACAAATAGATAACGATACAGAGGAGTTAAGATAATGAGATATCAAATTTGTGTGTCAGGCGCAGCGTCTGGCGAAACTGTCGAGGCCTCACATCAACTAGCTTATGATTTAGGTAAGGCAATTGCTGAAAAAGGTAAAACGCTAACAACAGGTGCGACGGTCGGCTTGCCTTGGTATGCTGCAAAGGGTGCGTATAGTGTTGCAAATCGCCGTGGCGTATCGGCTGGTTTTTCGCCTGCCAGTTCATTTCGTGAACACGTTACAGTTTACCGTTTACCAACTGTCGAGTTTGATTACATCAACTTTACTGGCATGTCTTATGTTGGTCGCGATATTCATTTGGTCCGCAGTAGTGATGCTGTGATCACGGTCGGTGGTCGCATGGGAAGTTTACACGAATTCTCAACTGCAATTGAAAGCCGTAAGGTTATCGGTGTATTACTAGGTAGCGGCGGCTTGGCTGACTATGTTCCGAAGTTGCTTGAGCATGTCGAAGCGCAAGGCGTTAAGGATATAATTTATGATACTGACCCATATCGACTAGTTGATAAAGTCATCGAAGCGCTTGATGCAAAATATGCTGACTTTAGGCATGATGGCACCGATGGCGGCATTGACAATCGACTTGCGCATCATAATGGCTAAAAACTAGATATTAGCATGTTATAAAATACATTGCTATAATAGACAAATGACCAAGTTTGTTCTGAAAAGTGATTACCAACCAACCGGTGATCAGCCGACTGCAATTGCTCAATTGATAAGTGGGCTTGACTCTGGCGTTCGCGAACAGACTTTACTGGGCGTAACCGGTTCGGGCAAGACTTTTACGATGGCAAACCTAATTGTCGATAGGCAAGTGCCGACACTTGTAATCGCTCACAACAAAACCTTGGCAGCTCAGTTGTATAGTGAATTCAAGGCGTTTTTTCCTGAAAACGAAGTTCACTATTTCGTTAGTTACTTTGATTACTATCAGCCCGAAGCCTACATGGCTAGTAGCGATACTTATATTGAAAAAGATAGCAAAATTAACGACGAGATTGACAGGCTGCGGCATGCGGCAACAATGGCATTGCTAACCAGGCGTGATACGATTATCGTCGCCAGTGTCAGTTGTATTTACGGTATCGGTTCGCCTGACGATTACTCAGCTATGTCGATTAACGTCAAAAAGGGTGAGCGTCGTTTGCAGGACAAGTTCGTGCGCCTACTAACCGACATTCAATATCATCGCAACGATATCGATTTTCACCGCGGAACGTTTAGAGTGCGCGGTGATATTGTTGATGTTTTTCCAGCAGGTAGCGATACGGCTTTTCGGGTTGAATTCTTTGGTGATGAAGTCGAACGCTTGACTCGAATAGACCCCTTAACGGGGGAGATTCTGTCCGAACCTGACGAAATTAGCATCTTTCCAAGTAGCCACTATGTGACGCCAAAAGAAAAATTAGAGCATGCGATTGAGGGTATTAAGGAAGAATATGCAAAACGTTTAGCGTATTTTGAAAAAAACGATAAATTCCTTGAGGCCCAACGTCTATCTCAGCGAACGAAATATGATATAGAAATGCTAGAAGAGACTGGTTTTGTTAAGGGCATCGAAAATTATAGTCGCTATCTAACTGACCGTGAGCCAGGCGAGCAACCGGCGACTTTACTTGATTATTTTCCGGATGACTTTTTACTGCTAGTTGACGAGAGTCACATGACGCTACCTCAGGTGCGAGGTATGTATAATGGCGATCGAGCCCGCAAAGAAGTTTTGGTTGATTATGGTTTTCGTATGCCGTCTGCGCTTGACAATCGACCGCTTAGATTTGATGAGTTTAATGGGCACATTAATCAGGCTATATATGTATCAGCAACCCCTAGCGAATATGAACTGTCGCACAGCCCTGCGCCCGCTCAGCAAATTATACGTCCAACCGGACTAATTGATCCGCAAATTATCGTGCGTCCAACTGAAGGTCAGATTGATGATTTGATTGCCGAAATTCGTGAACGTGTTGCTAAAAAACAGCGAGTTCTGGTTACGACGCTAACTAAGCGCATGGCCGAGGATTTGTCGTCTTATCTGCAAGAGGTGAATATTAACACGGCTTATATTCACAGCGAAGTTGACACTATGGAGCGTGGCGATATTTTGCGCGATTTGCGCTCGGGAATTTATGACGTTTTGGTTGGTATTAACTTGCTTCGCGAAGGACTAGACTTGCCCGAGGTCAGCATGGTGGCGATTATGGACGCTGACAAAGAAGGCTTTTTGCGCAGCTCTAGTGCTCTGATTCAGACCTGTGGTCGTGCTGCTCGCCACCTGGAGGGTGTGGTATATATGTACGCTGATCGCATTACTGACTCGATGAAATTTGCGATTGATGAGACAAATCGTCGTCGCACGATTCAGGAAACGTACAACACTGAACATAATATTACGCCAGTCAGTATTGCAAAAGCAATCGACGAGGGGCTACGCGCCCTGATTCCTAAAAAAGAAGTTTCCAACAAGCTTAACCTCAAAAAGATCCCCAAGGATGAATATCCAGGACTTATCAAAGAACTATCCGCTCAAATGGATATGGCCAGTGCCAACCTGGAATTTGAACGCGCCGCCGAACTTCGCGATCAGATTGCCGAAATCAAAAACAAGATTTAATAGGCTAATTTTCTTTAGGGGGCGTCAGTGACGTAACGGGCTAGCGTCCGTCTATTGACATTTATGCATAAAAATGATAAAATATCATCAAATACAAAGAAATACGATAGCGTCTTTCAAATAAATTTAACCTTGTAATTATCACTGGCACATTTAAACTTCAATAATACATACTGGCAGTACTACGGGTATTAACTATTAACACTCAAAGCACTGCTCAGTATGAGCAGGTTAGTATTTAAATGGAGATAAATGATATGAGTGAAAAATTATTTTTTCATAGTACCGAGACAGTTAGCGAACCTGAAGAACATAATAACATTCTTGATAGTGATGAGTATTTATTCTGTATGGGTGGGGTCGCTTGCGGTAACTATTTAGATTTTTGTGAGTTAGGTGATGCGTTATCCGAACCGTCAACCGAACAGCTAGCGTCAGAAATCGCAGATGACAACGACGATTATTTGATATCCGCATAGTAAAGTTCGTATTTAGCAATTGACTGACGATTATACCTAATAACCTGTATTATAGACACGATATGCTTGCAAAATTACCATAACTGTGCTAATATAATAAGCATTGCATTCGATGAAATGCTAGGGCCTCTTTCAAAGACGAGCGCACCCTTTACTTTTTAAGAGTATAACCTAGCGCTACCACCGAATTAATCTCTTGTGTTCAAATTTGCATACTAAAATCTTAATAAGAAAGGCTATTTAATATGGCATATCGACAGGGCAATGGAGCCCGTAATAGTGGCGCGCGCACATCAAGTTTTAACCGTGGACGTAGCGGCGGTTCTCGTAAAGGACCAATGAAGAAATTCATTCACCCAAGTAAATTTATCAACAAAGCAACACCAAAGGCCGAGGAAGTTCCTTACGAATCAAAGCACAAGTTTGCTGATTTTCCGTTTGGTAGTCAGTTGCATCACAATATCTCGAAAAAGGGTTACGACACTCCTTCTTCGATCCAAGACCAAGCTATTCCTCATATTATTGAAGGAAAAGATGTTATTGGCTTAGCTAATACTGGTACCGGCAAGACGGCTGCCTTTTTGCTGCCAATTATCGAACGACAGACTGGCATTTCGCTAAAACCAAGTGTTTTGATTATTGCGCCAACTCGTGAACTCGCACAGCAAATTGACGAAGAATTCCGTATCTTTAGTCAAGGTCTTGGTCTTTATTCTGCACTAATTGTTGGTGGCGTTCCAGCTGATCGTCAGATTCGTGAACTTAAACGACGTCCAAACTTTATTATTGGTACGCCAGGACGCTTGAAAGACATGATGAATCGTCGTCATATCAACCTGCAAAATATTAACACTTTGGTTTTGGATGAAGCTGACCGAATGCTAGATATGGGCTTTTTGCCCGACATCCGTGCGATTTTGAGCGAAACTCCACGTGATCGCCAAACGCTATTCTTTAGCGCTACGATTACACCTGAGATTTCTGTATTGTTTAATACTTTTTCACGCGATGCTGTTACTATCTCAGTTCGTACGGCTGAAACTAGTGAACATGTTGAGCAAAATGTTATTGAAGCCCGCGACAAGACTCACAAGGTTGAACTATTGACTGATTTGCTTGGTCAAAAAGCCTATGACAAAGTTCTGGTCTTTGGTGAAACTAAGTTTGGCGTTCAACGGCTTAGTGATTACCTTGATAACAGCGGCATTCCATCTGTTGCGATTCACGGAAACAAGAATCAATCACAACGTGCCCGTGCGTTGAAACAGTTTAAGGACGGGCGAGTTCGTGTCATGGTTGCGACCGATGTTGCTGCCCGCGGCCTTGATATCCCAAATGTATCACACGTTATTAACTTTGATACGCCTCAAACTTACGAAGATTACGTTCACCGAATCGGCCGAACTGGTCGCGGTGGTGCATCTGGTTGTGCTCATACGTTTGTCGAAGCTTCTTCACGCCGATAGTTTTATCTTTTAAAAAAGTGGAAACATTAAAATCACCCTGTCTTGCGATGGGGTGATTTTATTTAGGCCTAACAATCAATCACCCACATTTCCACAACGGCTTCACGCCGGGCCATCCAAGGGTCCCGGCGCCTTGTCTTGCCTCGGGTTGCAGATGTTATGGGAATATGGCTAATTGGTTGTTAGCTAGCGTAATTATGTAATACCAAACGACTCTTATTAAAAAACTCAAATTATTAGATTATTGTTTTAATATGTTACAGTTTGAAGT
>PGXZ01000011.1:0-18183 GCA_002839415.1 Candidatus Saccharibacteria bacterium HGW-Saccharibacteria-1 | reverse complement strand
AAACATACCCAACAACAATGGATGAAAACAAATGTCCAACAGCCCCAACAAATGACACTAAATACTGTCTTAAAAACAAATCATTAGAATACACTACAACTGACAACGGCTTAACTTACAGTCTAAAACTGACCAAATCAAACGCTACCTTTGAAGTTACCAACGACTCAACTCCAAAACTAGCCGCAGCCGCTCCAGTCGAACCAACCCTCCCAGAATCCGATTGGATTACTATCGGTACACAGCGGTAGGCTAGGAAGAACCTTAATGTAGGCACTAGGATTGCTGGCACGACCGAACAAACTAACAACAGTGGTGCAAATATAGTAGAGAAATATTGTTACGGCGATGACGAAGCTAATTGCACACTTAACGACAATGGCGGTCTTTATCAATGGAATGAAGCTATGAATTACAGCACAGCTGAAGGTACGCAAGGCATCTGTCCAGCTGGTTCGCATATCCCGAGTGACGAAAATTGGAAAACACTGGAAATATATTTGGGGATGTCGCAGGGAGATGCCGATTTAAATGAGGAGCTTCGAGGTACCGATCAAGGTGCTCAAATTATATCTGGTGGAGCTTCCGGGCTTGATTTCCCCAGTGCTGGCATTCGACTAGATGGTCCATATAGTGGTGAGTTTAGTGGTGAGTTTAGCGGTGTTTATGCTTGGTCTAGCACTCATCATTATTATAGATGGGCTTATGCACGTTGGGTGATGACGCTCTCTTCAGCAAAAGTATTTCGTTGGGATCCTGCGGTAGAGGTTGGTCTCTCTGTCCGCTGTTTAGGGGATTGATAAAAGCTGCTTTAATTATTTGAACTTCAATCGCAGCAGGCGGTGGGTGGCAGGAAAACTATAATTTAATAACTTACGAAATGTTACAACAAAAAGTCGTAGAGCTAATTAAACCTAACAATGATAAATTGCAAATTATGGTGGGTGATTGTGAAATGCGTACTTATCAAAATTTAAAGCCAATACTTTTATATTTTGAGCTATAATAGTTCTATGACACAGATTACTCGAGATGATGTGCTACATTTGGCGCAGCTATCTAGCTTGCAGCTAAATGAAGCCAAAATTGATGGATTACAGACAGATATTAGCAACATATTGGGCTATGTTGAACAATTAAGTAAACTTGACACTAGTAGTGTCGAGCCAACATATCAGGTTACGGGCCTAGAAAATGTTTGGCGTGATGACGAAGTTATTGATTACGCAATAAGTCGTGAAGATTTGTTGGCTCGCGCCCCCGAATCGGCCGATAATCAGGTAAAGGTTCCAAAGGTATTATAATGACAAATATTTCAGAAATCTTAGAACAAGTTAAAAACACGTCGGCTAAATCAGTTGTCGAAAATGCAATTAAACTAGCTAATGAAAAATCAGAATACAATGCACTACTGAGTTTAACCGCAGACAGGGCGCTACTGAGGGCTGAAAAGGTTGATGCTGGTTTGATTGGCGGACGCCTAGCTGGTGTTCCGTTTGTAGTTAAAGATAATTTCTTGGCGTATGGCGCTCCAACAACAGCTGCTAGCAAGATGTTAGAGAAATTCGATGCACCACTTCAGGCGACGGCGGTTGAAAAGCTAGAGGCCGAAGGCGCAATTTGTATTGGTAAAGCTAACCTTGACTCCTTTGCTCATGGTGGAAGTACTGAAAACTCGGCTTTTAGCCCTACGAAGAACGCTGTCGACGAAACGAGAGTAGCAGGCGGCAGTAGTGGTGGTTCGGCCGTGGTTACGGCGCTAGATATAGTGCCTTTTGCACTTGGTACAGATACGGGCGGATCGATTCGTCAGCCAGCTAGCTTCAATGGTGTTGTTGGCGTAAAGCCAACTTATGGAACAGTTAGCCGTTACGGGGTTGTGGCGATGGCTAGTAGCACTGATACTATCGGCTCATTAACCAGTAATGTTGCTGATGCTGAATTGATTATGGACATAATCTCAGGCAACGACAAACGCGACATGACAACTTTACCTGATTTCTTTAAGCCGATTTCTGAGGTTAAGCCAAACCAAAAAATTGGTCTAATTAAGGACTTTATGGCCGAAGGTGTTGATCCAGAAGTTCGACAAGCAATAAATAATTACGTCGAAAAGCTTCGGACTGACGGTCATGTGGTTGAAGAAGTCGATCTGCCAATGGTTGAATATGCTTTGGCAATTTATTATATTATTGTGCCAGCTGAAATTAGCAGTAATCTGGCGCGCTATGACGGTATCAGATATGGCCTACGGGCAGACGGTATCAAATCGTTGGTTGAATTATATGGCCAAACTCGTGATAAGGGTTTTGTTACTGAAAACAAGCGTCGAATTATGATTGGTAGTTATGTGCTGTCGAGTGGCTTTTTTGATGCTTATTATTTGCAGGCTCAAAAAGCTCGCACATTGCTGGTGAATGAATTTAATAATTTGTTTGATAAATACGACGCCTTGATCGGTCCAGTTGCGCCGACTACAGCTTTTAAACTGGGCGAGAACACGACTGATCCAATTAAGATGTATTTAAACGATATAATGACTGTACCAGCTTCGTTAGTTGGCTTGCCTGCAATTAGTGTACCGGCAGGTAGTAGCAAATCCGGCATGCCAATTGGTGTTCAAATAATTGGTTCTCGCAAAAGCGATGCAGAATTGCTGGCATTGGCGCGCAGCGTGGAGGCAAGATAGTGAATTTGTCTATTATATTCTTTCTAGCGGCAGTTTTGATCATTGGCGCTTTGCTATTGTTTTTAATCTGCGTTACCAAAAAAGGCGTCAAACGTCTGGACGTTGAAAAATATCGTGTTCGTTGTCTAGCTATCGAGCAACAATTTAAAAAAGAAGAACCATCCAGCTATCATTTAGCGGTTTTAAATGCTGATAAATTGGTTGACCAAGCCTTGCGCGAGCTTGGCGTCAAAGGCCAGACTATGGGCGAGCGTATGAAAAACTCAGCCAATCGATTTAGTAATCGAAATGGTATTTGGACTGCACATAAACTGCGAAACGTTATTGCGCATGAATCGGACGCGCACGTTAGTTATGAAAGTGCCAGACAGGCATTGAATAATTTTAGACAGGCTTTAAAAGATTTGGGGGCTATTTGATATGTTGACTGATGAAATAATTGCTAAATACGAGATGACGGTTGGTATTGAATGCCATGTTCAGCTAGCAACTAATACTAAATTATTTAGCGGTGCCGATAATGACGCTCGCGACAAATCTCCAAATAGTGTGATTAGTCCGATTGATTATGGCTTGCCTGGTATGTTGCCAGTTTTGAACCGTTCGGCGGTTGATTTAGCTATCAAGGCTGGAAAAGCTCTAAACAGCAAAATTGCACACGTCAGTCGATTTGACCGAAAACATTATTTTTACCCTGACCTTCCAAAGGGGTATCAGACTACTCAGATGTATCAGCCAATCATTGAGGCTGGTTCAATTAGCGTTCCGCTAGAAGACGGCAGTTCGGTTGATGTTCGTATTCATCATGCTCACATGGAGGAGGATGCTGGAAAGCTTACGCATTATAGTACTTACAGCTTGGTTGATTTAAATCGTGCCGGTACGCCACTGATTGAAATCGTGTCTGAGCCTGACATTCATTCAGCACATGCGGCCAAATCTTATGCAACTGAACTTTATCATTTGATGACTTATGCTGGTGTAACTAATGGCGATTTGTATCATGGTAATATGCGTTTTGATGTGAACGTGTCGGCGGCTCTAAAAGGTTCGACCGAATTAGGGACGCGATCAGAGGTTAAAAACCTCAACTCATTTAAGAGTGTTGAAAAAGCGGCCGAATATGAATTTAGGCGACAAATTGAATTGCTCGAAAAAGGCGAAAAAGTGGTTCAGGAAACTAGAGGTTGGGACGATGCTCGTCAAAAAACATCCAGTCAACGCAGTAAAGAGGATGCCCAGGATTACCGTTACATGCCAGACGCTGACATCCCGCCAATTGTTTTGACCGACGAAGAAATTTCTAAAATTCAGTCCGAAGTTCCAATCCTACCTAATCAATGGCGAGAAATCTTGCAGCCACTTGAACTAACTTATTTACAGACTGAGATGTTACTTGATATTGAAAATGAATATCGCGGTAAGGTTAACTTCCTCGATTCGATTAAGCAATATATTGATAGCGGCAATATCGAACGTGCTAAATTCTTTACTAATTGGCAAATTAACGTATTTATTCCACTGCTACGCGACGAGTCATTTGCGGTTGGTGAAATCGACTTTATTCAGGTTGAAAAAGCTATTTACGAACTAATTAGTGCTAATAAATTAAGCTCGACCAATGCTAAGATTCTTTTCCGCGAATTGATTGAAATGAACGCCATGATTGATATCGAGGCGTATGCTACCGACAAGGGTTACATCCAGGAAAGTAACGAGGGCGCAATTATTGTAATTGTCGAAGAAGTTTTAGCTGATCCATCGTCGGCCAAGGCTGTTGAAGATTTGAAAAATGGTAATGAAAAGGTTATTGGATTCTTGGTTGGGCAAGTCATGAAAAAATCACAGGGCAAGGCCAATCCAGGATTAGCTCAAAAGTTAATAAAAGAGAGGGTATTGTAACATTATGAAAAAAACTATGAAGCAACCAACTAAGGCAATTATCTGTGCGGCGGGACTTGGAACTAGATTTTTACCCCAGACTAAGGCTATGCCAAAAGAAATGTTGCCGATAATTGATAAACCTGTAATTCAACTAATTGTCGAGCAAGCTGTCAAAGCGGGAGTAACCGATATTATTATGGTTACCGGCAGTACAAAACGCTCTATCGAGGACCATTTTGACCGTAGTGATGAACTAGAGGCTGAACTTCGTTTGAAGGGCAAGGATGATAAGGCTGATCAAATCAAGGCAATCTCGGAACTAGCTAACTTTATTTACATCCGTCAAAAAGGAACGCCAAAAGGTAATGCCCGACCAATTTTAAATGCCCAGCATCTAATAGATGACGACGAGCCGTTTTTTGTTTTCTTTGCTGATGATTTTTTCCGATCAAGTACCCCTTGGCCAATGCAGTTAAAAGAAGCATACAACAAAACCGGCAAGTCGGTAATCTCGTTAATTGAAATCGAGCGTGAAGATGCCGATAAGTACGGTATGGCTGAAATTAGCGGGCAGATCTCAGAGCGTGTCTTTAAATTAGATAGCTTAGTTGAGAAGCCTGGTGCCGAAAAAACTCCATCACTTTACGCTTCGGTTGGTAGTTATCTGTTGACGCCAGACATTATTCCGCTAATTGCCAAGGAAAAAATCGGTAAAGGTGGCGAAATTGTTTTGGCTGATAGTATTAATGAACTTGCTAAAAAAGACACGGTTTATGGTTGTTTTATCGAAGGAATCTGGCATGATACTGGTGACCAATTGAAATACTTGCAAGCTGTGGTCGATGTAGCCCTGGAAAGTCCAAAATATGGTGCTGATTTCAAGGAATACCTTAAAAAACGACTAAAATAACACTATTGATTTATTGGTGTTATAATGAAACTGTAGACATAAAACAAAAAAGCATTAAATAAAGAAAGGTTTAATATGAGTTCAGCCGCTGAAATACTAGTTATAATATTATCAATATTTTTAGCTATATTTTTAATACTTGGGATTATTTTGACAATATATCTAATTCAGTTAACTCAACAAATTCGCAAAATTACGGAATCAGCTGAGCGGACTGTCGAAAATGTCGAGTCTGTTGTGTCGGGGATAGCCAAGTTTACATCACCGATGTTCGTCGTCAACATAATCAATCAGTTTATTAGCAGTCTCAGGAAAAATAACAAAAGAAAAGGGGATAAATAATTATGTCAAAAGGTAAATTTGCATTAGGTGCATTATTTGGAGCAATAGCAGGACTTGCTGCTGGAATTTTAACAGCACCAAAAAGCGGTAAAGAAACTCGGGCTGATATTGCTGCTAAAACCAGTGAAGTAGCCAGCGAAGTATCCAAAAAAGCCGAAGAAGTCGCAAAAGATGTTACTAAAAAAGCTGAATTTGTAGCTAGTGAAGCCAGTGATGTTTATGGTAACGTTAAGGGCAAGGCGACTGAAGTAGCGGGAAATATCAAGACTGAAGCCGATGATTTTAAAAATCGTACAGGACGCGCTGTTGAGGGTGCAAAAAAAGGCTTCTTTAGCGAGAAATAATTCGTGGCAGTTGCAAAAACTAAAGCTAAAAAAGTTAGTGGCGCCGAGCAAGATGCTCGGCGTGCGCTAATTGAAGATTTATTTTACGATTTTAATAAAAGCAAAACCGAAATTTATCGTGTGAATTTTTTCCGTGGTGTATTTTTTGGTCTCGGTACAATTTTGGGCGGTACTGTTTTGGTTGCATTGATGATTTGGACGCTGGGTCAATTCGCTCACTGGTTCCCGACGATCAGCGTGCCGGTGAATATAATCACTGATAGCTTGCAAAAATAAATAACTTTCCTAACCATTCTCCGCGCAGAATGGTTATTTTTTAGGTATAATAGTTAGTACATATGGGGACTGAACTAAAAACATCAGATTTTGTGCATTTGCATAATCACACACATCACAGCTTGTTGGATGGTTTGACAAAGATACCTGATTTAATTGAACAGGTTAAAGCACTGGGGATGGAAGCAGTGGCGATTACTGACCACGGTACTATGTCTGGTGTTATTGATCTTTATAAAACCGCTACCGACGCTGAGGTCAAGCCGATTCTTGGAATGGAAGCGTATGTGGCTGCCCGGTCGCGCCATGATCGCGATCCGTCTAAAGATAAAGCACGCTATCACTTGACGATATTGGCTATGAATAATCAAGGCTATCAAAATTTGATGATGCTAAGTTCTAAGGCTAACCTCGAGGGGATGTATTATAAACCCCGAATTGATCATGAACTATTGGAATTATACGGTGAAGGCTTGATAATCCTATCGGGTTGTGCTGGTAGTGAAGTCGGTGAACGTATCAGGGGAGACGATTACGAGGGCGCCAAAGAAATCGCCCTGTGGTATAAAAACCTTTTCGGCGATCGATATTACTTAGAAATGCAAGATCATGGGCATCCCGACAGTCCGTGTGTCTGGGATCAGCAAACCAAGGTTAATAAATATCTAGACATCTTGTCCAAAGAAATCGATGTTCCGTTAGTAATTAGTAACGACGGCCACTACTTAACGTTGGGCGATCGTGATGCTCATGAAATATTGCTTTGCGTTGGAACTGGCGCGTTTATTAGTGATGAAAAACGCATGAGTCTCAAAAATTTTGAACTATATGTAACTGATCCCCGGGATATAATTAAGCGTTGGGGTGAAAGCCATCCCGAGGCTATCCGTAATACTAAAAAAGTCGCTGATCGTTGTAATGTAAAACTTGATCTGGGTGGTATTTTAATTCCAACTTTTACGACGCCAAATGGAGAAAGCGAAAAGGAATATCTAGATATTTTGGTATTTCAGGGTTTGGCCTGGCGATATGGTGATGTTAGCCGTGCTGATTCTGTCAATCTGACTGTCGAGGAAGCCAGAAAACACATTCCGCCCGAGGCGCTAGAACGGGCTGACTACGAACTTAGCGTTGTTGACAGTATGGGCTTTAACGGTTATTTCTTGATTGTTCAGGACTTTATTAACTGGGGCAAAGCGCAAAATATTATCTTTGGTCCAGGTCGTGGTAGTGCGGCAGGCTCGATAATTGCCTATGTGTTGTGTATTACCGAGCTTGACCCGTTAAAGTATGGTCTGCTATTCGAGCGTTTCTTAAATCCTGATCGTATTTCCATGCCTGATATCGACGTTGATATCCAGGATACTCGCCGCGATGAGGTTATCCAATATTGTTCTGATAAATATGGTTCTGATCACGTGTCTAATATTGTTACTTTTGGTACTATGGCGGCGCGTGCGGCAGTGCGTGATGTTGCTAGGGTTTTGCAAGTTCCATACGCCGAGAGCGACCGATTGGCTAAATTGGTGCCACAACCTGCCCAGGGGCGTCATATCCCATTAAAGAAAAGCGTTGTTGATGATGCTGATCTAAAGGCGGCGTATGAATCCAGTCCGGCTGCCAAAGAAGTGTTCGACTTTGCGATTAAACTAGAGGGTACGATTCGTTCCCACGGTGTTCATGCTTGCGGTGTCGTGATCGCACCAGACATTTTAGTGAAATATATTCCGCTTGAATTTGCGCAAAAGGGCGTAGTTTCGACACAGTTTCCAATGGGTCAAGTCGAAGAACTAGGATTACTTAAGATGGACTTTTTGGGCTTGTCTACGTTGACTATTATCAATAATGCCCTAAGGATTATTAAGAAAACTGAAAATATAACGATTTCGTTACCAGATTTGCCGCTTGATGATGAACTTGCTTATAAATTACTGCAATCAGGCGATACTACTGGCGTATTTCAGTTAGAATCGGCGGGTATGAAACGATATTTGCGCGACCTTAAACCTAGCCGTTTTGATGATATTATCGCTATGGTGGCACTTTATCGCCCAGGTCCGATGCAATTTATCGACAGCTTTATTAAGCGAAAACATGGTCAAGAACCAATCACATTTTTGCATCCAAAGTTTGAAAACGCCCTCGAGGAAACTTATGGTATTTTGGTTTATCAAGAGCAGTTTATGCAGATTTCCAAAGATTTCTCCGGTTTTACCGGCGGCCAGGCTGATACTTTGCGTAAGGCGGTTGGTAAGAAAAAGATTGATTTGATGCGCAAGGTCAAGGTCGACTTTGTTGAGGGTGCAGTTAAACATAGCGGCGCTGACCCTGCTTTGGCTGAAAAGTTTTGGTCTCAGCTAGAAGAGTTCGCCAACTACTGCTTTAATAAGTCCCATGCGGCCTGTTATGGCCTGATAGCGTATTGGACAGCCTATCTCAAGGCTCACTATCCAGCGGCCTTTATGGCGGCTCTAATGACAAGCGATCATGACGATATTGATCGTTTAGCAATTGAAATTAACGAATGTAAACACATGAGTCTTAAGGTTTTGCCGCCTGATGTTAATGAAAGTTTCGTTGAATTTGCCGTAGTGCCTGGTAAAAATGAAATTAGATTCGGAATGGCAGCGGTTAAGGGTGTTGGAACTGCCGCTGTCGAGGAAGTCTTGAGGGCTCGCAAAGAGGGAAAGTTTGCTACTGTTGAAGATTTTGCCAAGCGTGTTTCGACCAAGAGCTTTAATAAAAAAGCTTGGGATTCGCTAATTAAATCAGGTGGTTTTGATAGCTTTGGTGATCGATCGGATTTGTTGTTTAACCTCGAGACGGTCCAGGCTTTTGCTAGCAAACTCCAAAAGGAAGCGCTTAGCGGCCAAACTGATTTATTTGGAGGCTTAACCGGCGTCGAAAGTATTCAGCCGAGTGTTACGATGCAAACCGCACCAGTCAAACACACTGATCGCGAGCGTTTGACCTGGGAGCGCGAGTTGATGGGGCTATATGTTAGCGCTCATCCACTGGACAACTATGATGTTTATTTTGAGGAGCAAACAGTGTCGTTGTCTCAAATGACACCAGCAGCTGACGGCAAGAAAACTACCATTGGTGGCATTATTACAACTGTTCGCACAATTGTAACTAAAAGTGGTACGAAAATGGCATTTATTGGTATCGAGGATAAAACTAGTGAGGGTGAAATTATTGTTTTCCCTAATTTGTATGAGCAAATCGGTGCAAAATTAGTTCAGGACGCCGTAATTCGAGCCAGTGGTAAAATTAGTGCCAAAGACCGTGACGGTAACTTGGGCACAGAAGCAAAGATGATTGCTGACGAAATCCAATTTGTGTCTGATGGCGAATTAAATAGCTATGAATCGACTGGTGCTAAAATGTCTGGTCCAAAGATTAGCAGCTCAAAAGTTCGTGCTATGCGAGTCGCGGCCGCCAAGCCTAAGGTCAGCGAAGCGCCTAAGGAAAAGGTAACAGTAGTCCCAGCTGAAATGGAGGGGTTAAAGAAATTTTATGTGCATATCAAAGATCCCGACGACCACAGTTCGTTGTTGTCATTAAAGCAAACTTGTAGCGACTACCCGGGTGTGTTTGACATCATTTTAGTGCTTGGTTCGGACAAAAAGTCAGCAATCAAATTGCCGTTTAGGGTTGATGCCAGCCCGGATTTAACCGACAAGCTAGTAGAGATTTTGGGTAAAGAAAGCGTAATTCTTAAATAGTTAGCGCATAAAGCGCAATTCCAGCTGCTACGCTGACATTAAAAGATTCTTTTTGGCCAAACATCGGTATTTCGATTAAATCATCGCACTCGGCACGCATCTCGTCGGTTATGCCATTCACTTCTTCGCCAAGTAACAAAGCGATTTTGTCAGGCTTGCTGTAATTATTCAGCATTACACTGCGCTTATCTTGTTCAAGGCCGACGACTCGATATCCCTGTTGCTTTAAGGATTCAAAATCTGGTATTTCTTGATATTCAAACGGAACAATCATTTCGGCATCAAGGGCGGTCTTGTGAATTTGAGCGGTTAGTTTCTCGGCAATATGCGGCAGGCGGGTGTCATTCGGTAATTTAGGATAAGGGCTATAACCGCTAATTATAATCCTATCTACGCCAAACCCTTCGCAGGTGCGAAAAATCGCCCCAATATTATGGGTTGAACGAATGTTATGAGCTATTACTATTATTTCTGGCATTTGATTTATTGTATCATCTAATCAATTGAATTTGGTATTTGCGCTGTAAAAAACACAAGCAATTTGGTATAGTAATAGTCAGTGCAAGAAGACAAGATTCAACAAGCCCGTCGCGACCAAGATGAGCAAGCTACAAGGCAGCGTGCGTCTATTCTTGGTTTGCAATACCTGGACACTCGTCCATTTGAAAACACATCTGAATTGGCCAGGGGGGTGCTAGATATCTCAATTATGCACCAAAAACGGCTTATTCCGTTAGTTGCCGGAAGCGAGGGTCATGCTTGGGAAATTGGCGTTACGACTCAAACGCCGCAGTCTTTTATAGTTGATCTTACTCGTCAATATAATGAAGTCGGCAACGACATAACATTCTTTTTAATTAGTGGCAGCGGCTACACAAAGCTGATGAATCGTTTTGACCCACCGGTAAAAGTGATTTATGATGATATTAGGATTGCCCACGAGGGTGATAGTGAAACAATCACAGATGTCAGTAAGACTTTAAATTCGGTTAGTAGCGACGAGGTTTTCTCTTATTTAATTAGTCAGGCCGATAAGCTTGGCGCAAGCGATATTCACATCGAAAATCAACGAACTCACATGCGCATTCGAATGCGAATTGACGGCGTTTTGCACCCTGTGGCTGACCTTAATAATGAACGTTATCGTGTGATTTTAGGAGCGTTAGCTTCTCAGGCTAATATATCGACCGCTTCTCGTCAGCCGCAATCGGGCCACATGCAAAAAGAGATTACCAACGAGCATGGCACACACCTATTGAACCTTCGTATCGAAACTGTGCCGACGATGTACGGTCAAGATGCGGTGCTGCGTTTATTTAATTTTGATGAGTCAATGTTGAATATCGATAGATTGGGCATTGGCCCAATTGAAAGAAAAGAAATCGACGAAATTATTAGCCATCCGCGCGGCATGGTGCTTATGGTTGGTCCAACCGGAAGCGGTAAATCAACTACCTTATATAGCATTATCAACGCACTAAACACAACTACGCGCAAGATAATAACCCTAGAGGATCCGATCGAATACGGCATATCTGGGATTACGCAAATACCAATCAATACTACTGGCGGACAAAGTTTTGGCGATGGCTTACGTTCGGTCCTACGCCTTGACCCAGATGTAGTTATGATTGGTGAGATTCGCGACTCAGACACCGCCAGGACGGCTATCCAAGCATCTATTACTGGCCACTTGGTCTTATCAAGCTTTCACGCCAATACTACCTCGGCAGCTTTTAGTCGCATGATAAATTTAATTGGAGTTAACCCGATATTCAGTTCTTCAATTAGATTGGTAATTGCTCAGCGTTTAGTTAGGAAATTAGACGACGACACCAAGCGGGAATACGAACCTGATCAGGCAACTCGTAGCTGGGTTAGAAATGCGCTAAAGGACTTACCTGAGCATATTGAAAAGCCAGATTTTGATAATTTCAAGTTATGGGCACCTGTCGTAAGCGAATCTTCGCCGTTTGGTTTTAAGGGACGAATTGTTATTATGGAGCAGATGGTAGTAGGTGAGGAAATTCAGAGATTCTTACGAGGAGATATCGTTGATGTCCATACCGAGGTTATTGAAAAAGTCGCCCGCCAGGATGGAATGGTTACCTTGCTTGAAAGAGGGGTTTTGGCAGCGCTTCGGGGCGAAACTACTCTCGATGAAGTTAATCGAGCAATTTAGCATTCAGCTTGTATTGCTTTACATTTTATTATAATTATTATATTATATAATCATATAGTAAGTTTATAGATTTATTAAGTACTATTTTCACCTAATTATTTAGGTAATCTATTTGAAATAGTGGATCAGTAAATTATGTTAGTTTATTGATAGGCTACTTCAATTTTAAAATCCTTCGAAGTAGTGCGTGTCTTGTTTGGCATGGAAAGGTAAGGAGTGAGTTATGAGTATAGGTAGTATGTACGGGGATTTAGGTTTTGACAAACCTAGCAGTAATAATTTACGGAATGAAAACCAAGTAGCTCAATTCGAAAGAGTTCCATTTGATAAATGGGAAAAAGAACAGGATGAGCTAATAAAGTCCGGTCAAGTGTCCGAAGCTCTGCGCTAAACACTTAAGGGGCGAGGCCTGGTGTCTCCCCCTATTTTTAATTTATCATATAAAATTGTCATACTATTGGCATGACCCCTTTTAATTATTGTATTATTGTGGTATAGTCAATAGCTGATTGTATTTATAAATTTAAAAGCGAGTATAAAATGAGTTTTGAACTAATCAAAAAAGTAAACGATGCCCAGAAAAAATCGAGCGTAGTTGATGTCCGTAGTGGCGATACTGTTCGTGTTCACCAAAAAATTAAAGAAGGTACAAAAGAGCGTATTCAGATTTTTGAAGGCGTCGTTATTCGTACTGATCGACGTGCTTCACACACCTCACGAATCACTGTTCGCAAAATTGCTAGCGGTGTTGGAGTTGAAAAAAGCTTCCTGATTCACAACCCATTGGTTGAAAAGATCGAAGTTGTTCGTCGTGCTAAGGTTCGCCGAAACTACCTAAGTTTCCTACGTAACCGAAGCGGTAAGAGTGCTCGCCTTAAAAGCGTTAACTTTGACCGTGAAGCGGTTAATGATGTTCAGGCCGTTGTTGCTGAAACTGAAGTCGAAGTCGAAGAAAAATCAACCGAAGCTTAGTTGGTAAACTTTTATATTAAACACCCGATTTCATATCGGGTGTTTTTGCTTGTATTTACCAAAATAATTAAATATGTCATAATATGAATAAGTGTATTGTCTTGTTGGCTTTGTGCTGCTCGTTTAAATTAGTCATTCCTTCAATTAAAAGCTCCTTAAAAGGGCTAGTGTATAGAACTCGAACAATTTTAGTTTTATACACTATCCCTTTTGGGTAGTGTGGTGAAATTGGTTTCACTAAATCTTAAAATTGGAGGATGAAATGGACGTAGATTATTATAATTATGGTGCGGTTGGATTATTTTCACATTCGGCTCAGGCAAAAAGTGTGATAATTAAATACGGTATTCAAAAACGTAAGATGTTTGGTGAAATGTCTGGGATGGTTGATAGGGTTGGCGATTATACGCCAAAAATATGCGTAACATCGGTTGCAAATCGAGTAATCGATAACTATGCGGTTAGCTTTGAATCGATGAGTTATTTCATCAATGCCATTAAATCTAAGACTCTTAAACAAATTAGTTACAAAAATAGAGTCTATTTTGTGGGAGATATAATCGATGAGTTATTCGGCGAATTAGATACAATGATTGTAAACTGTGTCTTTTTATATGACCTCATGTCTGGGTATAGTAACACAAAAGGGCGTAATCTTAATTGTTTTGGTCTGTATCCAGAAAGCGATAACGTGACCAGTTGGTTATCGGTATTGAATAATATTGACCAAAACAGTAAATGCTTTACTATGCTCGAACTGTATGCAGAGATTTTTACGTCCAGTAGTATTAAATACTGTTTCGAATTACTGGAGTCGGATAATGTAAATATATTTATAAATTGCGTAAATCTATTTCTTGATAAGGTGAAGCGGATTGTAGATATGCGTTATCCAGATTTTCATATCGTAACAGAAGAGTTGTTCGGTCAATGCAGGGATTTGGCGAGGATTGCTATACGAAAAAATACTTATGTCATTGATATGGCTAAATAACGAGACAAACACTCCTTCGGGGGTGTTTTTTAATGCTAAAATATAGATATATGATACTTGGAATTGATGAAGTTGGGCGTGGGCCTTGGGCAGGGCCGCTAGTGGTTGGAGCAGTTGTTTTGGGTGGCGCAGAAATCGAAGGTCTGACCGATAGTAAGAAATTAACTAAAAAACGACGTGATGTTTTAGATATCGAGATTCGTGAAAAAGCAGTCGGCTTTGGCTTGGGCTGGGTAGAGGCGAGCGAACTGGATGAAATTGGTTTATCAACGGCGCTTGTTATGGCTACCCGGCGGGCGGTCGAGCAAATTAACGTACCGTACCATGAAATCATTATTGATGGAACTGTTAATTTTTTGGCAGGTACCAGCAAGGGTCAATATGTAACTACTCTTAAAAAAGCTGATCTGCTAATTCCGAGCGTCTCGGCGGCATCGATTATCGCCAAGGTTGCTCGCGATAACTTTATGGAGCTTCAGGACGAAATCTATCCAGGCTATGGCTTTTCTAGGCATGTCGGCTATGGTACGGCCGTGCATCGGGCTGCGATCGAGGAATTGGGCGTTACGCCGTTACACCGTTTGTCTTTTGCGCCATTGAAAAAATATTCAAATCAGGTCAAAGACGTAGTTTTAGAAAAACCGATTCCAATTACAACAAAAATGATTGGCGATAGTGCCGAAGATGTGGCGGCGAAATATTTGATAAAAAATGGTCATGAAATCTTAAATCGTAATTGGCGGACAAAGTATTGCGAGATTGACATAGTGTCGAAACTTGATGATATTATTTATTTTACAGAAGTTAAATATCGCAAAAAACCCGATCAGGGTGGTGGGTTGGCGGCGATTACCAAAACTAAACTACGGCAAATGAAATTTGCGGCAGAGTATTACGCGTTATCTAATAACATTTCAGATACTAATATGCGACTGGCCGCAATAACTGTCAGCGGCCAGCCACCCAATGTTGAACTATTTATAGAGGCTTAGAAGCTCGTCGCGAACTAGTTGTCCGTCGCGCTCGATTAGTTTAATACGGTCGTTGATTTCGTTGATGCCCATTTCAATTACTCGAGTCAAGATTGGATCGGCTTTCATTGGTAAAAAGAACTCAAGGTATTCGCCAAGCTGCGCCTGGGTGTAAAGTGTGGTGGCGGCAAACCGTGGGTAGTCATCGTAGTTTTTATCGCCCTTGAAGGTTTTAAAGATCCAGTCCCAATTTTCGCGCAACCAATGCCATGCTTGTTTGCGTGAGTATTTGTTACGTAGCAAGTATACAATCCACCTGGCGGTGTCTTGGCAGCGGATAACGGACGTGTCTTTTAATAGATTCAGTAGGTAGGCGGCAACATCGGGGTCCTTGGTTGATGTGATGCCGTCGCAAATGTCGCTTTGAAGTTCGGCCGATTCGGTCATTTTATATGTTGTTATTAGCTGTTCGATATATTCGTCTTTGGTGTTATAAACCGAGGCCGAGATAATCAAACTACGTAGTTCTGGGTCGAGCTTGTCAAGTGAGGTTGAATTAAATAGCTGTATAGCATGCGTAATTACGTCATTATTTTTTGAATATAACATTAGGCCGGTGATTAGGCTGCGAAGTTTTGTGTCGGTTTCAGCTTCATTCGGTTGTTTTTCTAGTCCTAATCTTTCGTATTGTTTTTGGGCAAGTTTGCCGGCTAGTTGACGCAATTTGTATTCAGCCGCTTCGTCTTCTTCGACAAACTTCTTTAGGTTGTTGATAGTTAGCCCGATGATATCCCAAACGGCATCCGAAGTTTCGTTTTCGTAGGCGCTAAGCATTGGAATTAAACTGGCGCTACTGATAATGCCAACGTTTGCCAGGATTGTTTGTTCGTGTAGCAGTTGTAAACGATCGGTAATTGATAATTCACCTGTGCTAATTTGTGCGACAAGTTGCTTTAGCTGATTTTCGCTATAATGTGTTACGAAATGAGCGTTGTTGCCAATATTAAATCGTAAGGGTGATTGGTTATTTTTAGCAAAGCTTGTTTCGCGAGTATTGAATATCATAGGGGCGTTCACATCATTGCAATTAAGTGGAATTGGCCATAACTTATCTGATTGATTTGAACGTTCGCTAGATAATTGTTCTTGTGATAGGTATATTTCGTTATCATTTTCGCTAACATGTAAAACTGGGAATCCAGATTGGCTAATCCAGGTGCTCATAAAATTAGAAATATCTTTGCCACTGGCGGTACCGAAAACTTCCCACAAATCAGCGGCTTCGGTGTTTTTGTAGGCAAACTTTTTAAAATATTCTTTTAGGCCGGCACGGAAAGCTTCTTCGCCAATATAATTTTGTAACATTTTTAGCAGTCGTGCACCTTTGGCATAAACAATTGCACCGTCGAATAGTGTGCTGATTTCATCTGGATGATTAACGTCGGCTTGAACGGACTGAACACCTGCAAGGCTATCGCGTCTAAGGGCGATGATACTTTCGTAACTGTCAAAGTCTAGCCATATCTTCCAATTAGGCTCTAGCGCGTCAACGGCTGTGTATTCAACTAGTGATGCAAAACTTTCGTTTAGCCACAAATCATTCCACCATTTCATTGTTACTAGGTTGCCAAACCACTGGTGACTAAGCTCGTGCGTGACTACCTTTGCTATGTAGTGTTTGCTGCTGATCGAAGTAACTTGTGGATCGGCCAAAAGTGCCATTTCACGGTAAGTGATTAGTCCCCAGTTTTCCATTGCACCAGCTGAAAAGTCGGGTAGTGCTACGTGGTCGGATTTGGGCAGTGGGTATTTAGTACCAAAATATTCATCGAAAAAGTCGATCGTCCTTGTTGCAATATCGAGTGCGAAATCAAGGCTCTCGCTTGACTGGGCTGGTGTTGCCCAAACGTTTACTTCTACGCCGCCATTTGTCGTGGCTGTCTTTCTGTGAAGTTCGCCGACTACCCAGGCTAGCAGGTAGCTGCTCATGACTGGCGTAGTTTCAAATTCTGTTAATAAATTGCCATTTTCGCTCCACTGTCGCTTAACTGGCATGTTGCCTAGAACGATTACGTCCGGCTCGGTTGTTAGCGTAACGTCAAATGTGGCTTTGGCTTCGGGTTCATCGACACACGGAAAAACTTCACGGGCGTGATGGCTCTCAAATTGAGTAGCCAAAAGTTCTTTTTTAATGCCATCATGGTCGTAATAGCATGGATATAATCCGTGCATCGAATCAGTTATTTTCCCATCATAGGCAATAACTATAATATGTTCACCAGCGTTAATGTCGGGGTGGGTGATTATTAGTGCGTCGTCGATGTCGATTGAAAAATCAGCGTTTTTACCGTCAAATGTTATTGAATTTACATTTAGGTCTTTGCTGTGTAATGTAATGTTGTTTGCGTCTGGCTGCACTTGGCCTCGTATTGTTACGATACCGCTAAATGTTCTGTCGATTCGGTTAAGTTTGATTGAGAGATTGTAGTTTTTTGGGTCGAAGTTTTTGATTAGTCTAAGTACTGTTTGCATGTTATCTATTGTAGCTTAGTTTTCTTTTGTCTTCAAAAATAAATTAGATTGTACGGCTTGGGAAATTATTATAATGTAATAATTTGAAATAAATTTATTTGTGTATTTTCACTATATTAGTGTGGCTATTCTTTTCTTTTGTCATCAAAAGAAACAAAACTGCCAGGGTTAATAAAATATCGCGTTTAAAATAAATTAACATATTCTTTGTCGCCTGCGGAACGACCTGTTGGGTCGCCCTCACGCATTATATATTTGATTACAAATATATATGGTTCGGGAGTCCTCGACGAGCAAGGAATGCGCTAATTTATTTTACGGATATTTTACATACCCCAGACCCCATTGCACTAAATAAA
>PGXZ01000025.1 GCA_002839415.1 Candidatus Saccharibacteria bacterium HGW-Saccharibacteria-1 | reverse complement strand
ATAGAATAGGCCATAGCAGGCCTCCTTTCTGTAATTGAGTGATATTAACTACAGTTTACGGAGCCTGCTTTTATGTTGCAATGGTTGTGAGTTAGTACGGTTCGCTTGCTTTTTTGGCGTAATTATGGTAGAGTAGGGTTAGATAGCAGTAATTATCAAGAGAGGATAGTTATTATGCCAAACAGGATCAATTTAGGATTTCCCAAAGGGAAGTATATCAACCTTCCGATATTAGACACAAAAGGAAAATCAATAACTGATTTTTTCGAAGAACATTTAGTGCTTGATGAAGTAACTGAATCATCGGTTGATTACGATGGGTCAGTTGAAGATTTAAACCAGACTGAAATTATTGACAAAAGGTTAATCGAAATTAACCTGAAGATAAAGGAATTGTCTGAAAAAATTATGAAACTGGAATGTATTTCACAGGCCTTGTCGGAGAATGATAACAAATAAGAAATTTGACGTGTTATGCTGACCTAGTTTGTTACAATAGTACTATGACAGTAATTGATGAATATTTTGAAAAAATTGGTACAGCTGAAAAGTCTGAACTGGAGCGCATACGAAAAATCGTTAAGATGACAGTTCCTGAAGCCGAAGAAGTGATAAGTTATGGTATGCCGGCATTTAATTATAAGGGCAAGTATTTGATTGGTTTTTATGTTTTTAATAAACATATAAGTCTTTTTCCGACCGCAAAGCCGATCAATGCAATGAAATCTAAGCTTGGTAATTTTAAATTATCAAAGGGTACTATTGAGTTTACGCTAAGCAATACGATATCGGAATCACTGATACGCAAGCTAGTTATGTATCGAATTGAAGATATTGATAGAGAAGTTGAATAGGCGCATGCTAGAAGTCACGCGCGGGGAATTTGCGGATGATGTATTAAAACAGGCCAATCAAGAATTTGGTCTATTTCCTGATTCTGAATTTATTTGTCTGAATTTATTTTTGGCATATGGTGATATTTCAAATCTTAAGTCTGTAAATAGCAGGGATGTATTAGGGGAAACGGTTGATATAAAAAATCAAATTACTGATTTATTAAATGCAATCAAAAGGCATAAGGAAGTAAGGATTTGGACATCGACGGCAACGACAGACGATTACTTGAATATGATGTTCGTATTGGATTTGTTGAGGTCTGAAAACTTGGATCTTGATATTAGAATTATTGACTCTGTAAATGTGCCGGTTTATGATAAATATCCTGATACGCCTGCGTGGGAACTAGCTTGTCTTGAAGCAGATAGCATACAGAAGCTATTGACGTTTGAGGAGAAGATGACGGATGAAAGGGTTTCTCAGCTGGTGCTGGATTGGAATGATATTGTAAGTAAAAATTCGTCACTTCGTATATGTAAAAATGGAGTGATCGAATCAGTCGAGGACGATTATTTTGATCAAATTATATTAGACGTAGCAAAGAAGTTAGGTGCAGTGGAGAAGGCCAAAATCATTGGCACTGTCATGGCGACATGCAATCATGACGATGGCAATTTAAGTGATTGGTTTTTTGCTGATAGGTTGGAAAAGTTGGTTAAAGCTGATGAAACCAATAACATAACAGATAAAGCTTAGAATAATTAACGCAATTATTTTAAGCTCTTTTAAATATGGACATAATTCTAATCATATTTCAAGATAGACAATCATAACTACAATAGCTACAATTATACTTAGAAATAAAGGGGGTTAAAAAACGATGGATAATGACAATGCTTCACGAGAAGATATCGTTTTTACAAACCAAACAAATATACAGGACTGTCAAGTTAAAAGTGAGGCAAATAACCCTCAAACAGTTAAAGCTAGAAAAGTCATTAACTTGAAAACTGTAAAACTTTGGTTCAAGCGGAATTTAGCTGTAGTCATAGTTATAATTATTGTCTTGTTGCTAGGATTAGTTGCATTTTTGATATACCAAAAAATGAATCCTAAGATTCAATCTTTAAGCTCGAATAATCAAGTTGTTGCCGACTATAATAAAAAGTTGACTGGCTTGAAAGCCTCAGTTGAGAAAGATTCAAGTAGCTCAAGCGCTCATAAAAATTATGCAATTGCATTGTATGTAACTAAGAATTATGATTCAGCCATCAAAGAATATGAGGCAGCGCTAAAAATTGATGGTGATGATTCGATTACGTACAACAATCTGGGAAATGCATACAGAGATATTAAGAATTATGATAAAGCGATAGAATGTTATAAAAAAGCAATTGATAAGGATTCTGAACTGGTTAATCCTTATATCAATCTAGCAAACGTTCAACTTTATTCGAAAAAAGATTCAGATGCTGCAATAACCACCTATAAGATTGCACTTGAGGTGCTGCCAAATAATAGTCAAATTGAATTATTGCTAGGTTCTTCTTATGAATATTTAGCAAAACCGGATGAAGCCAGGCAAGTGTATGAGAATATATTAGGTCACGATAGTGAAAATATCGCGGCAAAAAGCAATTTGGAGCGTATGGATAAAAATTAGACACTTATAAAAATCATCTAAACAAACATTAAAAAAATAATATTAAGTTATAAAATGTAGGTTTTGATTAAGTGTTAGATAGAGCTGATAATAAGACGGGGATTTTGCGAGGATTGATTATCCTGCTGCTTGTTGTTGCCTCGAGTTTGGCGTTAGTTTTCTCTAACTTTAATAAGCCTAGCAATGTATATGCTGCGTCAATAACCTGGACTGGATCCACGTCAACTGATTGGGGCACTGCCACAAACTGGTCTAGTGGCACGGTGCCTACCGAAGAAGATAGCGTAACGATCAATAGCGGCGGCAATCAGCCTACGATTAACCTTGGCGGCGGCAGTGTTACGATTGCTAGTTTGTCGATCGGTTCCAGCGCTACGTCTACATTGACGTTTGCTAATGGCGCACCAACGACGAATGAACTTCATGTGACGGGTAATGTCACCATCGGACAATATGGAACAATGACACATCTGGCGAATACTTCGGCGCAGACCCACAGACTGGCATTGTCGGTTGAAGGTGATATGTCGGTATTGGTTGGTGGTAAGATTGATGTTTCGGGAAAGGGTTATAGCAATGGTGCTGGGCCCGGTAATACTGGTACAGGTACGGCGGCTGCTTATGGTGGCAAGGCAACTGGCGGTGGTGCGTACGGAGATGTTAACGACCCTGTTGATTTGGGCTCCGGTGGCCGTGGTGGTAATGGCGGCGGCGGTAGTTCGGGTTCGGGTTATACATATGCCGGCCCAATATCAGGCCCTACTACCACTACTACGGCAAATGGCGGCAATGGTGGTTGGGGTGGTCGTTATTATGCGTATCAATATACAGCATTGGCATCGGGTGGCTCGGGAGGTTCTCCGTGTGGCGGTAATGGATCTAATGGGGGTTCTAATAGTACTTACAGGTATGATTCAAAAAATAATAAAATATATTATTATTCGTACGGTGGAGCTGGTGGTGGAGCTGGTGGGTGCGGTGGTTCAGGTGGTGGAGCTGTCTATGTAGATGTTTCTGGCAGCTTGAACCTTGCTGGCAATGTGATAAGTAACGGCATGAATGGAACTAATGGTGGAAATGGCGGGACGTCTCGTGGTAGTGGCGTTGGTGGCAGTGGTGGTAATGGGGGTAGTGGTGGTAGCATCAATATTAAAGCTAGTGCTTCGACGTTGACTGGTCAGATTACTGCTAATGGCGGTAATGGTGGAAATGGAGGAACGTCTGGCGGAACAGCCGGTGGAAGTGGTTCTGGTGGACGGATTTTATTAAGTTCACTGAGCACTGAAATTAGCAACACTAATGTAAAGGCTTTGGCCGGTGCTAATAACGGCAATCAAGCGGCAGCTGGAACCGTCCTTATAAAGGACGTTGCTCACACTAACGGTAGTTTATATATTGATAATGATGGCAGGGGCGTTTCGTACGAGGCTGTTCAAATGTGCGCTCAGCCTGTAGTATATGACTCGTTTTATATTGAGGACGGGTCAACTTATCGTATAGGGTCTGGTTGCAACGTAGAAATTCGTGATTTTTCAAATCCGTCACCGGCTAGTAGGATAAATTTATATTTTGATGCTGGCAGTACTGTAAAATTACAACCTAATCTGTCGCTAACTAATTATGCTATAACAAAATCGAAAGATTCTGTTTTTTACGGTTCAGATACATCGGTAAATCTTTCTAATTCATCCGTAACTTGGTCTGGTGCTGATTTTCCTTATACAAATCTAAATCTTAGCGCTACGACCTTAAATTACTTAGACGTAATGACGACAGACGACGCTCGTAGTTTGCAATCATTACATCTAATGAACAACTCGTCAATTTTACTTTCAGGTTCCAGCACTGTTGGTTCGGCGATCAATTTTAACGTAGATGCTGATGTCAATGTCGAAACCGGCAGCAATATTAACGTAAGTGGCGCTGGATATCGAGCCAACAACGGTTCAGGAACCGGCACGGGCAACTCTGGTGCTGGTTACGGTGCGGTTGGCGGTTCAAGTTCGACTGCTGTCGGTGGTTCAATATATGGTGATGTTGCTACGCCATCAGATATGGGGTCGGGCGGTGCGGGTAGTTACGGCGGAATTGGTGGCGGGTTACTTAAGATTTCTTCGAATACGTCAGTTTTGATAAATGGAAGTTTGTTAGCTAACGGCAGTAATGCTACGAGCACTAGCGGTGGTGGTTCGGGTGGTGCAATATATCTTTCAGCTCCATCGGTTAAAGGGGCTGGCGTGATTCAGTCAAATGGTGGTAACGGGATTTCTACTGGTGGTGGCGGTGCCGGCGGTCGTATTGCTATTAACCGCACGAGCGAAAGTGAAAAACCATATTTTACAAGTTTATCGCCTAATCAAACTGGGATTGCTGGTGGAGATATAATTACTGTAAATGGCGGTAATTTTAACGCCAGTAGCGTCGCTCGATTTGTAGTTACTACCGCTAGAGGTTTGTATATTTATCAAGCGACTACCGAATTCGTTGACGCCAATACAATTCGAATTACTACGCCAAAAATGCCATATCCAGGTCAAACTAAGATTATTGTCGCTAACAAAGAAATGACAGGCACCTTGACTCAGGCCCAAATTGGTAACAATAGGCATTTATCGGGTAGTTTGTCTGTTGAGGGCGGCACTGGTTATTCTGCTGGTGGTATTGGAACGATTTATCCAGAGTTATCGTCTGGTAATGAGTCATTTGAAACAAGTGATTTTCAATTCTTTGATGGTCCTACCATCACCCAATCCTCCCCACTAACCGCATATAACACCGGCGGCGATACCATCGTTGTTACCGGTACAGATTTTAGAGATGGTGCCAAGCTATCTATT
>PGXZ01000001.1 GCA_002839415.1 Candidatus Saccharibacteria bacterium HGW-Saccharibacteria-1 | reverse complement strand
ATTATTCAACTGGCAAACTAAACCCAAAAGTACTCCCCTTGCCTTCGACTGAGCTGAATAGTACTTTGCCGCCGTGAGCGCTGATGACTTTTTTTGCTAGGAAGAGACCTACGCCAGTGCCGTCAGGTCTTTGTCTTTTAGCGTTGCTGGCACGATAGAATTTAGTAAAGAGCCTTGACTGGTCTTCTAGGGATACGCCGATGCCGGTGTCAATGATTTCAAATATAGCTTGATTGTTTTCATCAACGTGCAATTTAACATCAATCTTTGCACCTTCATGAGAATAATAAAGAGCGTTGTCGGCAAAGTTCATTACTACTTCGCGTATTTTAGCTTCGTCAATGTTCATGATTGGGAAATCTTTTGGTTTTTTGTAGATAAATTCTAATTTACGCGAATCGGCATTTGATTTTAGTCGATCGATTTCTTGCTTAACAAGTTCGCCAAGGTTGGTTTCGTGTTTGTCTATTAAAAACTTGCCTGTTTGAATACGTGAGACGTTAAGGAAGTCGTTAATTAAATTAACCATACGTTCACTACTCATAAAGGCTTCATCAAGTAGGCGGCGTTGTTCGCTAGTGATTTCACCGGCGTCGCCTTCTACTACCATACTTATATAGCCCTTGACGGTCGTTAAGGGCGTACGGAGCTGGTGACTAGCCATACTGACAAATTCATCCTTTGCCTTGTCTAGACGTTGCAGCTGAGCATTGCTGGCGCGTAGCTCTTTGGTGGCATTGGATATCTTTTGTTGCAAGCTGTCGTTAAGGTCGCGAATTTCTTGAATCGCAAGGGCATTTTGAATTGCAATAGATAACTCATCGGAAACCCAAGACACAAGATACCGACTATTTTTTTAGAGACTGTCAGTGGAATTATTAGTTCTAGTTTGTGGCTTATTAGGAGACGTTTGGTTTGGTGGTCGAGAGTAGCGCTTCCGATAAAGCCATCCTCGACAATTCGATATGAATCACTACTAATAAAATCTTTTAATTTTAGAACATCAGAGTGAGGCATTCTGATATGATGGCCAGTTCCTATCGAGAAAGTTTTTTGCTCATTTATAATAGCAAAAACAACCTGTTCAAGTTTAATTGTTTTTTCTATTTCACCTGACGAACTTCTAATCAAATCGTAAAGATCAGTAGTCTGAGTTGCAATTCGGTTAATACGAGCAAAAAACTCATCGCTGTTATAATTATCTTTATAGAAAATTGCATTAGTTAAGCGGTCAAATAATCTTTTGACAGGTTGAAAAAAAGAAGCTAAAACTAGCGCAATTACAATACTCAAGCCATTTTGCTCATTAAAGAAAGTACTAGAGCCAAGCACTAGGATCGACAATAAGTACGCCAATAAATAGTAACCTACCACAAATACAGTTAAGGAAAGAACATAAGCAAATGTACGAACCAACGCCAACCTTATATCAAACAGCCCATGTCTGATAATCGCATAAACAATTACAACAACTAGGACGATTGTTGTGAGCGGACCAAACATAGTCAAGCTCCAGTTGTTTAAAGCCAGTGGAATCAAGACATTCAGAAATAACCCCCCAAAGGCACTAATGCAAAAAGCCACCGAAACCAAATTAGCCTGCATCTTGTGATCGTGATCAAGATCCCTTGAAGCCTTAATTAAATTTTTAGCTATAAGTACTATTAGTATAAGAAAACCATATATATAAACACTAATTAACGGGCCAATCGAAAACTGCAGCGTACCATCATTTAATAAAATCACTTCACCCGATACTAGACTGGTGCAGGACAAGATGGCTAACGACAAGCTAGTTATTGTTAATATAATAATTTCTAATCTAGAAAATTTGCGTCTTATTGGGAAATAATAAGTAAATAGTAAACCAAAAAAAACAACACCATAGCCACTAACATAAGCTAGTTTATTGGCCACGTCGTTTAAATGAAGATTACCAGCATAGCTGTTTGTGGCGTAGTTTACAAAAGTCCAAACACAAATAAAAAAGCTCATCACGGCGAATATTTGAGCAAATTTAGCCCTAGGATCATGAAGCAATATAAATAAACCCAAGGCTAGGTTTACGAAGCACGTAATAACTAGAATAATGCTTTCCATGGGTTTATTATATAATTAATAGTACTTATACTTATTGTTTATTTTTGCAATGGAACTATTAAATTATCATCATCACCCATAACCAAGGTGTTAAAGATTTTTGAGAATTTATTGCTAATGCGACTGTTACTTTTGCTCATTTCGTCAAAAAATCTCGGCACATAGCCATAAACAGCGTGGCTTTTATTTGATCCCATATACGGCAAAGGCTCTAAGCCATCGATTATCGGTACAAACGGGACAGAGAAATATTTCGTTAACAATTTAAACGGCTTTTCATCAATTACCGAGACTATATGGTCAATACCATTCCTCAAGGCCGAGGTGTACATTGCTCTAAACAATAAAATACTCGCCCCACTGCTTTGAAACTCTGGCAAAACTGCAACAGTACCCACGTCCCAAACTTTAATTAAATCATCGATATTACGCTGCTTGATAAATTCATCAATATCAACATTAAATGGCGAATCCGATATGTCATTTAATGTTTTAAGGCCACTATCCGCGTTTTCTATAATTCTAATAGCGCCGATAGGCCTAGACGATTCGGTGTCAATACAGATATTGAAACGGCTAGATTTCTCGTAATCCTTATAAGCTTCAGCCATCTCTACGCTATCATTTCCAAAAGATTTTTCAAAAACCACTGACTCGACATATCGACCCAGATTAGCAAATTTACTATCCCCGGCGACCTCGATAACAATTTCTTTGGTATGCAAAGCTTTTTCAGAATTTTCAAGTAAAAGTTCTGCCGTTAAATCAATGGTATTATCAATTGATATGTCGTATTGCGGCTTTACAATCTCATTACAATTGCCGCAATCACGCTCCACCTCTAAAACTCCTTGAACTCAATCGTATCGCTATTAAAGAAATTTCTTGTGTATTCAATGGCGACCTGTGGGTCAAATTTTTTGCAAGTATAGACATCTACACTATAAAACAAAATTGGACGCTCCCAGGCATAAAAATGAGCACCAGATGTTTCCCAGTGTATCCAACCAGCCCAACCGTACATATCACTACAATGCGTAACAGGCTCTATTAGCTGGTTCATGTCAGTTACTTTAGACAAACCAGAGAGATATTCTTTGATCTCATCGGCTGCAATGGCCTTTTTAGGAAACGCCTCCATCACGAGACGTTGTCGATAAATCATCGGAGCTAAATCAAGCATATTATCACCTATATTTATAATTATTCAAGTATTCTAATTGTCATTATACCACAAGCTCTTGTACGGATGCACGCGATAACGTATCATTGTATACATAAATCATGACAAAAATTGCTATAATCGAAGACGACCAAGTTATCAGCCAAATGTATCGCATGAAATTTGAGGCAGACGGCTTTGATGTGCAACTGGCAAATAATGGCAAGTATGGCGTTGAACTAGTCGAGGCTTTTACGCCAGATATTATACTATTAGACCTTCAAATGCCAGAAATGAATGGTGTTGAGGCTCTCGAAATTATCCGACAAAATGAATGGGGTAAAAATACACCAGTTATAATCCTTACTAACCTCGGCGAAGAGGAAGCTCCAAAAAAACTCCGCTCACTCGGCATACATAGCTATATCGTTAAAGCCAACTTAACGCCGCGACAAGTTGCCCAACGCGTCAAAGAAGCTTTGAATTTAATTTAAATATCCTGTTGACCTTTTTTATCAGCCACTTTTCGCGCGGCGAGCAGTACGTTATCAAACAACGCCGCAACAGTCAGTGGACCAACACCGCCCTTTTCTGGTGTAATAGTTAAATCTTGCCTCTGGCGAACATCAGCTGCTAAATCACCAACAATTTTGCCATGCTCAGAGGCCGTTCCGGCATCAACCACGACAGATTTCGGACTTATCATTTCACTATTGATTAAGTTGGGATTGCCAGTTGCAGTAACAATAATTTCTGATGATTTAATTTCATCTGCCAGATTGTTTGTGTTGATGTCATAAACCGACACATCTAAACCAGCCTTTGTCCATAAATTTGACAATGGAGCGCCAACCAAACGACCGTTGCCAACAATTGCAATTTTCTTGCCAGATAAATTAACATTATAGCCCGCTAGAAGCCAATCAATCGCCATAGCCGTAGCTGGGATAAAATCCAATCCACCCCTCAAGCCATCTACGTCTTTTTCTTCACTGATAGCGGCAATAGCCTCTTCGGTTTGCGAAATGTCTGCAAGTGGCAGTTGAACAATTATTCCGTGAACATTTTCGTCATTATTCAATGATTTTATCTGGTTTAACAATTCAGCTACAGATGGATTATAAATATCAACTTCGACCATAATATCCTTACCATACTCGCTCTTAAGGCGCATATAGGTGTTGATTACAGGATCGTTACCTGTGTAAATAATCGCTATGCGCGGAACTACTCGCCACGATTGACGAAGCGCGCGCGACTGTTTGAGTTGTCGCTCTTTTATATAACCAGATAATTCTAGTCCATCTAATAATTTCATTGTCTATATCTTAGCAAAAAAGACTACACTAGTAAAATACACTGTATACAAACTTAGATGCTATGTTACAATTATTTTAATAAAATCTTAAGTTTAGAAAATATAAAAAGGGAAAATATGGCATTAAATAAACTAAGTTATGCGGGTAATGAATAATGGGTGACGTAGAAGACTATGCAGTCTTGGGTGCTATTTTTATTTTCTTTATATTTTTTATATTTATATCGATCATATTTTACATCGTAAATTCAATATTTCTTAGTAAAATATTTAAAAAAGCAGGCGTACCGGAATATATAGCATGGATACCAGCCTGGAATAATTGGGAACTTTTTGAATTGGGTGGACAAAAAGGATATCTGTCATTATTAGCTTACGTGGGCATTTCTTTATCTGGCGCCGGCAGCGCATCAACATCCATTCCGGCAATAAGTATCGCTGTCTCACTAATAAGTATAGCGGCATCAATAGCCAGTCTTGTATTTTTCATAAGAGCGATGATAAATATCGGAAGCAATCTTGGAAAGAGTACCGGATTTGTAGTCTTAGGTGTCTTTTTCTACACAGTCTGGCTAGGAATACTAGCTTTTGATAAATCAACTTGGCACGGAACTAATCACAACCAAGTGCAAACAGTTAATGCAATGCCCGCGCAGAATGTTCAATCAGTATACGCGAATAATCCAAACAATCAGCAGTTTACTCAGCAACCGACGTATATGCCCCCAAATATCCCTAGTCAAGCTCCAGTTTCACAACCACAAAATGTAAATCCAAATCCCGAAAATCAGCCACCGCAGCCACCAACTGCAGTATAAAAATGCAACAAAAACCCACTTATTACACCCGATTATTTTATAAAATCGGGTGTAATATTTTTATGTTGCCTAAAACCTATAAAATAATATACAATAAGCATAACCATGAATAATAAAACAACAGATTTCGACAAGTTCAGAAGAGCAACAAACTATTTAACTGCTGCGCAGATTTTTTTGCAGGATAACTTCTTGCTGGAACGACCCCTGACGCACGACGATATCAAACCTAGATTATTAGGGCATTGGGGGTCAGGACCTGGCGTAAACCTAATTTACGCACACCTAAACAACCTAATTAAAAAATATGGCCAAGAAATGATGTTCATCTTAGGACCTGGACACGCTTTCCCTGCGCTTCAGGCTAACCTATTTATTGAAGGTACATTAACTGAATTCTATCCAGAAGCAAGCCAAGACTACAAAGGTATTAGTCATATTTGCCGTAATTTTAGTTGGCCATACGGCTTCCCAAGCCACAGTAACCCCGGCACACCTGGAGTAATCCTTGAGGGCGGCGAGCTTGGCTATTCACTTTCGACAGCTTATGGCGCTGCGCTTGATAACCCTAATATGATTGTCGCCTGTTTGGTTGGTGATGGCGAAGCTGAAACTGGCCCAGCCGCTGCCGCTTGGCATCTAAATAAATTAGTTGACCCAAAAACAAATGGTACAGTTTTACCTATTCTGCACTTAAATGGCTATAAAATTTCTGCACCAACTATCTTTGGTCGAATGAGCGATCAAGAATTAACTGCGCTATTCTGGGGCTACGGCTATGAGCCGCGTATTGTCAGCGGCGAAAACCTTGACGACCAAATGGAAGAAACTTTGGATTGGGCACACAAACTAATCTGGAGCATCAAAGAATCTCCAGAGGAAATTGTCTCGCCTCGAATGCCAATGATTATAATGCGGACCGAAAAGGGATGGACGGGCGTTAAAGAACTTGACGGTAATAAAATTGAAGGCAATTGCTTGTCCCACCAAGTTGTCTTAACCGAAGCTAAAACCGATCCAGAACAACTACGACTTCTTGAAGAATGGCTAAGCGCATACAAATTTAGCGAACTATTCGATGCTGAAACTGGATTTGGCGATTTTGCTAAAAATATCGTACCGATTCGCGAACAACGCATGGGTATGAGTCCACACGCACACGGTGGAGACACAGTCTACAAACCACTTAATCTACCATCTATCAACGAATTTGCGCAGGACGCAAGCCAACCTGGCGTAAATGGCTCAAGCAGCATGATTCAAACCGGTAAGTACCTAAACGAAGTCTTTAAACTAAACAAAGACAACAAAAACTTCCGATTTATGTCACCAGATGAAACCTACTCGAACAAACTAGATGCAATTTTCCAAGAAACTTCACGCGCCTGGGTTTGGCCAAACGAAAAATGGGATAAAGACATGGCTCATGACGGTCGCGTAATGGAGATGCTAAGTGAGCACAACCTTCAGGGATTAGCTCAGGGTTATATCCTTACTGGACGACACGCAGTATTTGCAAGCTACGAAGCTTTTGTTCAAGTTGTTGTCAGTATGATGGATCAATACGCAAAATTCATTAAGCACACCGCTGAATACGAATGGCGAGGTGATTTCCCGTCACTTAACTACATTCTTACAAGCTCTGGCTGGAGACAAGACCACAACGGCTTTAGCCACCAAAACCCAGGCTTTATCGATGACGCACTAAGGCGACATGGCGATTTCGTAGACGTATACTTCCCTGCCGACGTCAACAGCACATTAGTAACAATGGAAAAAATGCTATCGTCCAAAAGACAAATAAATGTTGTAGTCGCCGGAAAAACAATTGAGCCACAATGGCTAACGCCAGAACTTGCACGCAAGCAAATTAACACCGGTATAATGACATGGGACTTTGCAAGCGACGAGAATCCAGACGTTGTCTTGGCGGGTATCGGTGACTATCCAACCAAAGAGGTTTTAGCCGCTATCGACCTTGCAAAAAATGAATGGCCTGACATTAGACTTCGCTTCGTAAACGTCAGCTCACTAACAAGCCGCGGATTTGGTCAAGGACAGGGCTTTATTAACGCAGACGAGTTTAATGAGATCTTTACATATGACAAACCAGTTATATGCAACTTCCACGGCTACCCAGAGACATTGAAAGCGATTCTGTTCAATTACGTAAACGATGCAAGTCGATTCGACATTCGCGGATACATTGAATGCGGCAGCACAACAACTCCATTTGACATGCACGTTCGAAACGAAACAAGTCGTCACCACCTAGTAATTGCAATTTTTGAAAACATGGCTGAACAAGGTTTGATGCCAAGCGAAGAAGCTCGACGTATTATAACTGAATATCAACAAAAAATTATCGATAACACCGAGTACATTAAGAAATTTGGCAATGACATTGCCGAAATTGATGCATGGCAGTGGAATAGATAGTCTAAACTAACTAATCAATTAACAGTTGCCGGCAATAAAGTCGGCAACTGTTTTTAATGACTCACTTGATTCGGGCATACGCTCAGCTGACAAATGCCAGTTGTGCCACATACCCTTTCCAATCTTTAACGTCGCATCAACGCCGTCTCTTTTTGCATTTTCAACAAATATTTTACACTCATCAAGTAAAACTTCATCAGACCCAACTTGTAATAACAATGATGGTAAACTATGTAAATCAGCTCGTATTGGTGATATTAAAACATCAGTTCGATCAGTCTGTCCGACATACGAGTCAACAAAATAGTCCATAATTTCTTTGTCTAAAATAATATCTTTGTCATTATTATAAATATAACTTTCTTGACCCAGAGTACTGTCAACGGATGGCGAAAAAAGCACTAAGCACGAAGGCTGAGGTAATTGATTACTCCTAAGTTTCAATGCGACCGAGATTGACAAACTTGCCCCAGCTGAATCACCCATTAAAACTGCTTTACTAGGATCAAGCCCATCGTTAATTAAGTGTTTCCAGATTTTATAGATTTCATTCAAAGCAACTGGAAACCGAGCTTCGGGCGACAAACTATAATCGATCAATAACACCTTTGCTCGACAAACCTCTGCTAATCGATCGACGTAGGCCACATGAACCGCAGAAAGACCGTAAACAAAACCACCACCGTGGATATATATGATTGTACGTTCCACGTCTTCAACAAGCGGACTAACCCATGCAACCCTAACACCCTCAACGTCAGTCCACTCAATTTTTGATTTTCTGGATAATAATTTAATAGCGGTCAAGCTTTTTTCGTATTTTTTACGTTTTTCAAGGGTATGCTTGATATTATGCTCCAATTTCTTATTAGAAGCTTTTAATATTTTCTTGATAACCTTTGCCTGCTTACTAATCATCGACTAAATTTCAACAAATTCACCGTCATTGGCAATATATACTTTTGTAGCCGCCCAAATCGTAAGTTCATTTATATTCTCGATCTTTGGCTCAAAACTATCAAGCTCGGCAATCGGCACCCATTTGTACTCACTGTATTCGTTATTTAATTTGATTTCACCTGATTTAAACACGCCAGCAATATGAGGCAGTACCATGCAACTACCATCCTTTTTAATAAAATATTTATTAAAAGTTTCATTTGGTAATATCTTTACAATTGCATCGGCGCCAATTTCTTCGTTTTTTTCACGTCGCATACCTTCGACTAAATCTAAATCAGTAGTCTCCAACTTACCGCCAATAAATGAAAACACACCATTGTAATCAGCTTCGTCTTTGCGCTTTGCCAGTAAAACCGCTTGTTTGTCGGCTGACAACACCACTAATTTTTGACAATATTGAAATAAATAATTTGAACTCATAGATGTATTATAACAGATTGCAACCACAAGATTGCCTCGCGACTATCCAAAACAGATACAACGATAAACCATCAATAGGACTTATTTATGATTTCAGCTACACTTTTTGCGAAACGGGGTGTAATCGTGTGATTTATTCCACTCAATTTCGTAATGTCTACATTTTTAAATTTATCTAATTTGTATACGTTTTCTTGCACTAAAAACTCGTCCAATGCACCGAAAATTATATGTACGGGTAACTTTAAATTAGATATATCATCAAATGTATTTTGTTTAATAATAGTATTCCTTAGTGACCTACTAAAACCATCCCAGGAATCCTCGTCAATATTTATTCCGTCCTTAATTCGCAGGATGTTACGAACATGTTTTGAATATTTAATTGTCAAATCTTTTTTTTGAGATATAAATTCATAAGCTTTTAGATAAAAGTCTGTACGTTTGTGTGAAAAATTAACGTTTTTATTATCTTTAAAATAAATCGGTAAACTAAGCAAAAATACTTCTTTTATTCGGCTTGGGTACAGCCTGCAGTATTTAGCGGCTATAATAGAGCCCATCGAATGTCCAACAATTTTAAAGGGCCTACGTATTTTTAATTTTTTTATTGTTTTTCGTAAATACTTAACATGATCATCGACACTATACTGACACAGCCTAGGCTTTGGCGATAAACCACAGCCCAATAAATCAATTGCAATAATTCTATATTTAGAGGTCTCAAGTTCGGCATTTAAAACATCCCAGGTTTTATACGTTGCACCAATTCCATGCAACATCACGATAGTCGGCTTGAATCTACCACCAGAATCAAAGCCAACATTTAGTGTTTCAATTGGCCTTAATTTGTCAAATAAATTTAGTAAACGTTTAAACATATATTATCATTTTATCAGAACACGATAGTAATATGTAATTACTTACAGTCTATAGCTTTCAAAAACTTTATAAATAATCTCAAGCAAAATCTTTTTTAAATATATTATGTAAAAATTATATCAATAAGGTTGCCTAATTATCGTTTTTAATTTGGCCGCATCAGTACGGCGCGGGTCACTGAGGTAAATTTCGTGATGATGCTTATTAGTCAACGCCAAGCTGCCACCTTGATCCCTTATAAATGCGTGTACATTTTTAATAGTATCATCTTCATCAGAATATGGACCGACATATAAAGTCTGTGCCGCTCGGCCCTCATCATATGATTCAAACCTTATTTTATCAATCGATAATAAACCTTTCTTGACCCTAACCTGTTCGATAATCTTATTAAAAATTGCCTTGTCGACAAAATCTGGTTGCATAATCATCGCCGTCCACATCCAATCTTCTTTCGTATTTGTACTAAAATTTTCCATATCGATCGACCACCACAAACCTTCTAATGGCATAACGCCATAATCAATTCCTAGTTCTTTTTTGCAGTAAAATTTAATACCGTAAGCTACCGGATATAGTGCCTGTATCGCATTTACATATTCCTGCGAGGTATTAGGATCGCCATGTCCATCAATCATCAGATAATTCATCTTGGGAACATTAACCGTAGCAACCTTGTTTAATTTCGCTTGGTATAATTCCTTCAACTTTTTCTTATAATCAATCTTATCCATAATTTGATTATAGCAAAATAGCCTACTATACGTAGGCTATTTATTTATCGCTAATTATTTAAAATTAAAGATTATTTACAAGCACGACTGGTTCTGGGTGTAAATTATTCCCAGAAGCATCAACATGGCCAAAGCCATTTGCTTCACCTGCCGAAATTAAAGCATTCTTTACAGTTTGCCAATTAGCCGATGGATTAGTTTTCAAGTACAATACAGCCGCTCCAGCAACGTGTGGTGAAGCCATACTGGTGCCGTTGATTGTTGAGTATGTGCCACCCTTCCAAGTTGATTTGATGTTTACACCAGGTGCGGCAATATCTACTGATGAACCGTAATTACTAAACGAAGCAAAAGTATCGTCAGCCCCATAGGTAGTTGACAAACCTAATCCACCTTTTACGCCATCAGTATCAGCCAAGGCCGAGACGGCAATCACAGCATCATCATAAGAAGCCGGTACCGAGTTCGAAGTATTCACTCCTTCATTACCAGCCGCAACAACATAAGTTACTCCAGCCGCAGTCGATCGACAGATTGCCTGATGAAGCGGATCATTATTAGTATAACCACAATTATTATCACTAACGCCAGTGCCTGATAAGCTCATATTTGCAACCTTGATGTTATAAGCCGCAGCATTTGCCGTTACCCAATCAATTCCACAAATAACCGTCGACCAAGATCCATTACCGGTTCGATCAAGCACCTTAACTGGCACGATTTTAGCACCAGATGCAACGCCTACTACACCGACAGTATTATTTACAGCAGCAATAGTACCGGCAACATGCGTTCCGTGTCCGTTATCGTCATTTGCCGTTCTTGCCGTTGAAACACAAGATTTGCTAACAGTAGCTAAGTTAGCCTTCAAATCAGGGTGCGTTAAATCAACACCAGAATCTAAGACTGCAACTTTTACGCCGGAACCGTTATTAGCAACGTTATTACCAATACGCTTGACTCCATTTGGAATTGTTTGGGTATTAGTTGTAGAAGTAGTTGGTGAAACCTTGCCATCAGCACTAACAACGCGATCCTGAACGACATAAACTACTCTCGAGTCTTTTTTAATTTCCGAAACCTTTGCTTCTGTCATGTTAGCAGAAAAGCCTTTTATAACATTACTATACTCCTCGGTAGTCTGAATGCCGTGTTTACCAATAACGGTCTGAATATCCGAAGCGCTAGCGTTGTTTTTCAAAACAACAATATATTTACCAGAAATCTTTCCATAATTATTATTTTGTCGAGCCGAAACGACTGTTTGACCCAATGTAAAACCCGCCACCGCAACGGTAAGACCAATAATTAAATATTTACGTAGAACCACACCTTCTCCTTTTTAAATTATTTACTGAAAGTAATTATAGGGAGCTTAATCCTTCGGCACAATACAAAACACACAATATACAACAGTTTTTTAATTAGTTTAATCTAGCCAAGCCAAATCTAGCTTGATCAAATAAGTGTTTGGACAACCTGGAATGTCATAAAAAGTCTTCAAATCAATCCCTCGACTTGAGGCCTTAATCATCCTATCAACTCCAGCGTGGCTAACCATTAAAATATTATCGGTGCTGTTTTTATATTGCTTTAAAAATGACACAACTCTATCATGAAAATGTTTAACATCTTCAGCGCCATCAACTTTAATAAAATCTAACGAAGAAATCTTTCTGATTGGCTCGTTAGTCAAAGTGCCAGTGTCGTATTCAGCAATTCTTTCATCAATTTCTATCCGGTTACTATCAAAACCAATTACATTAGCCACTTCTGTTGCCGTTTCAATAGCCCTGGTTAAATTTGACGCGATTATTCGGTTGATATTTAATTTTTTAATTTCAGCGCCAACTTGTCGCGCCTGTTCAACACCTAAGGGTGTTAATAGTGCATTATTTTTTTGTCCAGCAAATATATTTTGTACATTCGCAACGCTTTCACCGTGTCTTAAAAAGTATATTGCCATAGCACCTTATTATTACAGATTATTTAATTATAATGTCAAAAAACTATTTAACACTAAAATCAACTAATTTAATTTTACCGTCATTCTTTTTAAAAGTATATGTATAGGCTGATAGTTTATTTTCAAATGAATTATAGTTATTTTCAATATAACTCTTCTGATCATCTATACTCACCGAAGAACCAATTTCGTCATTTGCGGCTTTAAATACATAAATTGCATTAGTTTCATTTTCTGCGTCCGAATAAGTTCCGAATATTGGCGAATCACCAGCGCCAAATTCCCTCAAAACACCAAACACATATTTATATGTTATTGAGAACTGGTTATTGTCCTGTTTGAAATTTGAAGCCTTTGAGTATATGGCGCTTATCTGCTTTTCGATGCCATGTCCACCGTGATTAGCATTTGAGTATGTCTTGGTTTTTGAATCATAATCATATTCATTATGTACCGGTGTTGTTGCGGTTGTGCATTTAATCGACTCGTGGACAAGGCCGTCGGTCGAAATGCTCGCCCTACTTAAAGTATCATCGACTTCACTAGCTGTAATTGTTCGAACGTATACACCACTAGCGGATGGGTGAGCCTTTGCATAAAGAGTTATGGCGAGATGTAGCTTTTCCTGATTGGTTACCTGATCAAGGCTGGTTTTTCCATTTAAAAAGCCTAGTTCGCTCGTTACGATTGCCTCTAATTCATTTTGCGATATTTGTTCAACTTTATCTTCAGTTGTTGATTTGACAACACTATTTGTCTGAGTAGTGATTTCCTTTGGTTGCATGAAATTCTGCCAAAATACAAAACCAAGCGCGCCAATCAGAGCGAGCGACAGAACTACGATAATAACTAAATGTGCACTTCCAAATTGATGTTTCTGATTTTTCACATTGCAACCTTTCATTAAATATGATGATTCACTTAATTTAATCAAATTGTAAGTATAAGCGCAATAGACATCTTAGGGCTAAGTCAAGAAAATAGACCTATCTTGACGACAGGTCTATTTTCTTGGAGGGCCAGGTGGGACTTGAACCCACGACATTCTGCTTAAGAGGCAGACGCTCTAACCAGCTGAGCTACTGGCCCGTATTTACAGAAAACAATTGTACACCATTACCCCTGTTGACGCAAGTGCTTGCCAACACCTATGATAATAAAATAACTAATCAATTCTATAAAAACTACTACTAATCAATTTTTTAAAAGGATCCCAAATTTGTTTTGCCTTTTTATGAGTAAGTGTCGACATTTTTGCCAAGATTACAAGAAGCATAGAAAGCCCAGTACATAAAACAGCCGCCAAAAATTTGAAAACAAACCCACCGCCAGCATCAAGCAAGATTACGAAAGATAGCGTGATACCAAACAACATAAATATAATAATCCACTCGTTGTTATAAACCTTATTGCCCATTTGCATTGCAAAATTTGTGCGGTTTTGCTGATTAGCCACCAGCTTATCCAACAGCTTGACAATTTCAGCTTGATAATCACCCTTATAATCCAAACAAAACGTTATCATTGCCTCGTATTTAATTTCGCCTTCACCTGGCTTTTTTTGCGCAACCGAAATCTTAAGATAGTCCATGAACATGCCTTGAATTTCATTACGGAGGTTTTTCGGCAGCTTTTTGAGACTTAGAACCATCGCAAAAATAGAATTTGCTTCGGATCGTATAATTTTATGCAATTCCTCTACCCTAGATTTTTGCGCACCTAATATCGGTGAGATATAAAAACCATATAAAAACGAGTTGACAGAAAACAGCATCAGCGCGCCGCTTTCAAATTTAATATGCGGCAAAAACACAACAACAACCATAAATATAATGAATAAAATTATAAAATAATAACTTAGCCGAATCTTTTTTAGTAACAAGTCTTTCATTTCGTCCTCTTTACATTTTATCAATAAACTTTATTATATCAGGAAATTTATAAACAAAAGCATCTACCGGATAATTAGCAAAATCAGATTCACTCCTAAGTCCACTTTCTAAACTAGCAATAAACTTTAAACCCGCTCCAATTGCAGCCGCCGCATCACCAACAGAGTCGCCAACATAAACACATTCATCAGGATTTAGCGAGTTATTCAATAGCAGCTCGTCAAAGGCGCGTGGATCTGGTTTATGATATTTAATATTATCTTTGTGGTAAAATTCATGAACACTTGATGCCAATTCATGATCTGGCCTTAACATATGCTCGAGCTCCAACTCACTGCGTGATGTTAGTAGTATTATCTTTTTGCCATCGTCAATCAGTTTATCGAGAGTAGCATAATTTTCTAACGGAATTACATCTAATTTGCCAGCCTGAACATATTCTCGCATAACTGACTGAAAACACGCTTTAAACTCACCATAGTCAATCCCGGGCGACCTAATTAAAATTGCCTCCCTTAACACTGTTCCCCAAGTTGATATATGGACTGCGCGCGAAAATGGTTTACGGCCCATTTTTAACATAATCTCGGTTTCCATATCGTAACATACACCCTCGGTCAAACAAAGTGTATCGTCAATATCAATTACTACGGCCTTGATTGTCATATAACTTTAAATATAATCAAAAAAGTTAATATAGTCGCGAGTCCAATTCGATACCAACCGAAATCTTTTAAGCCTCGTTTTGAAATAAATTTCATCAAAAAACTAATCGCCAGAATGCCAGCAGCGAACGAAGCTAAATTTCCAATAAGTACAATGCCTAAATTATCTTTTAAAAAGCCCGTGCCGTCATGAGACAACAGGGTCTTAAGGCTTGCACCCGCAATAACAGGTATAGCTAGCAAAAAACTAAATTCAGCTGCACGCGCTGCGCTTAGATTTGATTTCAACCCGACTAATATTGTAATACCCGAACGCGAAGTGCCAGGAATCAAAGCTAACGCCTGAGCAAAACCAATCCTTAAGCTAGTTTTCCAATCAACAGATTCTTCAACTCCCCTATCATCTGCATCTGTCGACTGCTTCCCGTATAAAATCATAGGTATACCAATCACCACTAGCATAACAATCACCACCCAAATCATTTCACTCAACTTCTCGATTTGGCTCTTTAACAGGATTCCAAAAAAAACAGCTGGAATAGTTGCAACGACAATCTTTAAAGCCAAAGTCCATTGCCCGTCAATCACAATTCGCTTAATAATTAAACCAAGCTTTTTTCGATAAAAAATAATCAAAGCCAGTAATGTTCCAAAGTTTAATAAAACATCAAATTCAAACGCCCCACCGACGCCCAATAAATGGCTTGTAATTGCCAGATGGCCCGAGCTACTGACCGGAATAAACTCGGTAACACCCTGAACTAGCCCTAAGATAATAGCATCAATAATAGACATAACATAAACTATAATAACAAATCAGCAACGAAATAACCTTAAATCAAGTAACTTCTTTTGACAATATCAATGGCTCTTCATTATTACTGGTGTCAAAAATAGTTGAGCCGAATTGAATCAACCTATCGACATCTTTATATAAAGAAAAGACACATACATCATTTTGTCGGCATAAGCGGCTTATAAAAAATAACCTCAAATCGAGGTTATTTACATAAACAATTGGTACACCCGGCAGGATTCGAACCTACGACCCCTTGGTTCGAAGCCAAGTACTCTATCCAGCTGAGCTACGGGTGCATAAAATTTTATCACTGTTGATTATACCATATATTTTAATCATAGGCTATAATACAGACATCATGGAAATACACACAAATATTCCCCTAAAGAACTATTTAACAATGAAAATTGGCGGTAATGCACGTTTCATGACCGACGTACATAATATGGATGAGGTTGCTAGTATTTGTCAAAAAGCGAAAGAAAAATCACTACCCATATTCATACTTGGTGGTGGTAGCAACATAGTCGCTACCGACAAAGGCTTTAATGGAATCGTCTTTCGAATGAGAATACCTGGCTTTGAAATAATTGCTGATGATATCAATTCTACAACTATAAAATTAGGTGGCGGTGAAAATTGGGATTCAGTCGTAAAAAAAGCTGTCGATCTAAATCTTAGCGGCATCGAAGCAATGTCGGCCATACCAGGTACGGCCGGTGCAGCACCTGTTCAAAATGTAGGCGCTTATGGTCAAGAAATCGCCGATACTTTGCAGTCACTCGAGGCATATGACAAGCAAGAAGAGCGGTTCGTAACACTGCAAAATTCAGATTGCAGCTTTTCATACCGAGACAGTATTTTTCGTAATGAATCAATCGGTCGTTACGTAATTACTTCGATAACTATAAAATTATCTAAGAACCAGCCGAAGCCACCTTTTTATGATGCCCTGCAAAAATATCTCGACGAACATAAAATTAAATTGTATACAGTCGAGACAATAAGAAATGCGATTATCGAAATTCGAAAGAATAAACTGCCTGATCCAAAATTTTTGCCAAATACTGGATCTTTTTTCAAAAATGCAATGGTAGAAGCTTGGCAACTAAATGATTTAAGAGCAAAATATCCAGACATACCTACCTATGATATGGGCGATGGGCGCTATAAGGTTCCGACCGGATGGCTAATTGAACAATTAGGACTAAAGGGTCAGCTTTTACATGGCATGCGCATATACAATAAAAATGCACTAGTCCTAATAAACGAGTCGGCTAAATCGTACACTGACGTCGCTAATGCAAGAGACGAAATAATTGGTAAAATAAGAGACAGCTTCCGTATACAAGTCCAGCAAGAGCCACTCGAAATATAGGAACGCTTGTGGTTTAAATATAAAAAGCTTATGATTGTTAATATGAATAGTCGTGGATTTACCATAGCTGAACTTATAGTTGTTATCGCAGTTATGGGCATTTTGTTGATTCTTGGCGTAGTTAACCTCGGAAGCTCACAGGCAAATGGGCGTGATTCCGAAAGAAAAACCGATGCTGAAACTATAGCCCTACATCTTGAAACATACTATAAAACAGGTGATGACACTAGTACTAAAATCGGCCGCTACCCCTCAATCGTTCTAGCGCAAAATAAATCTAATATTAAAAGCATGCTCAGGGATGTTGATGTTAAATCTATCATGACGCCAGGAACCGACATCAATAGTTCGAGCGCTTCGTTAGTGGCAGCCAACGACAACTCACTGGTCGCAAACGACATAAAGGCAATCGGCGGGACAGCAATCACCAAAGACCAATATGTCTATCAACCACTTAAAAATGATGGCAGCTTATGCACTCTTGAAACAGAGGAATGCCGTAAGTTTAATATTTATTACAAACTTGAGATTGCAAGCACCGAATGCCCAGCACCCAATAACGTTTGCGTAATTACGAGCAAAAACCAATGAAAACAATAAATAAACAGCCTGGATTCACTACAATAGAGCTGTTAATTACACTATTTGTAGCGGCAGCTTTCCTGATATCGGGCTATCAACTTTATAGTTTAGTAATTAAAGATAGCGGCGAAGCCCGCGCACAAGCCCAAGCCAGTAACGTCGCCTACGATTATTTACAACGTTATAAATCAAGCGTTTCCAACCCATGTGTTCAAAATTTAGCATTAGTGAATAATCAACCCATTACTGTCGAAAACCTATCAAATGCAACCATCACCGTCGCCATAACATGTCCCTACACCTCACCAAATTCGGTCTCTAAAATAACCGCGACGATAAAATACAACGACCCACAAATAACAGTAAGTAGTGCAACTTATGCGACAAAATAACCTTATGCAAAAAAACAAAGGCTTCACAGTCGTAGAAATTTTGATCGTAGTACCGATCGTAATATTGGTAATTGGCGTATTTATTACTGCAATAGTAAATATGACCGGCGAAGTCATGGCTTCTAGGGGTGCAAATACCTTAATATATAACGTTCATGATGCGCTAAATCGAATAGAACAGGACGTTAAATTAAGCAGCGGATATCTAGCCACAAACAGCTTCACATTGACCGCACCGCAAGGTACTGACGATTCTACGAATGCCCCATTTATAAACGCCACATCACAAAGTTCATCGTTAATCTTAAGTACCGTCGCCACCACTAACAACCCACTATCGTCGTCTCGTAATATTGTATATAAAAACGCACCATACGCCTGCAGCAATGCTCAAGTTGACCAAAATGAACCCGTAATCTTAAATCTTGTATATTTTCTAAAAAATGGAGCACTCTGGAGAAGAGTAATAATGCCAGCTAATTACTATTCAGCTGGCTACGGTTGTGACTCGATTACAAAAGCCTCAACAACCATCTGGCAACAAGCCACTTGCGACCCATCAATACCGGTGGGTACGTTTTGTAAGGCTAGCGACACAAAGCTAGTTGATGGAATAACCAATGCAACTGGGTTTAAAATAAGCTATTATGTTAATCCGGATTCAACAACGGCCGATGAAATAGCTAATAACTACAATAAAACAGCAACAGATAGGCAAACCTCACTCCTAGCAACCACGACCGTTGGAATTACTATTAACGCTACAAAAACGATTGCTGGTCGCGAAATTAGCCAGTCGGGCACTATTAGGGCTACTCTACCAAAATAAAACGCTTGATCCACTTGCTTATATTTAGCTAAAATAGTATATTAAAAGCATAATCACTTTTACAATCGTTGAGCTTCTAGTCGTTATCGTAGTTATCGGTATATTGGCAGCTATTACTATCGTTTCTTATACTGGTATTACAGCTAAGGCAAACGCAACAAAGGCGTTAAGTAATGCACAATCTGTACAAAATGTCGTTGAGATCTTTAATGCTGAAGGTTCTAATGTTTATCCAGCGGACGCGGCAGCTATCATGGGGTATACTACAGGCACAGCAAAAGTACCAACAGGTATAACTGTAGTTGCAGCAGCTCAAAACGTACCAACAAATGCAACAACCGGGGTTAACAATGGGCTTGCCTATGTATCTTACTTAGCTAAAGGCACGACCGGTGGCTGTATTGCATATTACGACTTTAGCAACAACCCTACTCCAGGTCTTAAATATGTGTTTGTTGGAAATGCAACAACTGCAAACTTTACATTATCAACACCGACCTGTTCATAAAGAAAAAGACCGACACTAATAAAATACGCATGAGATATTCAAGCGTATTTTATTAGTTTGATACAGTTCACTGCTAAATTGTCATATTGCAATAATTCATACGACATAGTAATATAATAAGCATAATCACTAATTTTTACAATCGTTGAGCTTCTAGTCGTTATCGTAGTTATCGGTATATTGGCAGCTATTACTATCGTTTCTTATACTGGTATTACAGCTAAGGCAAACGCATCAAAAGCTCAAAGCGCTGCAAAATCAGCTCAATCCACGGCTGAAACTTTCTTCGCAGAAAATAATTACTATCCTGGCACTAACGCAACATTTCACGCGGGTGCAACAGCTAAACTTCCTGCAGGAACAGTTATAGTCGCAGATGCAGCTTCAACGCCCGTTATAGCAGGATGGGATACTACATTTTCCCAGGTGGCACTTTCCTGTGTAACAGCAGCCGCGAGCTGTAGCGCCGGAGATACAGCGAAAAACATTACAGGATTAAGATTTGCATACTGGGACCCAAGCGGAACCCCAGGTATTAAATATGTTTATGTAGGTACGGCGACTTCCGGATCAACCTACGTTTACTAGAATAGATGACTACAGAAAATTAGAAACAAAATACATGCATAATCTGCATGTATTTTGTTTCTAAAAATTAAACTCTACAATTTAGACAAAAATCCCTCCACCTCACCCCTCAAGCTAGCAAGTACATCCAAATCATCCCGCCCATCAATAGCAGCCTTCATCCACTCCGCTATCTGTGCCATATCCTTTTCAACTAATCCTCGCGTCGTAATCGCAGGAGTCCCAATTCTTATTCCACTTGGACGATAATACGGAAGCTTATCATCAGGGATGACATTTGCGTTAACCGTCAGTCCAATCGCATCAAGCGCCTCGTCAGCAACCTTGCCGTCAATGCCAAAACTAGCGTATATATCAATCAATATTAAATGGTTACTCGTACCACCAGTTACAAGCTTGAATCCACGATACTTAAGCTCGTCAGCTAGTACGGCGGCATTCTTAACAACCTGGCTGGCATATCGTTTAAACTCTGGCCGTAAAGCTTCTCCAAAAGCAACAGCCTTGGCCGCAATAGTGTTCATGTGTGGACCACCCTGCATGCCAGGAAATACAGCTCGGTCGATTAAGGTCGGAATATTTGCAATCGTCTTTTCTGGAGCAGTAAGCGGGCTACTGACAATTCCTTTACTTAAGATTAAACCGCCCCTTGGTCCGCGCAATGTTTTATGAGTAGTTGCCGTAATAACATGAAAACCATAATCAAACGGATTCTCAATTACCCCACCTGCAATCAAACCCGCAATATGAGCCATGTCAGCCATCAATAGTGCCCCTACTTCGTTGCCAATTTCAGCAAATTTTGCATAATCAAGGCTTCTAGGATACGCACTAAAACCAGCTAAAATAATTTTTGGTTTATGTTTTAACGCCAGCTTTCGAAGATTATCATAGTCAATTTCACCAGTTGAAACATCCTTCATCTTATATCGGACAAAATTATAAAGCTTAGCACTACGAGTTACTGGCGCACCATGGGTTAAATGTCCGCCATGACTAAGATCCATCGCCAGCACTGTATCACCTGGCTCTAACCATGCACTATAAACGGCTTCGTTAGCAGGCGCGCCAGAATGTGGCTGGACATTAGCGTGGTCAGCCCCAAACAATTCCTTCGCCCTATCGATTGCAAGCTGTTCAATACCATCAGTGAATTCCTGACCACTATAATAGCGTTTACCTGGGTATCCTTCCGCATATTTATTAGTAAATACACTACCCAGTGCAGTCAATACATCTTCACTAACATAATTCTCGCTTGGAATTAACTCAAGTCCTTTTCTTTGTCTATCTTCTTCTCCCGCTATTAACGCGGCAACAATCTTATCTTTCATGGCAAAAATCCTCCTATTTACTTTAATTATACCATTCGTCGAGCATGTTGACCTTATACCATAAATGATATATTATAAAAAATATGACAAACGATGATTACAAATCTAAAATCGGAAAACTAATTCAAGAGACGAGACAATCCAGGGGGCTTACTCAATCACAGCTAGCCGAAGCTTTAAACACTAGCCAAAGCGCCATAAACCGAATTGAAAAAGGTGGACAAAATATCAGCCTTGAGATGTTGGCCCGCATCAGCGAAGTATTGTCAAGTGAAATCGTCAGTCTTAACCAGTCAGGTAAAATCAATTTCAAAATAAATGGCGGCAAAAAACTATCCGGAGAAATTGAGGTAAAAACCAGTAAAAACGCTGCCGTAGCCCTGCTATGTGCTAGTTTGTTGAACCATGGGACAACCATCATCAGACGCGTCGCTAGAATTGAGGAAGTAAACCGTATTATTGAAGTCCTGCAAAGTATCGGTGTGAAAGTTCGCTGGCTAAACGATAAAAATGACCTTGAGATTACGCCCCCCGCAAGGCTTAAGCTTGCAGACATTAACATCGAAGCCGCTAAAAAGACCCGCACAGTAATAATGCTTCTAGGACCACTACTCCACCAGTATAAAGAATTTCAGCTACCTTTTGCGGGGGGTTGCAATCTTGGTAAGAGGACGATCGAGCCCCACATGACAGGGCTCGCCCCATTTGGATTAAAGGTTGATACGATTGATGAGAATTACCACGCTGTCGTGCATAAAAAGGCCGTTACAAAAACCATTCTACTTACTGAAAGGGGCGATACTACCACTGAAAACGTGATTATGGCCTCGGCGCTTTACGATGGCGAAGTTACTATTCGAAATGCCAGTCCAAATTATATGGTTCAGGATTTATGCTTTTTTCTAAAAAAACTTGGTGTTAAAATTGACGGAATCGGCACAACTACACTTAAGATCAAAGGTGTCCGCAATATAAATAAAAATGTTGAATATTACCCAAGTGAAGACCCGATCGAAGCTATGAGCTTAATCGCCGCTGGATTAGTGACAGATTCAGAAATTACCATTAAACGTGCACCAATTGAATTTATTGAAATTGAACTGGCAATTCTTGAGTTAATGGGTTTGAAATATGAAATAAGCGAAGAATACAAAGCGCGCAATAACGAGACCCGCCTTGTTGATATTAAGATTAAGCATTCAAAACTAAATGCGCCAAAAGACAAGCTACACAGTATGCCATTTCCGGGCGTCAATATGGACAACCTACCATTCCTCGGCTTGATTGCCACAGTAGCAGAAGGTCGCACTATGGTTCACGACTGGTCTTATGAAAATAGAGCAATTTATTTTACAGAGCTCTCCAAGCTTAACGCTAAAATTGAATTAGTCGACCCGCACCGCGTATTCATATCAGGACCCACCAATTGGAAACCAGCTGATGTTGTTGCTCCACCGGCGCTTCGCCCATCAGTCGTAATTATGCTTGCTATGCTTGCAACACCAGGCCGCTCAATCCTAAGAGATGTATATTCAATCAATCGAGGTTATGAAGATTTTGCTAACCGTTTGAATTTACTTGGCGCAGATATCGAAACTTTGCGCGAAATCTAAGAGTAAGGATTGTAGCTTCTACCACCAGGCTCGTTGAAAGCCCTTCGAGCTGGCGCAGTAGCATTGTTACTTTGTAATGAATTCTTAGCACCTAGCGTGGGCGTTGTTGGCTTTATATATCGTTTCGCCCTCAAGACTCCATACGGATTACCCACAGTTGAGCGTCTATAAGAATCGACCTTTTGTCTATTATTTTCAACTTGTTGTCGCTTATCAAATGATACATTTGCGACTGATCCAATCCGATTTCCATTTGCCACCCTAGCATATCCACTACTGTGAAAAGGTCTGTCATCGCTATTCATTACTATGCGTTTATTGAAATTCATATTTATTTTGCTTTATCTGATTAACATTATAAACATAAAAAAGTTTGTGGTCAATTTGGTAAAATAAAAAAGACGACAAATCAAGTCGTCTATTTTAATTGGGGCGAATGATGGGGATTGAACCCACTACCTCCGGAACCACAACCCGGCGCTCTAACCAGATGAGCTACATTCGCCATATAATTACTAGGCCTAATTATTGTAACAGATTAAAACAAATATTAAAATATGCAATATTACTTCCATAACATCGCAACCCCTGGTATAATAATCTATACAATTATGCGGGCGTCGTATAACGGCTAATATGTCTGCCTTCCAAGCAAACGATGAGAGTTCGATTCTCTCCGCCCGCACCAAGTATTCACCCACACGCGCATGTGTGGTTATTTTGTTGCTTTTTTAATATTTATATTGTATTTTATATGCAGGGTAGTCAAACGATCGTTTGGCTAAATTTTTACCCAAAAACAGAAAGTGGTGAAAAAATGAACGCGAAAAGCAAGATCATTGTAGCACTCGACGTCAAAACACTCGACGAGATTAAAAATCTAGTAACAACCCTAAACCCTTATGTGGGTGGCTTTAAGGTTGGCCTTGAGCTCATAAGTGAAATTGGCGGCCCTAAAGTCTTAGACTATGTAAAATCACTTGGTGGCAAAATATTCTATGATGGAAAATATAGTGATATTCCAAACACTACAGAGAGAGCCTCTAGTTCGTTGAACAAGCCGTCGGTTATTATGTATAATGTACACATAAATTCAGGCAAGGATTCGGTCAAAGCGGCTATCAAAGCAGCCAAAGACGTCAATAGCAATGCTAAAGTCCTAGGAGTTACCGTATTAACCTCAATAGACGAAGAGGAGTGCCGAGATATCTATAATGGAGCAAGTATTGAACAACAAGTAACAAAATTTGCACACAAAGGTAAAGAAGCCGGTTTAGATGGAATCATTTGTTCAGCAAACGATTTAGTATTTTTAAAAAAATACCCAGACCTAAGCCGTTTACTAAAAGTCACCCCTGGCATTCGATCGGAATGGGCTCCGTCAAACGATCAGAAGCGCGTCGCGACACCATACGAAGCAATTCTTGCAGGTGCCGACTATCTAGTGATTGGTCGTCAGATTACTCAACCGCCGTCTGAAATCGGCACACCCGTCGATGCGGCAATTTTAACCACAAAAGAAATCGAGCAAGCAATTATAAAATTACAAGCTCGATAACCCAAAACTTAGGTAAAGCGACGCCTTTCATTAAATATGATAAAGTCGCTTTTTTATTTACATAAAATTATCTAAATTAGTTTTCACCCGCTTCAGCATCTTCTTTGGTTACATGAACTGTTCCGTGTGGATGTTCTGGTGGTGCGTAAATAGAATAAACCTTCAAAACTTCCTCGCCACTATTTACTAAATTATGCCAAGTTCCTGCAGGCACAACAATTGCGTCATTGTCACCCGCTTGCCAAGTTTGCAGCTGACTTTCATCTGGACCCATTTGAACAGTCGCTTGACCCTGCTCGATTCTCAAAAATTGGTCATGATCCATGTGAACTTCCATGCCAATATCATGTCCTGGTAAAATCGCCATTAACGTAATCTGAAGGTTACTTCCCGTCCATAAAGTCGTTCGATAATTTTCATTACCTAATGTAAAGTTCTCGATATTACCTACAAACGGAGCCGGACCATTGTCATTAATTTCTATCATATTACTAATCCCCCTTTGTTACTATTATACTCTACGTAAATTTTTTAGGTCAAAAAATTATGACACCACCAAGAAATATAAATCTTTGGTATAATATCTAAGGTACATTATGCCCCGGTAGCTCAGTGGATAGAGCAGAGGACTTCTAAGCCTAAGGTCGTTGGTTCGATCCCAACCCGGGGTACCAAAATACAATAGCTAGCCATAAGTTAGTCATTTTATTTTGGTATATTGAATTGAATTACATAAACAAACGACTTGAAGTAAAAAACAATCTTTAGCTGTGGAGCATCGGAAAGCATAATTATCCAGCTCAGTTTTTTTGCGCGCGAGCTCATTAAAATTATTTTTTTGCATATTCGACAAATTTCATCATGGTTTCAAGAGATATTTGATTATTATCAACACCCACCTTTATAGTTTCACCAGTTGGCTGTCTGATAACCCGCCGGTTTGTTATTAGTGCAACCGCTATCGAACCTGACCCGCAAGATGATTCATAACAAAATGAATTGACCGATTTAACCCATACAACCGGGTTGATTGCTACTATTTTTTCGATTTGATTAAACCAAATAACACCAACAGCATCTTTTGCGGCAAAACCAAACTCCTTAATGACCGATTCATGAACGCGACGACGTTCGTCTGCCGAAGCTGGAAAAGCAGCCCGTATTATTATGTGGACGATGCCGCCAAAATCAACTATATCAACTAAACCACCGTCTGACAGACAACCCTTGCTCAACATATAGTCAATGTTTGCAAATTTACTTATAACCCGATAAGCGCCGATCGATAACTCGTTAATCTGTGAGCTGACAGTCACATTCATTCCCGAAACAGAAAAGTTAACTATTGGCTGATTGCTTAGTTTTGATAAGATCAAAGCCGCAGCGCACGTAGCATTCCCACAGAATTCACCACCCGCCATCTCAAAGTGAGAAATATCAGCAATTAAAAAACCGGCTTGTTCAGCTCCGTAAACTTCGAGTGAGCTAACGAGTGCCTTGCCTGCTGCTTCATATTCATATCGCTCCCAAGGCCGGTCAATCAATTGAATTGCCGTACCATTGCCGCCTGCAGATGTTATAAGCGATATAGTATCTGGTTTTTCGATCGGTGCCAAATCTACCGTTCCATAAATTGCTGAAGCCTTACCATAAAACGCAGCCCATTCGCGATCACCATACGAAAAGTGCCACCATTCACCATAAAATGGGGCGAAGTTTTCATTCGTCATGGCTTCTAATAATATTCGTCGATTCATCAACTGATCATCAGTAATATTTCGACAAAATGTTCGTATTCTGTCGCTATCTGAAAAATCAGCTATTCTAGTGCCCATATCGCATTCTACGTCGTTAATATCGACCAATGTCAAATCAACCGCCCCTCCAACTGGGTGACCAGCAATCTCTGGTATAGCTATTAAATTATGAGTAAGTGCATTAAGTTCCGTGTCGTTCAGATTATTGAATTTTTTCGCTAAAACGCTTCGATTATCTTGAAAATATCGCATCTGAATCTCGGGGTGTCGATAGCCATAAACCACCTTAAGCTTTAATCGATACTCTTCTTTGAGATATTTATTTATACGGGCTAATTTTTTTGCGAGTGTACGCCTGACTAATATAATTTGTCCTGCATAAGGTAGCATGTCGTTATTTTCATATTCAGATAAAATAGACTCATCATAAGTGCAAACATCAACCAAAGCTTCTTTGGATTTGCCGACCGATACCCTTATAATGTCATCGTAAGTTTGTATTTGATATTTTTCCATAACAGTCCTTTCGTAAAATGATATATTTTAAAATGCCAGCTACGTAGCTGGCATTTTGACTATTAAATAGGCACACTGTCAGTCACGAGCTGGCGGAATATGGTCATGATGATTATTTACTTGGCTTAGGACTTCAGAGTAACCATTAGTGCCGTTTTGCAGCCATTCACTTATGCGAGCAACCGTTCGGCTACTTAGTTTTGTTTTACTGATTATTTCTTTGTATTTATAACCTTTGCTCAACATTCGTGCCGCCTCCAGTCGCATCGAAATTTCTATAATTTCTTTTTCAGTCATCACGTCACGCAAAAAGTCTTGCATGACTTGTATATCAGTAATGTCAGTTATTGTACGGGCTAATTGCATAGACGCATTCGTAGTCCATGCTTTATCTGTTGAATTCATTATATAAATTACTTTACTAAAGTAAAGTAATTAAGTCAAGAATCAAATTACCTCTCAGTCAAAAAACATAGCGTGATCAATGTTAACGCTAGCTTATTTTTGATAATATCAAACCTAAAACAATCAAACCGTCGATAATTGCATATAACAAATTTGTAATTATCATTGGCTTAATTTTATGAATTAATCCATAAATAAAAAACATAGACGAGAAAACCATAAAACCCAACCACGAAAACAAAGATACACCGTTTGTATTTCCATGAAATACATCAATAACCTGCGGAATTCCGTTTAAAGGCGCTATAAATGAAGCAATAAAAATAAATTTATCAAATTTTGATATAATTTTATTTTTGCTTTTATTTTTTACATACAGAGAATGGTTTAAATTTGCCATACAACCATTTAACCATAACCTATCTTAGAATAATAAATATATTTAAACTTACATTTTACCAAAATAACTATAAGCCTAAAACACCCTGCCCAAAATCATCAAGAATAATTTCAAAATCACAATTCAATATAACATCTATTTTTTCTTTCATGCCTTTGTCTGGAACCCTATTTATCTATAATAAATTAAAAACAGCGCCCCTACCGCATCGTTCATTTAGGCAAATTATAACAGACTATAGAATATCATCTTTATTTTTTAAATATGTTGGCAGCATACAAATTAAACCAAGGCTTTTTCTAACCTTGGCAATCGCACTATGTCAAAATCAAGCCACACGTAGAAATTATTTATAAAATAACCCATATTAACAAGTTGCTTTTGCTTATATTCTACGTATACTAGTAAATAGTATGGCAAAAACAAGAATAGTAAACCCACAATCTCCACTTGTAGCATTTGGTTGTATTTTATTTGCATTGCTAATCATTGGAGTACTATTCTCAACCACTATCCCGTACGGAAGAATGTTATTTGATCCACGTACACTGCACTATAATGTCGTCTTAATTATGACCTCACTTACCGTAGGTACGCTTCTTCCAGCTCTCCTGGCGTATATAGTTGGCAATCACTTCGTAAAATCCAAGAGCAAAATGAGTCATCATTTTAATGGGATGCTTTTAGGCCTGTTAGCATTCTGGATAATGTCCATATTTTCAACGGTTGTGCTAATTCCAACTGAATATTTTGCGTCATCATTGACGGTGAGAATAATATTAGTTAATTTTATACCAAGTATTGCTGTGGCCATTATTACGTCTATTGTCGCTATTTCTCATGTACGAAGCTATCAAGCGAAACACGATATTCTTGAGTACGAGCCATATAGTATACTGCTTATTGGATTTATCGTTCTACTGCCAGTTTGGTCATTGGCTAATAGCATATTCACGCAAAGTGTGAATATATACTCGTTCGCGACATTGATTATTACTGCGCTAATTGGGATGGTATCATACGCCACACTAAGAAATAGTAAACTGAACGTATTTACTAAATTAACATGGTCGGCTATATCAATATCAGTAGCCTATATAGCCTTATTCGTATTATCGCCATTTATTGCTGGTCTATCACAGTATCTCGACGAAAGACCTTCAATGGAATCCATGGCAGTTGAAAATTATATTGTATGGATATTAACTTTGATTGTTTGGATTTTGTTTTGGCGCGCACAAGCCAAGTCGCTGTCAAAGAAATCACAATGATATTGAATGTCCGTCAGTTGCTTTTGTTAATAATAATATTTGTTATAATTAACTAATGAAAATATACTTTGCTTGTTCAATTCGCGGTGGACGTAATGACGCTGAAATATACGCCGAGCTGGCTGTGTATATAAAATCAAAATCAACTTTGTTAACAGAGATTTTTGCCGACTCAAAACTAACATCCCAAGGCATGAACGAGCCAAATAACCAAATTTGGCAAACTGATATGAATTGGATAAAAGAGGCTGATGCAATTATCGCAGAAGTAACCAACCCAAGTCTGGGAGTAGGTTATGAAATAGCCAAAGCCGAAGAATTAGGTAAACCCATCTTAGCACTCTATCAGCCAAAGGGTGGTAGTCGTTTATCAGCCATGATAGAAGGTTCGCCTAAAACAGGAGTTGTTTATTATAACAATTTAAAAGAAGCGAAAAACGCGATTGATATTTTTATAAACAATCATAATTAAACAACTATTAAAGTTTAAAATATTCAACGATTTGTCTTGCTGATAAATCAGCGTCCTGCAAAGAGGTATCGATTACCATAGCGTTATCTAAATCTAATGCGCCCTCAAGTTCAAACTCGTCCAGTTTCCATTCTAACGTTTCCCTATCATGAGCTTTTTTAAACCTCTTTCGTGATTCGTTTCCGACCCTGCTATACAGTACACCCCTCGGCGCAGTTAGTTGCACAAAATATATTGAACCGCTATATTTTTTAATAATATCAATCAGACTACCAACGAACATATCGTCATCATCGCCACTGGCATAAACATGCGTAAAGATTAAATTAGTGTTATTTTTAGCTGCAAATTCAAACACTTCAAGGCGAATTGCTTCCGCAAGTTTAAATTTATTTTTACAAAAATCTGGATAAATTTCGCTAGCTAAATCCTGCGTTAAGTGATTGTGAAACACGCGATAATTGGTTATTTTTGCTAACTCTTCGGCGACTGTTAATTTACCGACAGCGGGTGGACCATAAATAAAAATTAAGTTCATATACCTATTTTACAGGCCGCAACAAGATAATTCCACTCTGTTATATGTGTTTATTTGTCAAGTTTCTTCGCAATATTTTTATTTAATTTCTTGCGACAATCTTCGAAATACGACTGCTCGCCGCGTACTAATTCATCACAAAAAGCTGCTACATCGCTACCGGTAATATCCAAGACTTTTTTGTTACTTGCAGCACCCTCCTCGAACATATCAAGCAAAAATTTAAAGACATCTATTGTACTAACGCCCGAGCTTTTCCATATATATTGTTTGATTTCATCGTATGCAACTTTATAGTCATGTGGTAGCACCTTAGCGCGCTTTTCCAATGATCTCCATTCACGCTTACCATTCATATCCCCTAGTATTTTTTCTATCACACTACTCACTTCAACCCTCCTTTAATTGATTTATTTTCGATGACACAAAAGCCCACTTTGACCAGAAGCGATTTAATTCTCTGCGCCCATCTTTTGTTAGCGAATAAAATTTTCGTGGCGGCCCCATGTCGGATTGTTTTTTCTCAATGTTCACAGAATTTCTTTTTTCAAGCCTAACCAAAATAGTATAAACAGTCCCCTCGACTACTTCAGAAAAACCAAGTTCACGCAATTGTTGTGTAATTTCATAACCATATGTCTTATCGCGGCTGATTATTTCCATAACACAACCTTCTAACACTCCTTTTAACATTTCTGTGATATTTTCCAAATTCATCCCCTTTCTTTGCTTTAGTACTAAGTACCACTTATTACATCTATATAGTATCACACAGTAGCAAAGACAATCAACGTTTTTATTGGTTCAAATTTTTACACTCAATATCTTCCCTAAAACACCCATTTACCATACGAGCAGCTAAACTTAGACTTATGACAGAAAAGATATTCAAACTTGAGCCATGGGCACCAGAAGTTAAAAACGTCGCTGAAAATTTAATAAAAACTATAAAATCGGTCGTACCTGAACTTGAGGTATTGTTTATGGGCGCAGCCGCACTTGAGTTGCCCGGCAAAAACGATATCGATTTAGATATCTTGTGTGACCATAAAGATATTGAATACTACCGCGAAAAATTGATTCCAATTCTTGGTATGCCGAAAGAAATAAATAATGATTTGACAGCTTGGAATTATGAGCTAAATGGTTTTGAAATTGACCTAATATTATCAGATCCAAAAACTTCACATGTGCCAATTCAACAAAAAGTATTTGAAAATCTAAAAAACAATAATATGCTAAAAGAAGAATACAAAAAATTAAAAATTGAATGCGACGGTGTACCCTACGCAGAATATGAGAGACGTAAAATTGAGTTTTTTGAAAACAAAATCTTGTCTAACGAAGATTAAATTTATGTTATGTTAGCCAATCGCAATATATTTAAGGAATTAGTTTATATAAATCTGATATGATTAGTCTGTGAAAACACTCAAACCAACTATCAAAAGAGACCTGAAGGCTATTGACGACGCAACTAATTTATTTCTAAATGAAGAAACAATTTATGAAGTGTCTATAAATGATGCTAATTTGTCAGGGCTTAAATTAAAAGACATAAAACTATCCGACTCGACCGTATCGAAAAGTGATTTCTCAAGAATATTTTGTGAAAAATTAGAAATTATCGACTGCGAATTTAAAAGTTGTGATTTTTCAGGTAGCCAGTTTCCCAGTTCTAATTGGCATATTACTTCAATCGATTCGTCCAGAATGTGTGGCGCTGATTTTCAAAATAGCGGTCTTAAAAACGTTACGATTAAAAATTCAAAACTAGAGATTGTCAATTTCAGATTTTCAATATTAGAAAATATTATATTTGAAGATTGTATGATTGACGACCTAGATTTTTATAATTCAAAACTTAAGAATATCGAATTTATAGGTTGTACTATCGATAACGTAAACTTTGCTAACGCATTTATGAAAAATATCGATCTATCAAACTCTAAACTCAGCAATATAAAAGGCGCCGGTTGTCTAAAGGGCATAACAATTAGCTATGAGCAATTGATACAACTAGCACCATATCTCGCTAGTGAGCTTGGCTTAAAAATAAAGTGAACTTTAAAAACCTAGCTAGTTTTTGAAAGATTATTATCAATAATTGCCTGAGCGTCGGCTTTTGAATCAAGAATTTGCCGTACCTGTTCAAGACTGATTTTTATAACACTACCTGGCATCACACTGCCACTTAACATTTGTTTAGCCACAGTATTTTCGACCGCTCTTTGAACCACACGTCGCATTGGACGCGCACCAAGCCGAGGGTCATAACCCGCGTGAACCAAATATTCTTTTGCGTCAGCGTCAACCTCGACGCTAATCTTTTGCAGCGACAAAGTTTTGTTCACACTATTTAACATCAAATCAACTACCTGTAATAATTCAGGTTTATTTAGTGGCCTAAATACAACTATTTCATCAAATCGATTTAAAAATTCCGGCCGGAATTGATTTGTGTTAATTAACTCGTCAGTAAATTGGCTTTCAAATTGTTCTATATCATAGCCACGTTCAATATATTCACGAATTCTATCCGATCCAGCATTGCTGGTAGCAATAATAATCGCATCGCGAAAACTAACTTCACGATTTTTTACATCACGTAATATCCCCTCGTCCAACATTTGCAACAAAGTCGACAGTACATTAGTGTGGGCTTTTTCAATTTCATCCAACAATATAACACTAAAGGGTTGCTTCATCACACGCGCCGTCAAGCTGTTGATATTGTCAGCTCCGTCGGCAATTAACCTCGACACGTCGTCGCTATTGACGTATTCGTTCATGTCCATACGAATAATCCTGTCTTCACCACCAAAATAAATACTCGCTAGCGCCTTAGCCAGCTCGGTCTTGCCAACACCAGTTGGACCCAAAAACAAGAAAGTACCTATTGGACGGTTTTGATTCCTCACCCCGGCCCTTGCCCGACGTAGGGCATCAGATACAACCTTAACTGCTCTGGTTTGATTAATCATACGTGAATGAATTAGTTCCTCAAGATTAAGCAATTTCTCGCGCTCGACCTCGTCTGTTGCCACACCAACTTTAATATCCAAGGTTTTCTCGATTGATTGACGGACCGATTCGGCGGTTACTAAACCGTTTTGACTATAATTAGCAGCTGATTCTAATAATTTTATTGCTTTGCCTGGCATTGCAAGTTCGTGAACATATCTGTCTCCCAAACGATAAGCCTCTACTAGCGATTGATACATGAATGTAACCTTGTGTTGAAATTCAATTAAAATTGAGCGATCCTGTATTACAGCCAAAGTTTCAGCCCGATTTACCGGCGCAATCGAGATTCTATTAAGGGCATTAACAATTGCCGGATTCCTTTGACTGATTTGCAAGTACCGTTGTTCGTCCATCGTTAAAATCATCCGCAAGTTACCAGCCTCAAGTATCGGCAACAAAACATTCGATATATCAACCGATCCAATACCGTCCTCGAAAAATAGTTGCGCATTATCTAAACAAATAATAATATTCTTTGCACTATATGCCTCGCCTAAAATTCGCGGCAACAATTGTTCCAACTGGCCTCGTCCGGGCGCAGCCGCGATTAACGTCGAAGCATCTAGCATAAATACTTGTCTAAATTGTAAATTTTTTGACAGATTAGCCGAGGCGTCAAGTAATTTAGAGGCAAAAGCATGTACGATTTCGGTCTTGCCGACACCAGCAGGGCCAACCAATACCGCATTCTGCCGACCATTTTTACTAAAAATATTCATTAACTGGCCCAACGAATCATCGTGCGCAGCCAATCGAATAAGTAACGCGCCGTTAACGCCAATTTGCTGACTAATATTTTGACCAAAACGACTGAGATACGGTGTCCAGCCAAATGACCAATCACGGGCGATGCCGCCTGTTCGCATCGGTGCCTTGTGCTGATCAATCAAATCGCGCAAATGATCATACCACTCGATACCGCGAATTAAATCATCAATATCAAGCTGTAAATGGCTTAACAAAAGTTGGCAATTAGCCGAACATTTTAAAAGCGCAACAACCAGTATTACAGCCGATATATTTTTACCATCAGTTAATTGCCTAAGTTTTATCGCCTCTTGCCATACGGCATTTATATCATCTTTGTTCTCGGACGATAACTCCTGCAAGAAATTTGACGATATGCCAAATCTAACCGCAAAAAAATGTCCTCCAGGCAATGTGCCAATTATACCCGCAAGTTGCTTAGGGGTTGGATCTTTTGAAAGTCGTCCCAGTACTTCACCCGACAAAATATCGTCGATTGATTTAAAATCTTTTGAAACAGATAAATGATACAGTTCGCCCTTGTACCATTCAACAATTATCGCCGGGATGGCCGACAGACCAACCAATGCCCATCCAAATGGAAATTTAAAAACTACCAGTGCCACACCCCCAATTGACAACAAAACCGCAAAAATCGTTAGCGATATGACTATCTTTTTATCGAATTTAGCACCAATCCTAGCTTTGTCACTACGAGCACTTCGATAATTAAATTTTAAACTGTCCATCTAGGCACCCATCCTAAAACCATCATAATTAACCCAATCACTGGAAATAACGGCAGAATCAGCCAAAAACCAAGCATAACCAGTCCAACTAGTAGCTGTAAAAACATTGCAACTATTCCGAAAATGACCATAAAACTACGGACAATCGCGCCAATAAATCGAGATAATAATTTATCAAAAAACGCTTGAACTTTTACGCCAATTGGCCCATCCACCGAACCGGCAGAAATTTGTCGATATGGCGCAAACAATGTTGAAGCCAAAAGGTCGATCGAGAAAAAATCAGCCGAAGCCACCAAACGGCTTTTCAACAACTGAACACGGCCAAGCCAGCCACCTCCGTACCACCAATACAAGATATTTGCCAAAAACATATTCCTATTATAACATTAGCAAGACGAGTAAAGGGTAAATTTATTTACATTTTTAAGGCAACCTAATGTTATGTTGGCCCATTATAACTACCTAAGTTATAATAGGCTACATGTCAAAACCACTTGTTACAATTCTAGGTAAAACCGTTAGGCGCGTTGCTAAACTCCGCGGTGGCGGTTCGGCGCTACCCGGGTTAGTCGTTGAAAAAATCGACCCAGACTTTATTAAAAACACGTTAGCCAGTTTACCACTTGGCGTTGTCGTAATTAGCGGCACTAATGGCAAGACTACCACAACTAAAATGGTAGTTGAGCTACTTGAAGGTCAAGGCTTAAAAGTATTCACTAATAAAACCGGTAGCAACTTTACCAGGGGCGTTGCCGCTGCCCTACTTGGCGAAGTGGATATTAAGGGGCGATTGCATGCAGATGTGGCCGTGCTCGAACTTGACGAAGCTCATGCTGTACATTTTGTTAATAAAATACCACCGAATTACAGCCTTATCCTTAATGTAATGCGCGATCAACTAGATAGATTTGGCGAAATCGACCATACTGCCAGCCTACTCCGAAAAATAGCTTGCGCAACAACCAGCAAAGTCGTACTTAATCGCGAGGATGCTCGTATCGCCAATATTTCAAAATCACTTGACGACAAAAAAGTTAATTTTTTTGGACTTGATGAGGGTTTACTACAAACCTTTCCTAGTGATGATGATTTACACAATAACAATCTAAAATCACACAACAGCATCAAAGCCGATGTCGTCTTGTCAAAATTCGCTGGCGAGTCCGCAACTTTTACAATCGGTAATGAATCAATCACTACCAACCTAAAGCTAACAGGTATATATAATGTCTTTAATGCGGCCGCTGCACTTACACTTGTTCGAGCAATGATCGGCGATATTATGGATCAAAAGAAATTGATCAAATCACTCGCTAGTGTTACGCCAGCGTTTGGCCGCGGTGAAAAACTTACTTTAAACGGGCAACCGCTCGAACTCGTACTAGTCAAAAATCCATCAGGCTTTAGATTGGGGCTAAAATCATTCAACCCATCAAAATATGCAACTATGATTGCTATAAACGATAATTATGCCGACGGTCGCGATATGTCATGGCTTTGGGACGTCGATTTTGCCAGCCTAAAAAAGACGGGGGTGGCTGATATTTCAGGTGTACGGGCTTATGATATGGCACTTCGTTTGCAGTACGACGAGATTTCAATTAAACGTGTCGAGCCAAACCTCAAAAAGTCACTCAACGACTTTATCAAAAATAATTCAGGCAAACCAAAACGAATTTATTGCACCTACACCGCTATGCTAGCCATTCGCCGCAACCTGAACAAAGTTACCCAAGTGGAGGTTATTGAATGAAAAATAAAACAATCACAATCTTACATCTGTATCCAAATGATATGAATATCTATGGCGATTACGGCAATGTCCTGACGGTTAAACGCCGACTTGAATGGTACGGCTTTAAAGCAAATATCATTGACTATAATCAAGGTGATAAATTTCCTGACGATATTGATATTGTAATTGGCGGCGGCGGCCAAGACAGCGGTCAAAATAAAATTCAAAAAGATTTACTAATGATTGGGCCTAAGCTAAAACAACTTGCCGATAACGGCGTACCGATGCTAGTAATTTGCGGCCTTTATCAACTATTTGGTAAATTTTTTAAAACTGCCGACGATCAAATAATTGAAGGTATTGGCCTGATGGACATCGAAACACTCGCAAAACCCGAACGACTAATTGGCAATATAATTACTCATAGTGAAGAATTTGGCGATATCATTGGTTATGAAAATCACAGCGGACAAACATTCTTGGGGCATCAAGTTCCCGCCCTTGGCCGAGTAAGGCTTGGCGCTGGCAACAACACAACCGGTATTAGCGAAGGCGCTCGCTTCAAAAACGTAATCGGCAGCTATCTACATGGTTCATTGCTGCCTAAAAACCCCAAGATTGCCGATTACTTGATTGAAAAAGCAGTAACTAACAAATATGGCAAATTTATCAAAAAAGACATCGATGATAAATACGCCGAACTGGCACGTAAGCATGCAGCAAAACGGCCCAGATAAAAAATAAGGTACAGTCTGTAAAAAGACTGTACCTAGTTCTTAATTGAAAATTAGATGATTACCAATTTGGTACCGCCTCCTGCCCTATCGGCTCAAGTCGATCGCTCCCGACATAACCATCGTATATATCAGGCATAGGTTCCGGCAGTGACGACATACCGATTCGTTTATCGGATGCCGTTACATATTCCGTACCGTTAATGCAGTACATTATGCTACCAATTTTAAGGTCTGCATCTAGCGCCGGATCATTTATCCGCAAGATATCGACGTTCAGTATTTGATCATTGATATCAATTGGACTCAGTGAAATCTGGAAAAGATTAGTGTTTTTACCATTATCTTTATTAGAGCTTGCAGTCAAAACATCAAGGCTAACAACCTTGAATTCTGTAATCGTAAGCGGGTCAGATTCCGAGACGCTATCGACAATACCTTGATTATAGCCCTGATAATAGACGTCACAACAACCATCTTGCTCGCCTTTGGCATTAAAACCAGCACCATATCCAATATAAAATACAAGCGCAGCCAGAACCAACCAACAAATCAAAAATACATCATTTTCATCATAATTTTCAAAGAACTTTTTCATTTTAAACACCTCCTAGGTATTTCTCAATGAATATTATATCACACTAAGCTATAATTGTCAATCAATAAAACTTTTTGGTCGGGGTAATCCGAATCGAACGGACGACCTCAGCGTCCCGAACGCCGCGCGCTACCTGACTGCGCCATACCCCGATATTCTAATTGTCAATTTGATATTGAATGGCTTTATATGTCGATTTTTGCGTGGTCGAATCAACTATATTAACTACTTTTAATTGTTTCCAGTTTGAATATGGCGGCTTAAAATCACCTTCGCCCGGACAGCCAACGTACCACACCACCGGATTTGTTTGCGCAAAAGAGCTAATGTCCATAATTTTATGATCACTGTTATATTTCAACATATCAAGAGAACCATATTTATATTCGGTCTTTTCATTTATAAAATACGTTAAATGGTTTTTGGTCTCGTAGAAATTAACCTCATAAAATAGCCACGGAGAATCAGCAATAATCGGTTGACTATCGCCAGAAGCACTAACTATCTTTTCAATAATTTGTCTGGTATTGTTTGACGTACTTAGGGTTTTGTTGTAGTTTCCATATTGCCAGACATTATAAATCCCAAACATCAACAGACCTGCAAATATTACAGAAAAAACAACCAAATGCCGCTTCTTTTGTGCAGCTTTCAAACTAAATGCTAAAGTAATACCGACAAACATGGCTATACCAAAAGTTGACGGTATTAAATATCGATCAACAAAGGACGGACGCAGCGGCGGCATAGATGACAAGAACAACAAAACAACAGGCAAAGTCGCAAGGCCGATAATTAAGCGATAAGACTGTTTACGGGCTTTATCCTGGGACTTATAAACCTTAAAAGCCAAATAGCACAGCGCAAAGACGGAAACGATAACCGCAAGCGCAAGCCAGCCCGTAACATTTTTTAATTCCAAATAATAAACAACATTAGTTATAAAATTAGACAATGTATCAGGCGTTACAGGTGATATCCAAAAGCCGGCGGCTTGAACAACAACCAGTTGATACACTAGCGACGGAATCCAAGGAACGAATAACGCAATTGCAATAATATGCGCAATCAACCAGTCGCGAGAAAAGAAAATATTCATAAACTCGCCTTTTTTGGCAACTCGCCTAATGTTATCGGCTCGCCAAATCCAATGAGCTAGCCAAACAAGCGCGGTAAAATAGTGAGTCCACATACCCAGGCTTAGTAAGACTCCATAGATAATCCAAGGTGTTTTATTTTTGGAATTAACAGCAATCGTCAAAACATAAGTCGCCGCAAGCGCAATAGCGGTTACTAGTGTATACATTCGCGCTTCTTGGCTATAACGAATCATCATCGGCGACAAAACCATAAAAATCAGGCTGAATCTAGCGACATCCTTGTTAAATAATTTATTAGTAATTAGATAGCCGAAAACTATCGATAAGCAGCCAAAGAACAAACTCATAGAGCGTAGCCCTAGCTCGGTATGGCCAAAAACTGCGCCCCAAGCCCTAAGTAGCCAATAATAAAATGGCGGATGAACATCAGCGGCGGTATATTTTGCAATATCTATCAAATTAAAGCGAGACAGATATACCCCAAATGCCTCATCAAACCAAACTGACGATTTAGAAATCGTAAACAACACTAGTGCCGAAAAGACAATCAAAGCAGCGAAAATAAACAACCAATCAGTTAGATGTAGTGTTAATATCTTTTTTTTACTGCTAAATATTTTGTTTAACATAACTCGTTCTTTCTATATTATCCTTTTATATTACAACCTACAAGTAAAAAATAACTTAGGTACTAGAAATTCAATTCAAATTGCGCTATAATTCATCAAGTAACACCATCGGGGTGTGGCGCAGTTGATAGCGCGCTCGGTTTGGGACCGAGAGGTCGAAGGTTTGAGTCCTTTCACCCCGACCAAATAAAAATGATCGTCTTTGGACGGTCTTTTTTATTTGATCCAGAGATGGCGGGCCCAGACCTTCGACCCAAGAAACACTTCTCAGCCTTCCCCAAGCCCCTAAATACTATAATTAAACTTATAAATTTAATTAAGGAGTTGATTATTTTATGCACTATTATCAAATGGTTGACCATGAAAACATCGCAGCCGGTTTAATTATGACAATAATCGGTATTTTGTTTATCATTTTATTAGGAACGATAATCTTTAAATTATACAAAGACTCGGAGAAGTCCGAAATAAAAGAAACCGAAACGAAGGCAATTGAAATCGCCAAAGAACGTTACGCAAAAGGTGAAATTAACCAAGACGAATTTAACCAGCTGAAAAAAGATTTAACCGAATAAAGAAATAGGGCTATCACCTAGCCCTATTTAGTTACTTTGATAAATCAAGCTTTAGTTTAAATCCGCTCCATACACCGAGCTAATTAGCTCCTCGTAATATTTAGTTAATTGAGTTAAAGTTATCGAGCTTGATGGCGTGCTAATATTTACCGTTTGATTGTATTTTGGTAGAACTTCGGCCGAGACCTTAGTACCCGAACCTTCACCAGCAACTGTCATTTTAGTTGCATAGTGAGACCACGCGTCAATCCAAAGTTCAACAGTAGCTTTGTTCGAATGAGCGACTTCGCTAGTCATTGATTTCGATAAATCATCGACCGAATAGCTACTGTCACAACTGTTAATCGACTTATAGATTTGAGTGTCTTTTAGTCCCGTCGTAAACGCTTTTAATTTTGTCTCGTCAGTTTTAATTTGATAACCAAGACTGCCGTCTTTTTGGCCTAACTCTTTATCAGCTACAATAAATGGCTGCTTGCCGTACAGATTTGTAATTTCGGCAATGGCCGCTTTGTCGTCTTTGTATTTTTTGACGGTTTCATTTATACAATCTTTGGATTTAGAATAGCTCTTATCAAAACCTGCCAAATCCGAACTTGTGATCTTTATCCATTTGTCATTAACCTTGGCCGCAAAATCATCAATCGCTTTTGAAACTGACTTATTAAAGTTGGCATCGGCAGTAACTGAACCAATATAACTCTTGGCATCGGATACGAGACTCTCAACATTTACCTTGAAATAAACATCCCCCGTTCCGTCGACTATCGCATTGCCACTGGCCGAATAAGTCTTTTCGCCCATCGTCACAGACAACTTTGCACTTAGATCATTTTTAACATCCGCTTGCTTTGAAGTAATATCAACCGACACCTTCATATCGTCATTATCGACTTTTATCGTTCCTGCATAAATTGAAGTTTTGGCGTTAATTGTATTTACCATGGCATCAGCGATTACTTTATCAGGATTAGAATACCAGAAGGTATATGCAGCGGCCGACCCGCCGCCCATCAGGACTAATGCGCCTGCAGCAATTAGGCCAATAAACAGACCTTTCTTGCTTTTCTTTGTTGTAGTATTATCAACAGTTATTGTTTGGTTAGCAAGTGGTCGAGGTTGACCTGGGTTTGTCATGTCCGGATAAATGTTTTGAGCCAAGTCTGGCGTAATCGGAGAGGCGGCCGGGAAAGAAGCTGTTTCAATCGGCGTCAATGGCTCTAATTGGTTTTCACCGGAAATAACAGGTGAGTCCTGCGCGTTAGGTTGATTACTAGCGGCGGCTTGAGGCTGGACAGGGTTAATCGCACCGTTCTCAGCTACGCTCAAATCTGGTTGCGGCGGAATTACCGGATTAGGCGTTTGATTGATATTTCTTAAATCCTCTGGTTTCATAAAAGTCCTTTTACTAATTAAATAATCAGTTTAACCATTTAACCTTAGTTTAGCATAAGCAGAAATAAATGGCTAAGATATCAACCAATTCGTTTTACTAATAGTTTTATTGGTATTGTACTAAGGGTCGAGAGTGCGCCGATACAAACACCAACAAGCGCCTCAACGGCCGAAATCGGTGCAAAGCTGAATAAATCGCGCAAGAATGGAACATTAAAAATTAAAATCAATGAAATCGAAGTTATAGTTAGGATTGTAAGCATTGCCATATTTTCGTGATGGAATATATTAGCTAAAGCTTGTTTGCCAGAAATTACTAATACGAGCAAAATGTTCGCCACGATCAATATCAAAAATGTAATACCACGGGCTTCATCTTCGCTGTAACCCATATTTAACATCAGCTTAAACGACGCTACTACTGCGATTGCAATTAACATACCCTGTGCGATATTACCCAATACCATTCGTCGATTAAAAATTGACATATTCAATTTCCTTGGCGACCGCTTCATGATATCTTTGCTCTCTTTTTCATTCTCAAAAATGATTGTACAGCTTGGGTCGATAATAAACTCCAAGAAAACAATATGGATAGGCGTTAGCACCAGTGGCCACTTGAATAGAACTGGCAGCAGCGACAAAGCGGCAATCGGTATATGAACCGAGATAATATATGACATTGCTTTTCGCAAGTTATCATAGACACGACGGCCCAAACGAACACCTTTTACGATTGACGCAAAGTCATCGTCCAGCAGTACAATACTAGCCGCTTCGCGCGCGACATCAGTACCTTTTTTACCCATTGCGATTCCAACATGCGCTGATTTAAGAGCTGGGGCGTCATTCACACCATCGCCCGTCATAGCAACAACTTCACCAGATTTTTTAAAGGCATTAACAATCGTTAATTTATTCGCGGGACTAACTCGACTAAATACTGACACTGATTTTAAGACATCCTTTTTATCACTCGCTGATAATTTATCAAATTCGGCGCCAGTTATTATTCCCTGCTGGCCTAGTCCTATTTTTGAAGCAATCGAAATAGCAGTTTCTGGATAATCTCCAGTTATCATAATTACCCTGATACCTGCCTCTTTGCAAAGCGCAACAGCCGCCGGGACTTCTTTTCTGATTGGGTCAGCCAAGCCAAACAAGCCTAAGAATTCAAAGTCATAATCGTTGCGATCTTTTGGAATATCTTGGCGAACGCCACCCTTGGCAACCGCAATCACCCTTAGGCCAAGTTTCGCCAACTTGATAACCTCTAATTTATAGGCCTGTATTTTTACGTCGTCCAATTTGCATAGCTTGAAAATCGCCTCGGGTGCGCCTTTTGCTGCGACAACATTCGATTTCTTGTCATTGCCCCACACATAAACAACCGACAACGAATCTTCGCATAGCGGAAACTCTTTGATTATATTTTGCTTGCCATAAATATCATCTAAATCCTTAAATACTTCCTTGCCAGCTGCAATAAATGCTTCTTCCATAGGGTCATAAGGATTCCGTTGTGACGCCAAAACGCCATATTCAACTACCTCAGACACGTAATCAAAATTGTCTTCGTGCAAATTATCTTCAGCGTCAACAATCTTCATAATTTTCATCCTGTTTTCGGTCAAAGTACCAGTCTTGTCAACACAAAGTACCGTGGCACTGCCCAAAGTTTCAATCGTACGCGACCTTCGCGCCAGGACATTGTTTTTCGCAAGTCGCCATGCGCCAAGTGTCAAAAATATCGTCAGTACGACCGGAAATTCCTCGGGCAAGATTGCGATCGCTAGCGTCAAACCAGCCAACATGCCCTGTATCAAATCACCTCGCTGAACCCAATAAATCAAAGCGAGTAACACTGACGAGCCAATCGCCAGCGTTGCAACAAGTTTAACCGCCCGATTAACATCCTTTTGAAGTAAGGTTTTTTCAGCCTTAATTGATTTTAGTGATTTGCCAATCTTACCGATTTCGGTGTCAATTCCAATACCTATAACCTCGGCAATGCCATGCCCATCGACCACTAGTGTTCCAGAAAAAACTGAATTTGTTCGATAATCCTTGATATCGCGAGTGTGCTTTTCAACCGAAATTGACTCACCCGTCAAAAGCGATTCATCAATTTTGAGATTTTCAGCAGAAATTAGCTTGGCATCAGCAGGTACTCGACTACCCTCAGACAAAATCATAATGTCGCCCACCACAACCTCCCTGCCCGGTATAGTCATCCTCTTACCACCACGAATCACAACTGAAATTGGGCTCGATAAATTACGCAAAGCTTCTAATGATTTTTCAGTTTTAGATTCTTGGTAGAGTCCAATGCCAATTATTCCAAAAAATGAAAGCAACAACATACAAGCTTCATTTCGGTCGCCCAAAATAAAATAAATCCCAACCGTAGCAATCAACAGAAATATCATCGGTTCTGCCAAAATACCAATTATTATCTTGAAAAAGTTTTTCTTGTCGCGATTAGGTAATTCATTAAAACCAAATTTTTTCTGTCTCGATGTTGCTTCCCTATTAGAAAGGCCTTCAATACCACTTGTATTCATATTGTATTATTCTATCATATTGCTAATGCTATTTTATCTGTTACATGTTATATTTATATACAGAAATCGATAAGATTATATGAAAAACAAAAAACAACTTATAATCACAACCTTATCATTGGCAATAATTATTGTCTCTGCTGTTTTAAGTATTCGCTACCTACAAGTTAAACCAGTTTCAACTGCAACCAACACCAAAACCACTGAGACTGAGACCTACACCGACAAAGAGCTTGCCAAGAAAACACTCACTCAGAATACCGCTAGCCAAACAGAAAAATCTGCCATAGAAGTACCGCGAGTCGAACCGCCAGCAAAACCTCTCGAACCCACGCCTGATTCAACAAAACAAACCCAGGTACGCCAAGCGGTATCGAACGAACATATATACTACCCCCTGCAAACCGCCAATGATCCAGGCTATGCTAGTAACTGGGCAATCCAAAAAGTAAACGCTCCTGCGGCCTGGGATATTTCAACTGGTAACGGACAAACCGTAGTTGCTGTTATTGATACTGGCTTTGCACTAAACCATGATGACTTGAAAAACAACTGGTATTTAAATTCAGGCGAAAACGGAAACACAATCGCTGGAGACAACTGCTGGACTGGCGATCCACAAAATAAAGCTACTAATAGTTGCGATGATGACAGTAATGGATATATTGACGACTATCGTGGTTGGAACTTTTCAATTGGAGATAACAATCCGCAAGCCGGCCGAACAAACGCTTATGGCGTAGGAGTATCACACGGCACTCAAACTGCTGGGTTAGTTGGCGCAGCCGGTAACAACAATACCGGAATAGCAACAATTAACTGGAATACAAAAATAATGCCACTTCAAGTACTTAGTGACGACGGCCCAGGCTATACAAGCAATGTCGTAGCTGCTGTTTATTACGCCGTTGACAACGGCGCCGATGTAATCAATATGAGCATTGGCGGTTCAGATTACGACGCCGATTTAAAAACCGCCACTGACTATGCATACAGCCACAATGTAGTCGTAGTTGCAGCCGCTGGTAATTGTGGTACCGGAACAGAACAGGGTTGCACGGGGCTACCGGCTGGCACGATGGGTTACCCAGCCCTTAATGATCATGTAATTTCGGTTGGGGCAACAACTGTCAGCGACCAACGGGCAAGCTTTAGTAGTTACGGCCCCGATCTTGATATAGTTGCGCCCGGATCGGGCACTATAAACACAACAACTTGGACACCAAGCAACGGAACGTCACTATACACTAGCTCGCTATCCGGTACATCATTTTCATCACCTCAGGTTGCTAGCCTAGTGTCGCTAATTAAATCAATTCGACCCAGCTCTTCAGCTGACGATATTACCGCTTTGATACTGGCAACTAGCACAAAATTATCAGTCATGAACGGCCTACCATACACAAACGAATATGGCCACGGCATTATAAACTCTAATGCCGCGTTAACCGTTGCCGCTTCATTAAATTCCATCAGTTCAATTCCAAAACTACTACAATCTGGCGGCTCTGTAACCGAACATCGCTATGCGAGTACCGATAACCTAAGTAGCGGTTGCAACACAACAATAGGAACGTACTGTTCAATTTGGTTTCGAGATAATTCAAATGGACGCGAACGATATCTACCATATACTCTAGCCAATCAGCAAGGTTTGACGGGCTGGTCGTGGAACGGCTCATTTATACCATCTAGCTCGTGGACAATCAAAGCGGTTCAAGGAGACAATCGTTCCAATTCTTATTTTCTGGGCGTAAAATAAATAGACAATCAACGAATTGATTGTCTATAAACTTTTGCTAAACTAGACTATTTAGCAACCCTAAAGCCAATACTACTATCGCCACTTCCACCATGAACTCCATCAAGATTTAATGAATAAATGCCGGCTGGTGTACCGTAATTCCAATCGCCACCTCTGACAAAAGTTCGATCAGCCGTCTCGTCGATATTACTATAAAGCCTACCAATACCATTAGAGCTTGCGTTCCAGGTGCTCGCTAATGCGTTCGCATTTACAGGAAATGGATTAACAGTTGGTATAACACCGTTATTAACAGCCGACCATTCCTTCCATCCATATCCAGATATGCCAATTACACCTGGTTGGCTACCGATAATTTCACCAGACGTGCGTTCATAAACATTACCCGCCAAATCCCAAATAACCTCACCATTCGTCAATGTCAATGTCCTTTTTTGCTTTCCGCCAGTGTTTGTTTCGAGGTAGTAGCCTTGACCGTCATCACCACTAGCTTCTAGTGCATAGGCAGGTGCATCATCATTATGACCACTATAAATATAGCCGCTTCCAACTGATCCACCACTCCAGTTATCTGCAACGCTTGTCAAATTTTGCGCAATAGTCATCCATTCAGCTTCCGAGATTAAATGACAGCCAGAACACGCCGCTGCCGACTTGGTAACTGAATTGTCATATGAAATATTAACCCAGGGGTTTGTGTCATATTTACTAACAGGTAAACCGCTTCCGTTATCTTTTGCTTCATACTTCATAACGCAAAAATCTGAAGTGCCATAAGTTGCACTGCCAGGCACGGCTATAAATCCAGCCGGGCAAGCCACGGTCGGACTTGAATTATCATTTATCATATAGCTAATATCGCCTTTAATATATTTTAACAAGTATACCTTAGGCGAAGATGAACTATATTCATAAGAACCCCCCGAACTAGGTTTTAAACAATATCTAGAGTCGATATTATCAGACGAATCAGCGGGACAATTATCGTTGAAATGATCAGGGAAATAGCCGTGGTCTGCCTGATATAACAAAAGTTGTTTTTTGGCGCCATCCAAACCCGAGACTAGACTAGCTTCAGTAGCTTTTTTAGCAAGACCAGTATAGGAAACTATTGTTATAGCGGCCAGAATACCTATGATCACAATTACCACCAGAAGTTCTACTATCGTAAAACCCCTCATAGAACGAACACTGCTTGAGCTACTAGGCTTCAAATCATCAGCACGTTTAATCTCCATGTTTACCATAAATACCCCTAAATTAAATACTTAACTTTAGTTGATATTATACATAAGAATTATAAAATACTATACAGGTTTTAAATTTGGTGTGGAAAACTATCCAAACTACTTGGCAAACTCAATTGCGCGAGTTTCGCGTATGACATTCACCTTAATAGTACCAGGATATTGCATTGTGCTTTCAATCTTAACCGCAATGTCACGAGCAAGTTTTATTGCACTCAAATCATCAATCGCTTTTGGACTGACAATCACACGAACTTCACGTCCCGCGCTAATTGCATAAGCCTTGTCAATTCCGTTAAATCCAAGTGCAATGTTTTCGAGATCGCGCATTCTCTCGGCAAAGTTTTCCGAGCTGATATTACGCGCACCAGGTCGCGCAGTCGATAAACCGTCACAAACCCTTACGATCAAAGCTTCTGGGGTTGTAGCCTCGACATCATCATGATGGGCTTCTATTGCATGTGCAATGCGCTCATCCACGCCATATTTGCGCGCAAGTTCTGCTGCTATATGATGATGCTTGCCTTCCATTTTATGAGTAATTGCCTTGCCAGTATCATGTAGTAGTGTCGCAATTTTAGTAATGCGGACATCAGCGCCAATCTCTTCAGCAATCAGCCCAGCCATATGCGCCATTTCAACACTGTGCATCAAAACATTTTGGCCATAGCTTGTACGGAATTTTAATTCACCTAGCAGGCGCAACATTTCTTTTGGAATACCAACCACACCAACCTCACGAGCAGCGTCTTCACCGGCACGATTAATTTCTTTGTTGATTTCAGTCTCGGCCTTGGCGACCACTTCTTCAATACGACCAGGATGGATTCTACCATCTTTCATTAGCATTTCAAGGCTCATACGAGCAATTTGACGACGGACTGGATCAAATGAGCTAAGAATAATCATGCCAGGGGTATCATCAACTAAGATGTCAACGCCCGTTGCTCGTTGCAAAGCCTGAATATTGCGGCCTTCCTTACCGATAATCCGGCCTTTCATCTCATCGTCAGTTAGCTTGATTGCCGTAACTGTTCGCTCAGCTGTAACCTCTGACGACATGCGCTCCATAGCTGTAACTAAAATTGTCTGAGCAATCTCTTCAGCGTCCTCTTTGGCATCATTCTGCAATTTGTTAACCAGGCCAATCATATCTTGTTTAATATCACGCTCGGTCATTTGCATTAACTTTTCAGCCGCTTCGTTTTTAGATAATTTTGCAATTTTTTCCAATTTTTCTTGTTGCTTGGTACGAATATCTCGTATTTCATCTTTTAATGACTCGACGTCACGCTCTTCGGCTCGCAACCTATCCGAACGCTTATCTAAATCATCAAGCTTGCGATCAAGCGTCGATTCACGATCAGCCAAACGATTTTCAGTTTTTTGCCATTCTTTTCGTCTTTCATTGTCAAGTTTTAAGGCCTCGTCCTTAGCCTTTAGAACTATATCGCTAGCCTTTGTCTGAGCATGAGCTATTTCTTTTTCGGCTTTAATCCTACTGCCATTTTGGCGTCGTTTTTCATAAGCAACGGTACCAAATGCACCCGCAGAAACGCCAACGGCAACTGCAGCTATCAATTCTATTATCATAGTTATCCCTTTCCTCGCCGAGATCACTGGAGTTTATCACTAGTAAAAAGATGCTTGTATCAAAAAATCAGTTAATCTTAAGCGTCGGTTTCAAAAATTATTCAGGGCTCACATGGAGCTGTATATATAGTAACCTTTTACTAGCAATGGGCGCAAGACATGAAATAGATAAATGCTAATGATTATTTTTTAGGTGTCGTAATATGCGCTTCACTGCCATAAAATGGCAAAACTATTTTATAATTTTTATTATTTGCAAGCTTTTCTAATACATCAGCCTGCCAATTATCACCCCTTCCACCGACGATTGGTATCGCCTGCGCATCAGCAATAGTATTCATGACCGTAATTCCAATCCGAAGCCCCGTAAAGCTTCCTGGGCCCTCAAAAACGCCAATAGACTCTATATCTGACCATGATTTGCTATGTTTTCGCAAATTTGTGTCCAAATAGCCAAGCAAGCCTTTTGCCAAGGTTCGATCAGCTTGCCACTCGTCATAATATCGATTGCCACCATCAATCATAGTCAATTTACATACAGGCGTGCTTGTATCAAGCAAAATTATCATTTCATCAGCCCTACTTTCAGCTTTTCGCTTATTACACCACCGGATTCAATCATTAACCTTCTGGATTCCTCAGTTGGCGAAGAGATATTTATTATCAACCTATCTTTTGGCAAAATCTCTGAAACAGCACCACCCCATTCAATAATGGTTACCATTTTTTTATCATCAATTACCTCGCCTAGTTCATCAGCCATTATGCCAGCATCGTCCAAGCGATAAAAATCGTAGTGCGACAAAATAATATTATCGCGGCCGTCGTAAACTCGGTTAATCGTAAAACTTGGGCTTTGGATGTTTTCATCTATTCCAAGACCAACGGCTATACCTTTAACCAAAGTAGTCTTTCCCGCACCAACATCACCAACTAATTCAATTTTTTCACCGCCATTCAATAATCGTCCGACGACTTCACCAAACCGCTTCATCTCAATTTCGTTTATCATTTTTACAATCACTATTTAATAATTATAACATCTAGCGTTTTTATCAATCGTCATCTACAATAGACACAAGCAGTATGCGTATTTCAGACACAACAATGGAAAAGTTGCTCGTACGCGGTGGTGTGGCTACTGCAGAGCAAATTGATGCCTTAAAAGAAGAAGGTATACGTTTAAAGCGCCCAGTTCAAGAGTTGGCACTTCAGAATCAGATTGTCGATGACAAATCGCTTACTAAGCTCTTTGCCAATTACGCCCAAATCCCGTATATCGAGATAGATTCTCACGACATACCCCCAGAAGTTCTGGCTAAAATTCCAGAGAGAATTGCGCGTCAATATAACGCTATTTTGTTTAAGATTGATGAAAGCGGCATGTGCCACCTAGCTATGGACGACCCTGACGATGTTCAGGCTGTGAACTTTATTGAAAAGCAAATTGGTACCAATACTAAAATATATATTACGACACACGGAATAATCCTGTCGGCTCTCGAAGCTTACCGTGGCGACGTCAACCAGGAACTAAATGAAGTTATTGACATCCAAAGAGTTGACAACACCGAAAATGAAGGCGTTAATATACGCGAAGCAGATGTCGCCGAAGATTCGCCGATTGCTCAAACAATCAATCTACTTCTTGAATATGCAATTCGCTCACATGCCAGCGACATTCACATCGAGCCACGAGAGGGCTTTGTTCAAATCAGATACCGAATCGACGGTGTTTTAAAAGAAGTTAATCGCCTTCCAAGGAATGTTTTAAGTGCCCTAGTTAGTCGTATTAAAATTTTAAGTAACCTTAAAATTGACGAACACCGCGTTCCTCAAGATGGTCGTTTCAAAATTAAAGTTGGCGGCAAACAATATGCCCTGCGCGTCAGCACTTTACCGGTTTCGGATGGTGAAAAAACCGTCATGCGTATTCTTGATGAATCAAACCAAGCTGTATCCCTTGAATCGCTTGGCTATTGGGGGCTATCATTAAAAGCCATCAACCAAGTCCTAAAAGACCCTAACGGCATGATCCTGATAACCGGACCAACTGGTAGCGGTAAATCTACTAGCTTGTTTAGTATTTTAACTATCCTAAACCGACCCGATGTAAATATATCAACAATCGAAGACCCAGTTGAATACAAAATATCTGGCGTCAACCAAACTCAAACTAATTCAAAAGCTGGAATGACCTTTGCTAATGGCCTCAGGGCCTTACTCCGTCAAGACCCAAATATTATCATGATTGGTGAGATTCGCGACGCCGAAACCGCCGACCTTGGCGTTCAGGCGGCCCTAACCGGGCACTTAGTTTTTAGCACTCTGCACACCAATGATGCTGCCACCTGCTTGCCGCGTCTACTCGATATGGGCATCGAACCTTTCTTGATTGCCAGCACCATCAGGGCAGTTGTTGGTCAAAGATTAGTCCGCAGAATTAACCCAACAACACGTCAAAAACACATCCCTACCGAAGAGGAAAAGCAAATGATTATTAGCATGTTCAATCTTAAACCAGGGCAGGATTTTAGGTATATTCATGAACTTGAAAAGCAAGCCGCCGCTGAAGGCGTCGGTGGTGATACCCCCCTCGCCACAGACGAAAATGGAATTCTTAATCTATGGAAAGCTGACCACAAAGACAACAAAAATGGAACGTTAAACGGCTATAAGGGTCGTATCGGTATCTACGAGGTTCTGACAAATTCAGTTCCAATCCAAAAGCTAATCGTCGCCAACGCAACCAGTAACGAAATACACGAACAATCAATAGCCGAAGGTATGCTAACTATGCAAACCGACGGCCTAATCAAGGCTCTTCGCGGTGAAACTACCATCGAAGAAGTCTTAAGGGTCACAAAGGAATAATATGCCAACATTTTCATATATTGCAATTGATAACAAAGGCAGTGTAGTAAACGGAAGCGCCGAACAACTTGATCGTTCCGCTGTAATCGACGCAATTACAAAGCAAGGGCTTCGACCGATTAGCATTAGCGAATCAAAGGCTAAGTCTGATGGTTTTGATTTTAAAAACTTATTGGGTGGAAATAAAGTCAAATCCGATCAATTAGTGATGTTCACTCGACAGCTAAGCGCAATGGTCGGTGCCGGCGTTCCAATTCTTCGCGCCTTAAATGCCCTATCTCAACACATCGCCGAAAGCCCAATACTTAAAAAAATATTGGTAAATATTATTCATGACATGGAAGCTGGTGCAACGCTTGGTGAAGCCTTTGCAAAATACCCTAATACATTTAATGATGTCTATGTAAACATGGTCAAAGCCGGGGAAGCTGCTGGTATTCTTGACGATATCCTAAAACGCCTTGCCATTCAACAAGAAAAAAGTATGTCAATGCGCAAGAAAATTAGGAGCTCAATGGCATACCCAATCGTTCTATTGAGCATAACTGTACTTGCGTTTTTTGGTTTAATGTTTTTCGTCATTCCTCAGATTGGCAAAATCTTGACCGACCTTGGCGGAGCTGACGCTAAACTCCCGGGCATTACCCTATTCATGCTAGGGGCTAGTAACTTTATGATTAAATTTTGGTATTTAATCTTTCTTGTCATTGGTGGCTCTGCTTATGGAATAGCACGCTACATCAAGACTCCAGCTGGTAAATTTCAATTTCACACTTTAATCCTTAAATTGCCATTGATCAAAGTTATAGTCATGAAAGTTGCCGTTGCTCACTTTGCCCGCACCTTCTCGGCACTAATCGAAGCTGGCGTTGCCGTACTAGAAGCCCTTAGCGTTACATCTCGAGCAGTTGGAAATGTCGTTTACGAAAAAGCTCTACTAGAGGCCGAAGCGGAAGTAAAAAACGGAAAATCACTATCTTCTGTTATGGAAAAAAACCCTCTCTTTCCACCAATCGTACCTCAAATGCTCCTAGTTGGTGAAGAAACCGGCCAAACCGAAAAAGTGCTGATAAAAGTTGCTGATTTTTACGAAGAAGAAGTCGATACAGCAATTAGCGGTATCAGCTCGATTATTGAACCGGTCATGATCGTAATAATGGGAGTAATGGTAGGCTTGATTGCGGCTAGCGTAATGCTACCTATTGCAAGCTTGTCTCAAAATATTAAATAAGCATGCAAATTACAACATGCTCATGCTATAATAATCACAGTAAAACTCGTGGGCACTATGACAAAATTATTTCACACAGATAAACAAATTATCGGACTAGACATCAGTAGTACTGGTATTAAAATCATGGCCGTTGATACGAAAAAATGGCTCGTTACTGGCTACGGCTCGATGGACCTCGACCCCACAAAAGTTAAAGAGTCCTTAGAGGGAAACAGCAACTTCTTGGCGGATAGTATTAAAACGCTAATTAAAGAAAAAATAGTCGGAACATTGCCAAGTAACCATGTCGCAATCGGAGTACCGACCACCAGAAGCTTCTCGCGAACTTTCAATCTACCAACTTCAATTGAAAAGAAACTCAAAGATGCGATCGACCTTGAAGTAGATCAATACATTCCAATCCCTGCATCAGCACTATATATTGATTACGAAATAATCGAAAGAAATAAAAAAGAAATTACAATATTGATGAGTGCAATCACAAAATCAATTGTTGACAAATGCATCACAGCCGCCGAAAAATCAGGCTTAATTGTAGACTTAGTCGAACCAGGCATGAGCGCTGTCGCAAGACTATTAACCTACACCGAGGATGGCAGTTTGCCGACTGTAATCGTAGATATTGGGCCTGCCAACACCGATATTGCCGTCCTTGACAGCGGCGCAATCAGGATTACTGGCGGCGTACCGATTGGTGGCAATACCTTTACTCTTAATATCGCCAAAAAACTTGATATTACACTTGAAAACGCCCATCAGCTTAAAGTTCTCAATGGCCTTAGTGCCGGCCCCCGTCAGCAAAAAATTAAAAATTCAATCGAACCTAGTTTGCAGAGGATAATGACCGAAACACGCAAAGTTATGCGTTATTACAATGAGCGAATTAGCGATGACCGAAAGCTTGAACAGCTGCTGGTCGTTGGTAGCGGCAGCAACGTTCCAGGAATTGGTGAATACTTTACTAATGAGCTAATAATGCCAGCTAGGGTTGCTAGTCCATGGCAAAAACTAGATTTCGGGAAACTACCCGAGCCAGTCAGGCAACTTCGACCGAGATATATTACTGTAGCGGGACTTGCTAGTATAAAACCTGGAGATATTTGGAAATGATAAATCTATTACCTAATGACACAAAAAAGCAAATTAAAGCAGCCAGAACAAACACTGTCTTAATTAAATACCTATTCATTAGTTTATTCGCAATAGCATTCATAATACTATCTAGCCTGATGGTGTATATATTACTAATCAATAGTCAACCCAAAGGGACTTCTACTGTAAACACCTCGCAGACAAACGAAAATGAATACAGCACACTTAAAAGTCAGCTAGATAATATGTACCTTATTTTTTCAAGTACCAAGCCAATACTTCAGCAGCAAATATCTACAAGTGAAATAATCTTAGGAATTGGCGCCCACTTACCATCAAACGTAGTCCTCGAAAATCTATCGCTTAGCACCTCAAAAATTGGTACACCAATCTTGTTGTCCGCTAAGGCAAAGTCATCAAACGACGTCGCCAAGATCAAAGAAAGTCTTCAAAAATCCCCAATATTTACAAATATCAGCCTCCAATCAGAAAAAACAAATTCCAATGACACTTCCGGATACCCAATTTCTGTGACGATAAACCTTACGATCAATAGGGGCGCATAATGAAAAAAGAGAAACAGCTAAAGGCAACTTCACTCAGGACATTTCTGATAATATCAATCTTTTTACTATTAACCATTTCTGTGGTTGGATTTTATTTCACCCAAAACTACCTAAGAGAACTTGCCGTTAAAAATCTCCCCCAAGATACTAATACAACAGCCACCAACACAACAACTAATGACACCGAGGCCATCCAAGCCGAAGTTGCGAAATATCAAGATATTGGCAATAAATCTAGTAGTTTTTTTGCATCATCGCAAACTCACCAAAACCAAATCACAAATGACATAAAAAGCTATGCATCCGTTAGTGGCATCAACATAAACAATCTTAGCTTTGACCAATCAATCTCGTCCAACTCAGATTCAAGGTCCACGTCAAGCTCCGGTGGATTAAACTCTAAAAATGTTATCATTACAATCGAAAACCCCGTTCAATTTACAAAACTTATGAAGTTTATTAAAGGTATCGAATCTAATTTACCTAAAATGCAGGTCTCGAACATTTCAATCACACCAAGTTCATCCTCAAAAGAAGCCGTTAGCGTCGAGCCAATAACAATTGATTATTATGTCAGGTAAAAATATGAAAAAGAATACAAAATCTAAAATAAATTCAACCCAGCTAATCACGGATATTATTAAAAAATCAAACTTAGTGATATTTATCGTTTTAGTTTCAGCTGGACTTATACTCGTAGTAACTACCTTGACCGACATTTTTATACCACCTGAAGCAACAAGTAGCAACCAGACAACAACGACAAACAGGCCTTCAGCTAGCAGCTCGGTTACATTCGACCAAGTTACTATCGATAAATTGAATATATTAAAAACAGCCAGCGATAATTCAGGCGACCAAACACTGCCAGCTGGCCGAATCAACCCTTTCTCGGGTTAAAAGTAGCCACAGCCGCAGAAAACAACTATACTAGTATTATGCTAATCCTTGGATCACGACTAATCAATATACCTATAATGGGGCTTCAGACAGGCACTCGGCTTGCAACCACAAAAGTGCCCATTATTGATCCAAGCAACCTTAAGATACTTGCTTATGAAGCAGAGGGAGCATTATTATCATACCATCCATCTTTCATAAGAATAAATGACGTTCGCGAACTTAGCGATGCCGGAATGATAATTGATAGCAATGATGAATTCGTAGCAATCGACGACGTAATCAAGCTCAAGGAAGTCTATGAGCTTGATTTTAACCCAATCAATATGATTGTCGTTAATGAATCTAAACGTAAATTAGGCAAGGTATATAATTACAGCCTCGATACAGACAACTTCGTCATTCAGCAGCTTAATGTAAAACCTAGTATATTGAAAAGTTTATCCGATAGCGAACTACTAATTCATCGCTCGCAAATTATAGAAATAAATAATTACGAGATCATCGTCAAAACTACCGCCGAAAAGCTAAAACCAATTGCCAAGCCAAAGAACCAGATGTCATACATCAACCCATTCAGATCACAATCTCCACAAGCTGAAAATCGAGAAATTTAACTAAAACTCGTCGGCTAATGCTTGCTTGACGGTGTCGTAGCTAAAACCCTGACGAGCTAGATACATAGTCAATTTGCTGTCGTCACCGTAGCGAGACCTTTTCTTGGTAATTATTTTTTTCACTTCATCAATATCATTTCTTTCGGTATTAACCAATGCGCGTTCGATAATTGTATTATCAACCCCCTTTACCCGAAGTTCTGAAAATAGCTTGCGGCGGCTAGCACCTTTTGTAAGTGATCTATTTTCTACCCAATAATTTGCAAATTTAGTATCGTCTATGTAACCTTTTTCATAAAGCCTATCGAAAACACGGGCCGCTATTTCAGTCGTTATACCAGGTTTAATTCTACCATTTTTATCAAGAGTCGATTTAGTCTTTCGATATAAATAATCCTTAATCTCGTGCGAGCTGTGCGGGCGCATTAAACAATACTCAAGCGCCCGCCCATAAGCTTTACCAAAATTACTTTCATCTTCAAACTTAATTATTTCAGACTCATCGTAATCATTACCAATTTTGATTGATAGTGCAGTGAGCTGAAAAATATCTAAACTAAACCGATATTTTCCGTCAATTGAAATATTAACACGATTATCGTTATGTGACTGGACCGAAATTGCAGTAATTTTCATCAACCCACCTTTTACGCGCTAAATTTCTTCAGCAACTTTCTTTCTAACTTTTGCTTCAATTTCAGCCAGCACTTTTGGATTCTCCTTTAGATAGAGTTTGCTTGCTTCACGCCCCTGACCGATTTTTGCATCAGCATAATCAAACCATGCGCCAGCTTTTCCAACGATTCCATGTTCAACCGCCAGGTCAAGCACATCACCCGTTCGGCTAATGCCTTCGTTATACATGATATCGAATTCAGCAACTCTGAATGGCGGAGCGATCTTATTCTTGACTACCTTTACCTTAGTACGACTTCCAATAATTTCTTCTCCAGATTTTATTTGACCGGTTCGCCTAATGTCAAGCCTAACTGATGCATAAAACTTTAGGGCATTTCCACCAGTTGTAGTCTCAGGATTACCAAACATTACGCCGATCTTCATACGAATTTGATTTATGAAAACGACAGTCGTTCGACTTTTATTTATAATCCCCGTTAATTTCCTTAGAGCTTGGCTCATCAATCGAGCCTGCAGACCCATGTGACTATCACCCATATCTCCATCAATCTCGGCCTGAGGCACCAAGGCTGCTACCGAGTCAACTATTACGATATCTACCGCATTTGATCGAACTAATGTCTCAGCGATCTCGAGAGCCTGCTCACCGTTATCTGGCTGTGAAACCAATAAGTTATCAGTATCAACGCCCAACCTACGAGCATAAGCTGGATCGAGCGCGTGTTCAGCATCAATAAACGCCGCTGTGCCACCTTTTTTTTGTACTTCAGCAATAGCATGCAATGCTAAAGTGGTCTTACCCGATGATTCTGGACCATAAATTTCTATAATTCGGCCTTTTGGAAAGCCGCCACCAAGCGCCAAGTCGATCGAAAGTGATCCACTGCTAAATAACTCAACATCAACAGTTTTCGTATCACCCAGGCGACGAATAGCGCCGTCACCAAATTGTTTGTTAATTTGGTCCTGTGCAAGTCCTAGAGCTTTCAGTTTTCCCTCAATTGCAGTAGGTTTTACACCTAACTCGGCTTTTTCAGTCTTTTTCGCTGCCATATGTCCCCTCTCTATTACCAATATATTTAATTATACTTTGATAAGCCATAATTTGCTATAATATATCTATATGACAAAGTATTCACGTGGTTTCACCGTTATCGAAATATTATTTGTATCCCTTATTGCTATCACCGCAAGCGTATTGTTCTTTATACAAAAAAGCAATCTAGAGATAGTCGCTAGTGATAATACCAAAAAGACAGCCATTAACGCCATGTACTACAGCCTCGAGGAATCATTCTATCCAACTAATAAATATTACCCACAAACAATTAGCAGCGACATCCTAAAAACAGTTGATTCAGCCCTATTCACCGACCCAAGTGGTGTAAAAATTAACACAGCTGGTAGCGCCTACACCTATGTTCCAACTAATTGCCAAGATAGCAAATGTAAAAGCTACACCCTAAAAGCCACTCTTCAAAACGAAGCTGACTATACTAAAACCAATAAAAACTAATAACCTAAACTCCTAATTTTCAACCGGACGACCGTTTTGAAAAGCTTCAACGGCATTATTAAGTATAGCAATATGCTCCTTTGGATTAGCTACATATGAGAACCTATATGTCGTCTCGTCGCCCTCAGTACTTAACCTGATATCTCCATAATCAAATATCTGTTGTGCAATTCCAGCTTTTGTAAAACTCGCATCCTCAATATTAGATAAACTAACCGTCTGTTCTAAGCGAGTGAACAAACCCGACTGAATTTCTTGTATTACACTCTCGTTAGTCAGAAAAAACTTATTATTTGTATAAATGTAATAAAAAATATAAGTACCTATGATAACCAATAGTACAAATAAAATTACAGGTATCGCAATCAACGAAACTGTAAATTTTTCGGTGTTAAGCTGAAAAGCCTGTACAACTAAATCGAAGTTAAACAGCAACGAAAATGCAAATGAGATTAACAACACTCCAATAGAAATTGGCGCAAACAATCCAATTGGATGACGCCTGACCGCGCTGATTACATACTCGCCATCACTTAAATTAAGCTCCGGATACATTTGTTTTGAACGGTCATGCTTCAATTTTACCTCGTCGTTAATAACTGGCTTTTCAGGGCTTGTTGATTTTACAACGTGAACCGTCTGGGGCTGATTACCGTTTGTTTGATTTTGAGCTTGCTGGACTGGTGGATGAGAATATAACGGTTGGCCATTTGCGTCGTAGGCCACTGGCTTGTCATAATTATTTGTTTGTTCTGGATTCATAACTATATTATATCAATTACCTATAGTTTTATACTATAACGAATATTCTCTATTTACATGTGCATAAGCCCTTGGCGTTACTCGACGCCCACGCGGCGTTCGCTCGATAAAACCAATTTGCAATAAATACGGTTCATAAAAATCTTCAATCGTGGCAGTTTCATCGCCAGTTAAGGCCGAAATCGTACTCAACCCAACTGGATTACTGCCATAGTTATCAATAATGCTAATAATTAGATTACGATCACCTGGATCAAGACCTAATTCATCAACCTCAAGCAATTTAAGCGCCGCTGTCGCTGTCGGTACGTCAATTAAGCCATCACCATTGACATCAGCATAGTCGCGTACACGCTTTAATAGTCGGTTAGCGATTCGTGGCGTCAAACGAGCCCTGGTCGACAACATATCAGCTGCATCTTTTTCAATTTTGCTCTCTAAAATATTCGAAGCTCGTTCAATAATTCTTGAAATCTCGCTGTGTGAATAAAATTCCAGGCGGTGAATAATACCGAAACGATCACGTAGTGGCGCAGCCAAAGCGCCGGTCCTAGTTGTCGCGCCAATTACTGTAAACTTTGGCAAATCTAGGCGCACGCTACGAGCAGCGGGACCTTTGCCTATCATAATATCAAGTTTAAAATCTTCCATCGCGCTATAAAGAACCTCTTCGACAGCCCGTCCCAGGCGATGGATTTCATCAATAAATAAAACATCACCATCAGTTAAATTAGTTAAAATACTAGCCAAATCGCCAGCTCGTTCAATCGCCGAACCTGCTGTAATTCTTATATTTGCACCCATTTCATTAGCAATTACCGTCGCCATTGTGGTTTTCCCTAGCCCTGGAGGTCCATATAGTAAGACATGGTCAATCGGTTCGCTGCGTTTTTTAGCTGCGTCAATTGCCAACTTTAAATTACTCTTCAGCCTTTCTTGACCAATATAATCTTCAAACAATTTTGGCCGCAGCGTTACTTCTATTTGTTGCTCGACGACATCATCTTGATGCATACTTACATCAGTTATTCTTTCAATTGCCATAGCTAATTACCCCTTAAAGCTTGCGTTACTCGCTCAGCCGTTGATAAATCTGTCGAAATGCCCTCAAGAGCCTTGGTTGCATCATTTAAATTATAGCCAAGCGCCATCAATGCCTCTAATGCCTCATCGTTGGCCGGAATAACATTCGATAAACCGATATTATTAATATCCGTTCGTAAGGCGTGGCCAACTTTGTCGGATAAATCAACTACCACTCGTTCGGCTGTTTTTTTGCCAACACCGTTGGCTTTTGTGATAAACACTGAATCGCTGTTTGCGATTGCATTTCGAACCGTTTCACTATCACTAATAGACAAAATCGACAAAGCCGCTTTTGGACCAATCCCTTGAACCGTAATTAACAGTTCGAACAGACGCTTGGCAGTTAAGCTCGAAAAACCAAATAATTCTTGACTCTGCTCTCGAATATGGTGGTAGGTATAAAATTTAACACTTGAATCTAGCACAGCAACATCAAAGTCGCCAGTTGCAACTTGAATTTCATAACCAACACCGTGAACGTCGACAATCAAAGAAGACCCGATTTTTTCAACTATAACTCCAAAAACATGCGCAATCATACAACCATTATACGCGAGTCATGAGCGAATGTGTAATTGCTGCCGCCAAAGCATCAGCGCAGTCGTCTGGTTTTGGCGTTTCGGCCAATCCTAATTGAATCCTAACCATTTCTTGGACCTGTTTTTTGTCAGCCTTGCCATAGCCAGTTAAAGTTTGTTTAATCTGAAGTGGTGTGTACTCTGCAATTGACATACCACCCTTTCGCCCTGCCAACATAGCTACACCCCTAGCATGTGAAACGCTAATCCCAGTTGTAACATTTTGTGAGAAAAATAATCGCTCAATCGACATATAATCAGGTTTTGTTTCGCTAATAATATCCGTCAAGCTGTCAAAAATATCTTCTAAACGAACGTCCAGTGGAGTATGCGCTGGTGTCGTTACCACACCCGCATCAATCAGACGCATTTTACCCTTAACCACCTCAATAACACCAAAACCTAGTATCCCAGTACCTGGGTCGATGCCAATAATTCTCATATATTAACTATTATAGGCTACTTTTTAAAATGAAGCGGTAATTTTACAACCCGAAGCATTTTCAGCAACTCATATCGCCACTCCCAAGCGCCATATATAACAGCGACCAAACTAACACCAACAAATGACCACCAAATATATTCATTTCTTTAATTTATTTCAGTTTGTTTAGGCGTGTAACTTGCTATTGGCATATTAACGATATTGCGACAACGATTAGTTTCGGGGTTACGCTCTTGACTAGCTTTACAAGCAGCCAGAGTGCTCGCACCTAACACTGCACCAACCACACGACAACGATTAGTGACCGGATTTCTTTCTTGACCTTCCGCACAAGGCAGTTGAGAGCTAATGTCAGAGACAATATTTCGACAACGGTTAGTTTCTTCGCTTCTGTATTGGCCATCCTTACAAGCAGCCAATACGCTATTGGCGGCAACTATTAACCTACAACGGTTAGTTTCGGGGCTACGATATTGGTTTGCGGCGCAAGGCTGAAGGCTACTTACAGTATCGATGCTAATATTTTCAGTATCTAATGATGATAAATTAGCCCCATTTGGCGTTGGCTGATTAGTATACTGCCAAGTATTATCAATCAACGACCAAGCCATATCCTCATCAGGATCAGTATAAGCCGAGGACTCATCAACCATAAATCCATCAATCGAACGCAATTGAACGCGACCATTAGTATTTATCAAAGTGAATTTAACCTCTTTATTGTATAGCACTAGATACGCACCAGACTTGATGCGTGAACCTGTCGGAAAAGAATAAAAACTCGAGTTATCAACCCCTACATAAAAAATATAATTAGATAAATCAACGTCGATGTCGTTAGGGTTGTAAAATTCAATATATTCATTGCCGTCATCCGATCCACTAGCGTTTGGCAACATTTCCGTAATTTTTATCGGCAACAAATCAAGGGCGCAAACACTATCCGAATCGTATCTAAAACCATCAGGCAAATCTGCCTGAACGCCCGCCAAGTTAGTGCAAACATCTACTATCTCAGGATCGCATTCTCCCCTACCATCACTGATGAAACCAATAGGAATCGACGCCTGAATGCCATCAACATTTAAACAAACATCAGGCATTACCCATTCCTCAACCCCACTTGACGGAATTTCTAAACCATTTACTTTCTGAAAATCAGCCGTACTATCCGTATCGACTAATATTTCTGATTGTGGCGCCGTAAACTGACGTTGCAAAACATAGCCGCCAGACAACGACAACGTGCTAGTCCAACTAATTACATCAATCGCCGCCCCATTTGGGTCAATCAAAGAAATTATATCACCACTGGCGATAATCGAACCCGATGTTTTATTTGTTGTAATAAAATTAACATCTGGTATAAAATTATTTGCATTAGCAAAATTATCCGAACTTACAGTTGCAAATTTATGAGCCGGTAAATGTAGTGATTCATTGACCGCTGCGGGATTAAAACAAGCAAAGGCAGTATTAGCCTTATTTGTCAGACACCAATTACTAATATCAACATCGGCGTCGCTACTATTATAAATTGAAATGTACTCTCTGGTAGCAGCCGTTTTATCATCGACATCAACTACCAACCCGCCAGCTTGGACTTGATAAATAACTAAATTAGGACTAGCTGCATGGGTTTGAGGCGCAAATAAAACTACCAATAACAAATTTAATAGCAATACGACTACTGCATTCAGCCTGTGCATGCCCACATTTTATTAGAATTACAAGTTGTTTACAAGTATATTTTTTAAATATGCCTAAAACTATATTTAATTATTCTGATATTTCAATAGTTACATCTGCATCAGTATGAACATTAACAACATCATCCATATCATCTAAAACATCCAAAAGCTTAATTAGCTTTTGCGCAACTTCAGCATCGTCAATTTCGATTATTGCATTTGGAACGTATTGTAGCTCCGCACCAGAAACCGTCAGCCCAGCTTCCATCAAAGCCATTCTAACCTTGGCCAAATTCTTTTGGTCAGTATAAACAATAGTCTCACCCTGTTCTTCGATCACATCCTCAGCTCCCGAATCTAATATTGTCATCAAAACATCTTCGCCGACTTCAGCGACATTGATTACACCCTTGCGAGTAAATTTAAAAGCCACACTGCCAGCGTCGGCAATTCGTCCGCCATTTTTAGTTAGCGCATTACGAACTTCAGGGAAAGTTCGATTCTTGTTATCGGTTGCAGTCTCGATAATAATACCAACGCCACCAGGACCCATACCCTCATAAACTGTTTCTTCCAGTACTGCAGCATTTTTATCAGCCGCTCGATCGATCGCACGTTGAATATTTGCCGATGGCATATTTGCCTGTTTAGCCTTTTCAATCGCCATCGCAAGGGTTGAGTTCATAGCAGGATCCGCACCACTACGAGCAGCGATTGCAATTTGATTACCTAATTTAGTAAAAACAGCGCCTCTTTTAGCATCTTTGGCGCCTTTTTCGCGTTTGATAGTTGACCATTTACTATGTCCAGACATATAAAAAAGCCTCCGTTTAAATTTAATATGTTATTACTATCATTATAACAGATTACTCAACCAAGTTTGTCTCTCGCAGGTTAAACTTGGTAACGCGACTTATATATACGCAAAAAATAATCACAAATAAATAATAAACAGCAGCCAGTAACCACGTAAATTTTACCTCGCTCATCGCCCATGGTAAATTCGACAGGTAATCCGCCACAAACATCATATATTTCAACACCCAAATAGCCGGAGTCGCAATTACACTTGCAATCACAATTGGCAATATCAAACTGGCAACCCCAGCAGCAAATGTCAGTAGCATCGTTAACGGAACGAACGGCAGTATCAACAAATTAGATATGATCGCTACATTCGATAATTGCCCAAATGAAATCATCAATATCGGCGCGGTTACTAATTGTGCTGATATTGTCTCGCCCAAAATTTGTCTAATTGTGCCAGGTTTTTTATCGCCAAAGAAATAACGTTGCAACAGTGGCGCCACAATCATCACCCCAGCAAAGGCCGCAAACGACAATTGCCAACCCAAATCACCCCAAGCGTAACTAGGATTTATCATCACAGTAATCGCAATCGCTAAAAACAGTAGAACAATCGGGTAAAACTTTCGCCCATAGTACCAGGCCGCCAAACTTAATCCCGCGACCAAACCCGCCCGTGACATACTTGGACTCATACCAGTAATAGCAATAAACGACACTATCATCGCAACTGCCGATAGTGTTGCCAAATATTTTGAAACCTTAACGAATAATCGCCTAGTTAAACGCACTAAAATTGTCAAATTATAACCGCTAGCCACAACAATATGCGTCAAACCCGCAATTTGTAGGGCTGTCACTAAATCAGCCGGCAAAGCCCGTCGTTGCCCGACTAGATAGCCGATTCCCAGGCTCGATTCGGGCTCTGGAATAACCCGCCGCACCGCATCAGCGAACCAATCACGCATCACGCGCGCTATATCGGCAGTGTTAGGATGAATCACTTCGTTAATCTTTGCCCTATACATCACACCTGAAAAATTACCAAAACCACCTGCTAGTTTGCCCGTAACAACCAACCCGTCGCCACGCTTGATACCCTGTCCAGTCGAGGTTATCCACAACACTCCTGGCAAACTTGTCTGTCCGATATGTAAATCATCTAACCTGATAATTATCTGGTCAGATGTACCAATATCAACATCCTCTTTGACTCGACCTGCAACGACGACCGATTTACCATAAAGTGGCTTCATGATTGATAGCGCGTTCTGCGACACAGACCCACGCCACAATCCCAGCATAACCCCACCGACAACAATAAACGGAATTAAATAAATATATCGTCGCCATAACACGACCAAGATCAAAACAATCGCAGAAAGCAAACAAGCTAGACTTGAAAAATATTCAAACTTTACATATTGCGCCCCAAAAACACCCACAAAAATCGCCGCGCAGACAATCGCAATTAGCCATGAAATATGAATTTTACGCTTCAGCTTCCATAAATTCATGGGATTAGTATAACAAATAGTCTAATAATTACTAATTATAATAAATTACGAAACAATTTAATTCCAAAGAAAAAGACCCACCAACGTGAGTCTGTTTCTTTGGAGGGACCAGTGAGACTTGAACTCACGACACCCTGCTTAAAAGGCAGGTGCTCTAACCAGCTGAGCTATGGTCCCATAGTTTGCCTATATGCTCTAAAAAATTTACCATTTTTAAGGGTAGTTTGTCAAGAGTTATGGTGTTTTTCGTGCGAATGATTGTGTTTTGGTAACCATAAATCAACAATCGCCAAGATTAAACAGGTTGCAATTATAGCGCTATTGTTAGACGCCACCCAATCATAAACGACCGCCCCAAATCCCTGCGGAATCAAAACTCGCCCAATCGGCTCAACCAAAAACGCCAGCGCTAGCAACGTAAATAGACTTGATCCAACTAGTCGCCCGACCGTAGTCTTATACTTGCCATCATGAAATATCATCAAAATCGCTGGTGCAATCACAATCGACGCCGAAACAAACGCAATAACATACATGTTTGATGGCGCATTCAACATGCCTAGTATATAACCAGCTTTTTCAACCCACAAACCACTCAATATCGAACCAGCAGCCAGCGCCAAACCCAGCAATCCAAATTTTCGTTTAGTGATGAAAAGTAATACAAACAATGCAATTATAACAACTGCAAAAATTATAATAATGTTCATCCGCTATCTGATATCCGATTCCTTTAATTTGAAGTCAGCAACTTGCCCGATATCAATCGAATTCGCCTTTACAGAACCAGCCGGAAGTTCTACCACATAAGCAGCCAAGCCTTTAGGTTCAAATGTTTTCGTAGTAGAATCCTCTGGTACGGCATTTTTAACAATATAAATAACTTTTTTAGTCTGATCGAGCCAAATAATATCAAGTGGAATCTTTATATCTTTCATCCAAATTTTCCATCGACTCTCATATTTATAAGCCATTATCAGAGCTTCGTCCGAGGACATCTTGGTGACGCCGGATAAGCCTTTCATTCGCTCAGCCTCGTTTAAAGCAATACTAGCCTTAAAAACACCATTACCCAGATTCAATTCGGTTGTTGGCCTGACGACTTTAGGCAAAATAACCGTCATAAAGGTAAAAAATATCAATGCCAAAACGCCAAACGTAATGACAGCCCCACCAATTTTCTGATGATTATCCATGTATACCATTCTATGAGATATCACCGAATAAGTATAGCCTTTTTAGGGTTATGCGCCGATTTTATCTTTCTTGTTATTTCGCTTAGCGTTCATTTCGACATATTCAATAATTGCACCAGCCACATTACGTCCAGTAATTTTTTCAATACCAAAGCCTGGACTGGCATTCACTTCCAAAATTAACGGACCACGATCGCTTCTCATCAAGTCAACACCGGCAATATTCAGCCCCATCGCTTTGGCTGCTTTGACCGCCATTTTTCGCTCGTCCTCAGTCAACTTAACACTAACGCCTTCACCGCCCTTGTGCAGATTTGAACGAAAATCATCATCCAAGCTTTGACGTTTCATACTAGCAACCACTCGGCTACCAACTACAAACGCTCTAATATCAGTACCGGCCGATTCTTTAATAAATTCCTGCAAAAGAATGTTCGTGCCGTCATCATTGGTAAGATAAAACGCCTGAAGTACTGACTTAGCCGCCTTTTTAGTCTCGGCCAAAACCACACCATTACCATGCGTGCCGCGAGCTAGTTTGATAATAACCGGCGTGCCGCCCAGTTGATCTAAAAGATCATCAATGTCAGTCGTGTTGCGAGATACAACCGTCTTTGGTATGCCGACACCTGACTTTGCCAAAAGCTGAAGGCTACGTAGTTTATCCCTTGAACGGTTGATAGCAATCGAACTCGATGCAGTATAAACACCCTGCATCTCAAGTTGGCGAACAATCGCCGTGCCATATTTAGTCATATTAGAAGCAATCCTTGGGATAACCGCGTCAAACTTATCTAAATCATTGCCACCATAGCTAACTGTTGGGTGATTTTGCTCAATCGAAGCATAACAATTTTTGTACTTTACAACTTTAACTTCATGCCCGCGAAGCAATGCCTCTTCCTTGAGGCGTTTAGTTGAATAATTACTAGTTCCGTTTGATAATATTGCTATTCTCATATAATTACCTCTATTTATGTTTTACTTCTAGCAACTTGGCCAGGCCTTTTGCTTTTTCAGGAACATCAATACCTGTTACGACCCTTGGATTATAGTTTACCTCTAAAACATACCACCTTTTTGATATTTTGTCTTGTATTAAATCAACTCCAACGATGCTGCGCTCCATCGCAAGCGCCGCTTTGTGTGCAATAGCGATCACATTTGTATCATAATCATCCGCCGACAGTTTAATAGCATCTATCTCGCTATGAGATTTATTTAGGTGCAACTTTAAGGGGTCGTCATTCACTGCCTGAGGGCCTTTAGCGATTTTTATTATCTGAATTATATTTCCGCCCATTATCAAAACCCTCAAAAATCCGTCATTCTCAACAAATCGCTGGACGATCAAAGTTTTAACATCCTTTAATCTTTTAAGGGCATCATTATAAGTTTTTTTATCGCTAACTAAATAATTATTTCGTTCCCTATCAGCCTCGGCATCTTTAATAACAAACACGCCACCAAGCTCTAATTTTAATTCACTGTAACTTGGAACATTTCCGCAACCAGTGTATACCTTTGATTGGATTACAGGGATTCCGTTAGTTGCCAAAATAAACATCTCACTTAATTTTGAGCGTGAAACAAACTCACCAAGCTCTCTATCGAAAAACGGCACGTGTTTGTATTGTAGATATTTTACAATTGCACCAGCGTAATCCGGGAATAAACTATGGCTTTTAAAATAAACCACTTTCGAATTTGCAATATCAAAGCCATCGGTTAGCGAAATCCTTGGTTCATTATTGTCGTTAATCTCAAACCTCAGCGACTTATAACGTTCTAAGATAATTTCTGATGATACGTCCTGAACAACTAGCTTAAAGAAATCTTTAGTTGGCTTGTCTATGCGCGAAGTTAGAACCAAAATTGGGCGTTCACTATTACTAAAGCCACTGCCTACATCGTTTTTTGAAACATCAACTACAAAACGGTTTTTTAAGAATCTTTTACCGATAAGAATTGGAAACCTGTTGTGCGACCTATCAGCTAGATTAAATGACACTTTATAAGTACTAGAGCCAATCTTTAGCTGTAATTTAATCCGATAGCGGTATTCACTATGACCAAACGAGTTTTTGACCGCCGTCATACTGTATTCATTGGTTTTAATTACCTCACCCGTATAGAAAACTGATTTAGGCGCAAACAAAACAAAGGAAAGTTCACCATCCTTTTCGTTGATATTTGACGCCCAAATAGCTGAATTATCAGCACCGGTATCAACTTTAGCTGGCACTAAATCATCCAAATAGCCAGGTAGCTGTACGTATTGAGTAGTTCCAATAATTTTGCGGTTTACCATGACAAAGTCAACTTTTCTGCCTTGGTAAATAAATCCGGGCAATAACCATCTTTAGCTATCTTACTGTGCGTATTATTTAATATAATCTGATTCATGTATGTTTATATTTATAACACCTACGCGCAGATAAGTCAATACAAAGCATAAACTATTTACATTTTATACTATTTGTGCTATAATAATTATATTATGACAGAAAAACTAACAAACATCGAAAATGCTAACGAAATAGATCAAGAACTTGAGCCTTATGACAAAGATCTATTCCAAGAATTGTCAGACAACGCCTCATTTCAAGCCTATGAATATTTAAATGGCAACAAAATCTACCGCAACGAGCAAAAACGGCAATTTTTATCTGGTGAAATTCAAAATCCACAGTTGGACTACCCTGACATAAATCTCGACAATATCAGCCAGGTCGAAGAAACACTAGTTTCTATGAAAACCGACATAATTAGCAACGAACAAAATGAAGTCGTAAAACAAGCTTATCGCTGGAAACTTAACGAAAAAATCGCTGAAATACGAATGATGAAATCGGTCGCAACTGGCGACATGGATCGGTTTAAGCGCTATTCAGAATTTATATATGGCAAACCTTCGACCGAAATATTTGATTACACAATTGACTCGATTAAAACTAACGCCGAAAATAGCGTTGATTCTGATAATGAAGACGTCCGCGAGGCCGCGATCAACCTACTAAACGTACTGCCAAAAGTCGATTCTAGACTAGTCGTCAAGTTGCCAAGCGAAAAAGATATAAAGTACGCCCACAATCAAACTATGGATGAAATGGGCAACCTAATAGACATTCCAGCCGAATTAACCAAAATAGACGCAAAACAAATTCAGGACACATTCGCATCTGCTCTTGAACAAGTTGGCGGAGAAAATTGGACTATCAATATCGACGAAAACCGAACAGCGATTGGCGTCAACCAGGAGGCAATGGCGGTGAACGTACCTAGTGAACGTACCGTAACTCGCGGAAAATTAACCGAACTAGTTGTTCACGAAATTGGCACCCATGTCGCAAGGCGCATAAATGGCGAAAAAAGCCGACTAAAATTACTTGGCATCGGACTGGATAGATACGAAAGTGGCGAAGAAGGTGTTGCAACTATGCGTGAACAAGCCCTGTCGGGCAAAGCCAGCGAGTTTAAGGGCCTCGATGGCCATTTGGCCATTGGGCTATCTCTTGGCTTAGACGGCCAACCACGCGACTTTAAACAGGTGTACGACATACTTGAAAAGTATTATCTACTTAAGAATTTGAACTTAAAAAAGGATTATTTAGAATCGTTTGAAAAAGCCCAAAATACTGCTTGGAATCGTTGCGTGCGAACCTTTAGGGGAACTGACTGCAAGACTGCGGGCGTATGCTTGACCAAGGATATTGTTTATCGCGAAGGAAACATTGGGGTTTGGGATTTGATTAGTAACAAGCCCGAAGAAATGATTCGATTTAATGTCGGAAAATATAACCCAACAAACGATAGGCATTTGTGGGTTTTGACACAGCTTGGTATCACGGACCAAGATTTAGATAGTGTCGAAAAATAGAAGTTATTGTTTAAAAAATACCGTGCTTTTTAGCGCCTTGAAATTGTTCAAGTAATTCTTTTTGCTTCTTTGATAACTTAACCGGCGTATCAACAATAATACTGATGATGTGCGGGCCGCGCTTGTCACTGCGGACATGAGCTACGCCATGACCTGACAACTTAAAGTCAGTACCAGATTGCGTGCCGGCAGGGATTTTCATACGAACACTACCGTCGACTGTCTCGACATCAATTTCGGTTCCAAGAGCAGCTTCTACCATGCTGATGTGTTGCTCGGACAAGATTATGTCACCTTCACGAGTGAACTTTTTATGAGCTTTGACGCGAATATGAACGTATAAGTCACCTTTTTGGCCATTGCCGATTGCTTCGCCATGTTCACGCAAGCGAATAGTTGCGCCATCGTCAATTCCGGCTGGAACTTTGAGGTTGATTGTCTTTTTACGACGTTCAACACCACTACCACGACAAACGGTACAGACTTTTTCAGGCACTTTGCCGCGACCTTCGCAAGTTTCACAAGTAGTGTTTTGTTGGATTGGGCCAAATATAGTATTCATAACACGATTCACTTGGCCAGCACCCTTACAGGTTGGGCAAGTTTTCATTTCATGACCCGGCTCGACGGTCGTACCGTGACAATGCGAACATTCGTCATTCATTTCGATTTCGATTTTTTCCTCGACACCAAAAACAGCTTCTTCGAAGGTTAACTGCAAGGTTGCCTCGACATCACGACCACGCTTTGGTCCACGATTGCCGCCCGATTGACCGCCAAAGAATTGTCCAAAGATATCGCCCAGACCACCGTCGCCAAAGTCAAAGTGAACGTTTTGGCCACCAAAGCCGCCCGCGCCACCAAATGGATTACCACTAGCACCGCCATTACCGCCAACACCAGCATGACCGAACTGGTCATAACGCTGCCGCTTAGCACCGTCTTTTAGGACTTCGTAAGCTTCGCTGGCTTCTTTGAACTTAGTTTCATCACCACCCTCTTTATCGGGGTGAAATTTAACAGCGGCTTTGCGATAAGCCTTTTTAATTTCATCGTCGGAGGCATTTTTGCTAATACCTAATATTTCATAATAATCACGCTTTGTCATTTGTATATATTATATAAAATTAGCACTCTGATTACAAGAGTGCTAGATGAGTAGTTTATAAATGGTTGTTGAATTTCGCGTAGTCTTTGATGTATTCTATGAACGAACATACCGAGACAATTAGCGTAATAATAGTTAAAAACACGACTACGGCAGATAGATAAACTGATCCAAACAAACCTTCGGCTATCAAGCAAATTATCAACAAACTAATTGAAACCATTTTAAATTTGCCGGCCATATTGGGCTTTGCCGCAATTTCATTTTCCACTGCCTTAAATAGTACAATGAATATAATGACAGCTGCAAACAAAAACCATGCCAACGCACAAGTTAACCACAAGCGGCTATTATAATTCTGAATCATTAAGACAATTAGCATAGAGCCAGTGATAACCCTGTCTGCAAACGGATCGAGAATACGACCAATTTCAGTCTCTTGATTAAGCTTCCTAGCCAAATAACCGTCAACCCAATCAGTGCCCGCCAAAATAATAAATAAAACAAACGCAACCCAGCGATCAATTATCGAACCTGAAGTTATTAAAATCGCTGGGAATAATCCTAATATCAATCTGCTCAGAGTTACTATGTTGGGAATCTTTTGCCAATCTTTTTTGAACTCAGCTATTAGCCATTTAAATGACATCGCCAATCACAACCTTTCATATAAAAATACTAGAACTTAGGTTTAATAAGTTACTAAGTAATATAATACAATAAATGTGCACGTATTGCAACTTTTGATTATACTAAAAAAGAACCGCTAACTATCGTAGCGGTTCTTTTATTAGAGTTTGGTTGGCTTAGACTATTTTTCGTCGACCACTTCGCCTTCAACCGGCTCACCGTCTTTTTTTGCTTCGTCGTCAGCCGCAGGAGCAGCTTCTTTTGACTTAGCTTCGTACATCTTGGCACCGATTGGCATAATTGCATCATTTAGCGCCTTGGCAGCAGATTCAAGCTCATCTTTATCTTCACTTGATTGATGTTTCTTTGCTTCTTCAACTGCATCGGTAATTACTTTTTTATCTTCATCACTGATATGATCTTTGAATTCATCTGGCATCTTTTCAGCCTGGTAGATTGCGCTTTCTAGGCCATTACGAGCATCGATTGATTCGCGCTTTTTCTTATCTTCGTCGGCGTGCATTTCAGCTTCTTTTTGAGCTTTAGCAATGTCATCTTTGGACAAATTGCCACTATTAGAAATTGTGATGCTTTGTTCTTTACCAGTACCCTTGTCCTTAGCGGTAACGTTTAAAATACCGTTAGCGTCAATGTTGAATGTAACTTCAATCTGCGGTACACCACGAGGCGCAGGAGCAATACCATCTAGTGTAAAACGTCCTAGCGATTTGTTGTCAGCGGCAAGTTCGCGCTCGCCCTGAGTAACATGAATTTCAACTTGAGGTTGGCTATCAGCTGCCGTACTAAATGTTTCAGATTTTGAAGTTGGTACAGTTGTGTTTCGCTCAATCAATTTAGTTGCAACACCACCCATAGTTTCAATACCGAGGGAAAGTGGGGTTACGTCTAGTAGCAGAACGTCTTTGACATCACCAGCTAGAACACCGCCTTGGATAGCAGCACCAATAGCCACAACTTCATCAGGATTCACGCCCTTAAGTGGTTCTTTGCCAAAAATTGCTTTAACTTTTTCGACAACTGCTGGCATACGAGTCATGCCACCAACAAGGACAATTTCATTGATATCTTTGGCAGTTAGGCCAGCATCTTTAATAGCCTTAACAACTGGAGCTTCGACACCATCAATTAAATCTTTGACTAAATCTTCTAGTTTAGATCGGGTGAGTTTGTATTCAAAGTGTTTTGGACCGTCAGCATCTGCGGTTAAAAATGGCAGATTAATTTCGGTTTCGTTAGTGCTTGAAAGCTCCTTTTTTGCTTTTTCCGCTTCGTCTTTTAGGCGTTGCATAGCAGCTTTATCGCTCTTTAAATCGATACCGTTTTCATTCTTAAAGACGTCAAGGAAGTGGTTGACGATTCGATTATCAAAATCTTCGCCACCAAGATGTGTGTCACCGTTAGTTGATTTAACTTCAAAAACACCGTCGCCAAGTTCAAGAATCGACACATCGAACGTACCACCACCAAGGTCGAATACCGCAATCTTTTCTTCTTTTTTACTGTCTAAACCGTATGCTAGCGCAGCTGCAGTTGGCTCGTTAATGATGCGCTTGACCTCTAGACCAGCAATCTTACCAGCATCTTTGGTTGCTTGGCGTTGTGAGTCGTTAAAGTATGCAGGCACAGTAATTACTGCTTCGGTTACTTTTTCACCCAAGAAAGCTTCGGCATCAGCCTTTAGTTTTGATAGAATCATTGCTGAAACTTCTTCTGGTGAATAGGCTTTGTCGCCCATATTGATTACTACGCCGTCGCCTTTTTTAGCGATTTCATATGGCATAATATCATGGTCTTTTTGGACTTCTTTGTCGCTAAACTTGCGACCAATTAGACGTTTAACACCATAGATAGTGTTTTTAGCATTAGTTACGCGTTGACGTTGAGCTACTTGACCAACTAGACGTTCGCCATTTTTATTAATCGCCACAACACTTGGGGTAGTTCGATTACCCTCAGCGTTAGCAATAACCTCTGGTTTACCAGCGACCATATATGCAACAGCGCTATTGGTCGTACCAAGGTCAATTCCTATGATTTTACCCATAATTTATATCTCCTATTTTAAATAATCTTATTCAATTTATCTATTTCTATTTTAGCACTCTAATGTGTAGATTGCCAATAACTACATTATACATAAGTTGGCAGTCTGGTGTCAAGAGTGCTAATTTATTCTACGCGCGATGTTCTATCAACTCCAGTAGTTTTGTTTCTTTTGATGATAAAAGAAGATTAAATTACGATACTTGTAAAAATAATACGAGGAACTTTGTCGAAAAATCAAGATTAAGATTGTTTATAAAATAACAAACAACTCGCGGACATATTATCCGCGAGCTGTAATGTAAGTTTATAAAAAACTATTTCTGATTTTGCATATACTGCGCAGCACGTCGAGCAATCTCGGCCGCTTCATCAGTTGATACAACAAGCGCTGGCTTGCTACCGGCGGTTGCAATGTTGGCATCTGATGGTTCAAATGTATTATTATTAACATCTTTGTCGCAAACAAAACCGAGGTATTCAAGTCGTGCCATAATTCGCTCGCGAATAATTGCGGAACGTTCGCCAATCGTACCCGTAAAAACAATGTTGTCAACACCATTCATACTAGCTGCCATTTGACCAATAGATTGTTGGATTCGATAAACAAACAAATCTAGCGCTAATTTAGTCCGCTTATCACCCGCTTCTTCACTGGCGATTAATTGACGAATGTCATTTGAACTACCACTAACACCAAGTAGGCCGCTTTGCTTGTTAAGATATTGCTCAAGGCCATCATCAGTTAAACCAAGCTCACGCTTGATGGCAAGTGCAGCAGAAACATCGATATTGCCACTGCGTGAAGCCATAAGTAGCCCCTCAAGTGGTGAATAGCCCATAGTCGTTTCAACACTTTTACTATCATGAACAGCCGTAATGCTGCTACCGCTACCAAGGTGGCAAATAATTGTTTTTGGAGCCAGTAATGATTTTTCAGTTAAATAATGTACAATTGAACCGATTGAAATACCGTGGTATCCATAGCGTTTGATGCCAGATTCATCGGCAAATTTCGTGTCAATGCCGTAATACCAAGCGTGTGATGGTTTGGTAGCATGGAAAGCAGTGTCCGATACTGCAACCAGCGGTGTTGATGGGAAATGACTTTTGATTTGTTTTATTTCGGCCAAAACAGTTGTAATGTGAAGTGGAGCTTTTTGCTGAATTGCGTGTAATGCCTCTTCAACCTCATCAGTCAACAGTTCGTCCTTAGTAAAGCGCATAACTGGCGCAACCACACGAATACCAATTGCAGTTAGTTCGTCAGTCGGGCTAATAATTTCATATTTATGTAGTGATGGCAAGATATGACTAGATACACCACTGAGATCAGCATCATTACAGTCAATTGGATATTTTTGACCATCACATTCAACCTTACCAATAACTTTATTGTCCTCGAACTCGAAGTTAATCGTTGCACGTTTTTGACCGACTGCATATAAACCATATTTACGACTGGAACTACCAGGATTTACTACTAGTATTAGCGATTCTGATGACATATTTTATCCCCGGTAATTAAATACCTAATTCTATTTTTTAATACTTTAATTTTATCACATTACTGACGCGTGACTTTGACCATAGCATGGCGAATTGGACGACCACCCAAGGTGTAACCAGCTTGCATTTCTTCGACAACGACTTCTTTTTCACCTTCAGCCCCTTCATCGAACAGAATCGCTTCGTGAAGATCGGGGTTAAAGTCGGCACCAGTCGTAGCATCAATTCGCTTTAGGTTAAGATTATCAAGTGAACTTTCAAGATTTTTTACAAGACCTGCAATACCAAGGGCCCATTTATTTTCCTTTAATTCCTCTGGCATGTATTTTATTGCTCGCTCTATATTATCAATTACAGGTAATAATTTTAAAATCGCGCTCGCCTGACCTGACTCGTGAGCTAATGATTTATCAGACTCGGAGCGTTTACGATAATTTTCAAAATCAGCCCGAGTTCGTTGCAAATCCGCGGTTAGTTCAATTAGCTGTTGCTCAATATCGGCCTTTGCCTCTTTTTTAAGTTTTTTTGGCTTATTTTCTTTTTCTGTCATCTTTTTTCTCTCCTAAATATGCTCTTTTATTTCCACCTATTACAATTCCGGTATCGCTAAAAATGAATAACGCAGCAAAAATCGTAATCATTACCAAAGCTGGCCAAAAAAGCCAAACTGGCAATTGTCCTAAAAATTTACCTACTAAATTAGCCAAACCTTCCATTGCGTTACAGCACCTCTTCTAGCATTGCGCCAGCATGGCGAACTAGTCGCATTACCTTATCGTAACTTTGCCTGGTAGAACCAAGCACGCCTATATAACTGTGGTCGCTATATGGAGAACGAAAACGGCTAATAATTAAACTAACGCCACTTGTTTTACCGATTGGATTCTCTGCACCGATATATACGTTCAACGGTTCGTTGGGAGCAGCTTCGCGCAGCCACGGCTCGAGATTATCAAGTAAACGCGCAACTGATTGAGCATGATTAGCCTGAGCGAATTCAGGTTGCGAGAATAAATTACCAATACCACTCATATATAGCTCATCACCGATAGTAGCAATGCCCAAGTTGTGAGTTAACTCAACTAGACTATCAACGGCGCTGCGAATTGCTCTGTCAGCATGATTACCGTGAGTGTTTACTCTCGCCTCAATCGCTCTCGCACTGCGATCAAGACCAGGTAGTAGCTTAGGCTCGCCTTTCTCGTTTAACATATTTACATAAAATCGATAACCGGCATCTGTCGGAATACGACCCGCACTAGTATGCGGCTGAGTAATTAGACCCATATCCTCCAACCTAGCCATTTCACTACGAATTGTAGCGCTTGATACGCCAAATAATTTAGCTAGCATCACACTACCAACCGGAGCTGCAATTTCAGCATGTTGTTCAATAATAGCAGCTAGTATTTGAATTTGGCGCTCTGTCATAACTACATTATATAGTAATTTAGCACTCTATGTCAACGAGTGCTAAAAACACTTAAATAGTCTGTTTTATAGCGTCAAGTAAGTCACGAGCTTTTAGCCTAGCCTCGTCATCACCACGTCCAAAAACATTGTCTTCGCGATGAGCTATTTTATCAGTAACTTTGACTGCTCGGTTAAGATCATCATTGATGACAAAGTGATAATGCGAAACACTCAAAACATGCTCGAGTTCATTAACAGCAATTTCACGCCGAACTAACCAGTCGCGTTCAAATAGTTCAATCGATTCATAACGTTTCTGGACCCGGCATAACCAAGTCTCGTAGTCTGGCGGAACAATATAAATCGCCGTAACACTATTAGGGGCAATGTCATAAAATGACGAAATACCGTTAACTTCAATATCGCTAATTGCAATTTTATTTTCTAAATTAGCATCGGCAAACTCACCAACACTCGTACCATAGTAATTACCACCAAAACAATTTACCTCAATCATCTTATGATCAGTTAGTAACGTTTTCATCTGATTCTGTGTTACAAAATGATAATCATCCCCATCTTGTTCCATCACACCATTATTAACGCGTGGCTGTCTGGTTGTATGCGATACTATTAGATGGTAATCTGGTGATTCCAATAATCTCTTGACAATCGTATCTTTGCCGGCCGAGGTAATTCCAACAATAAAAACAGTTTTTGAAGCTCTGACAATATCAATACCCGATTGATCAATTTTGTAATTTGACGCAAGTTTTTCTATTTCCATGGCCTAATTTTAACACCTATGTCAAGTTCGAGCTATTTTTCGATGCTTTGAATGAGGCTTATGGGCGCCGAAATAACGATCAAATATATCACCACCCCAGAAACCAAAGGTAACCGCTACGGCCAAAACGTAAAACGGTACTGGTGTCTTAAGCCATGATGTATTTATAAGTTCACTGGCTAGCGACGATATCGGAGCGTCTGCGCTCGCACTTGTGCCATTTACTTGAACGGCCGTCTGCGCAATCGCCGTATTGCCATCGCTGTCCTTTAGCTTGAATGTTATATTAAAGTTACCAGCTTTTTTATAACTAAAGGTTTCTTTTTTGTAACTTTGGGATTTTAAACTAATCAACGTCTCGTCCGAACCGTCACCCCAGTTGACGCTAATAGCGTACGGTGGCGTACCTCCCCATACAATCACACCCAATACTTGTTCGAGTTTTGGTTCAAATAAACGCGGCACACAAACGACAGATACGCGAGGTTCGCCACCAATTGGCAAGTCTGCGACCTTGTAGTCACTACAGTTTGAAATCGTCGAATTAACCCCTGGAATAATCGACGGATTCGATGGCGTAACCGGTGGGATAATAGAAGTTACAGGTTGCGCCGTTGAACTAGTAGAAGAGCTCGAAGCACTAGAGGCTACACCACTATTCTCCTTTTTTTCAATTATAGCCTTTTTTAAAGTAACTTTTACAAATGACGTAGTTGGACCAGGCTGGTTTAGATTATCATAATTGAGCGCGCTTAAAGTGTTGCCGCCAGCTAACAATTGCACCTTTAGATCAAAAACACCTGAATTACTGCATAGAGTTGAGCCGATTACAGTGTCGTTACTTTTAATAACAATAAATGTTTCAGCAGCACAAGTACCTTTTACATCGATTACGCTATTGTCGAAAATAACATCACCATCCTTTGGGGTGGTAATAACAGCGCCGATAGCTGGTACTGGGCCAGGTACAATAACGCTCACTGACACAGAAGAACTAGCTTCAGCTAAAGCAACGCTCTTATTGGCATACAAGAAAAAGCCAGTTAAGAGCAGTAGGCCAACAAGCGCGATGTGAGACGTGTGCTTGCGATGTATCAGCCTGCCGGTATGTTTGTGTTCGGCAATTTTAAAACTAACCAATTTTGGTTTTGCTTTTAAGGCTTTTGATTTAACCTTTTTTGTTACTACGTTTTTTACTTTTGGATTCTTCATTTTTTGACTTTTGGATTATTCGTTTATTATATGATTTTAGCATAATTGAGAAGATATAGATAAGTGTCGTTATTATAATCAAAGCCACAAAAATCAATTTGTACGGAATTACCCAAAAAGTAATCGTATTAGTTAAAGCTTGTCCAGTCGTGCCATAACCAACCGAAAGATTTGCTGTATATTTTCCAAACATCCAATCTTTGTTAATCTCCGCTTCAAACAAACGTGTACTTTTTGGTAGCACATTCGATTTGCTTTCGTTCACTTTCAAAGTTTTAACTATTCCACCAAACATATCACGAACTTCAATATTACCAAAAGGTTTGATATGAATATTGCCATCATTTTTAATCCTAGTTACAAACAAGACTGGTGATTCTTCAAAGAAAGAAGTTTGGTTAAAGCTATTTTCTGATATTTCAGGATCAGCCTTTGTATTTTTGGTTGCAGTATAAAATGACGCAACGTCAGCCTTTTCGGTAATAGCGCCATCAACACGAATCAGTATCAATACACCGGCACTAGCCGACAAACCAACTCCAGTAGTTTCTAGCTCTGGTGCGGCACCCGAAAATCGCAATACTCCATAATGTCCGCCAGGCTCAGCATTATCAGGAATAGTAATCTGTGCCTTTATTGTACTTTGCTGCTGGGATTTAAGGTTTAATTTAGATACGGTTGTAACCCAGGTTTTAATCGAAGCAGATGTTGGTAAATTACTATCCGTAGTAATTTTTGGTGCACCAGTCTCGTTTGCGGCCGTAAAATCATCTACCGATGGAGTATAGACAAGATTTGAACTGGTAATATTAACAACGTTTAATTTGATTTCGTATGTTTTACCACGAGAAGCATTTAAATCTACTAAAGTCGGGCTGATCTGCATACCCTGAGCAGCATTTGTGCTTGTTGATTCGGCGCTAGCGGACGAAGCCCCAAACACGACACACAATATCAGCGCTATTATAGATAAACTGATTGTTTTTTTAATATTCATCATAATAGATTAGAAGTTTGAAGTTGCCGTATATGTTAAGCTTGAAGTATAAGCTCCAACTGGTGTAATACCGTCAATGTTAGCAATATAGCCAACCGTAAATGTATTGCCATTGGTTGGACCGCTAGCAGATGCGACAACTTCGTCGGTTTTAAATCTAAATGTATTGTTGATGCCATAATTCACTGCTGCAGTTGCCGTTCCTGCACCACTCTTTGCCGAACCAACGGCTGGCGTAGTGTTTGCGTCAGCTAAGTTAAAACCAAACTGCTTAGAACCCTTGGCGGAAGCCCCACCTGATTGAAGCGCCGTAATCGTGTTACCACCAGATGTCAAAGTATTACCAGAGACAGAAACGGAATAACCGGTATTGCCATTAGTTGAGGCTGCGATAACCGACGTTCCAGTAGCGGTAGCTGACACAGAACCAGAGCCAAGGTTTACCTGGTTGCCACTGATCGTACTACAGTCCTGACCTGTTATTGAAGTTCCCGTACAGAACGTTAAAGTCTCATCAACTTTTAAGGCGACTTGAATTTGGGTTGCAGTACTAAGCGCGACCGAACCAGCGTCAATTGGGCTTACCCATCCGCTGTCTGAATATGTTGTAATTACACCATAAAAAGTAGTATCGCTTGCCGTTGGGTTATGAACGCCATTCCATCTAATTGACACAGAACCTGATGGCGCAGTTGAGTTAGCTGCATTTAATATCCTAAGCGAACCTTGAGTTGCGGCACTTACAGTCCAACCGGATGCAGCGCCCAAACCAGTTGGTTGCGAAGCATCCAGAGTTGATGATAGTGCTGAAAAACCAGCTGGCATTACACACGCGCCAGTAAGAGATGTACAAAATTTAATTTCAACAGATTTAACAGCCGTCGCAGTTGGAAGCGCCGATGTCGCCAAGGTGTAAGATACACCCGTTGCGTCACCAACCGAGCTTGACAAAGTAACTGAACGGCTACCTAGCTGCGCTGCGTCTGCTTTTGTAATGTTTAGTAATGGGAATGCACCGACCACAGCTGCAAATAGTATTATTTTAGCAGCCTTAAGTTTCGTAATTCTATTATGTGCTGTTGTCATTCGTTATCCCCTCTTAGTATTTAGCAGTTGCTGTGTATGTCAATGTTGTTGAATATGCGCCAGGAGCGGTTACATTGTCAATATTGGCAATATAGCTGGTGGTAAATACGTTGTTGTTAGTTGGGCCATTTGAGAATGCGATTTCTTCACCAGCAATGTTAAATTTAAATTGATCTTGGGTTGCATAAGCAGTTGCAGCCGTACCTCCTGTACCAGGACCGCTAATTGCAGTACCGACCGTAGGCGTTGACGTAGCTGCTGTATTTGCCATTAAGTTGATTCCAAACTGTTTTGAGCCCTTAGTGGCAGCTGCTTTAGTGCCCATAGCGGCAATTTCATCTACACCAGACTTTAAGGTTGTGCCACTATAAGATACCGAGTAACCACTCTTAGCATTTGTAGCAACCGTCATTTGTGAAGTGCCAGTACCAGTAGTGCTTGGGGTTAGTGCACCTAGTGCGGCGGTCGTTGCACCAAGCGTAAAGGTTAGAGTTTCGTCAACCGAAGCCGTAACCGTAACCTGGCCAGCTGTCGAAGAAGCAACAACACCAGTATCAATAGCAACAGAGTATGCATCATCAGAGAATGTACTCATGCGTAGGAAAAATGTCGAGTTTGTCGCACTTGGGTTAGTAACACCAGCAAAGCTAACCGTTTGAGCGCTTGCTGGAGCGGCTACGTTAGCAGTCTTTTTAAGTTTCAGTGAACCGACAGTTGTAGTATCAACAACCCAACCTGAGGCATCACCTAAATTCGTAGGCTGAGACGCTAAGCTTGAAGAGCTTGCTGAAAAACCAGGTGCTGGCGTACAAGCACCGCTTGGAGTCGTACAGGCCGTAAAGCTAGCTGATTTAATTGGCGTTACAGATGGTACTGTGAATAAGAACGTATATGTTGTGCTGGCGCTTGCAACAGAGCTACCAAGAGTAACAGAACGACTTGTGATAGGCGCGGCTGAAGCTGCCTCAGGTAAGTATGCAAACAACATTGTTGCAATTACAAACATATAGCTGAACTGCTTTAGAATAGTTTTATTGTTTATTTTTATCATTGTTTCACTCCATTTATTTCGATACTTTATCTTTAATATTTATCATAGCATAAGCGCTAAAAAATTACACCGCCCCAAATCTTAATTTAGAAGTTTGCGGTTGCTGTGTATGTCAAAATTGTCGAATAGACACCAGCCGCAGTTGAACCATCCATATTTGCGATATAACTAGTTGTAAATGTATTAGTATTGGTTGGGGCTGATGCAGTTACGATTGTCTCGCCAGCAGTATTAAATTTAAATTTATTTGCTGCATCATAACCCGTTGATGGCGTACCTATTCCTGAGCCAGATTTATCTGAACCAATAGCCGGAGTTGTATTGCTCATTAGATTTATGCCAAATTGCTTACTGTTTACAGTCGAATCGGCAGGCGCTGCCATGGCAGTTAGCGAGTTAGCGCCAGATTTTAAGGTGTCCCCACTGTATGCAACTGAATACCCCCTAGCGGCATTGGTTGAAACTGTCATCGTTGAAGTACCCGAACCAGTTGAAGCGATAGTTGGAGTACTTAGCGATACTGACGATGATGCTAATGTGAATGTAAGCGCCTCGTCGATATTAACAGAAACAGTAACTTGACCCGCAGTTGAAGACGCCACGATGCCGGTGTCGATCACATTAGTCCAAGCATTGTCAGAGAAAGTTGTGATTCGAATATAAAACGTTGAGTTAGTAGTGTTTGGGTTTACGACGCCAGCAAAATTAACAACTTGATTTCCTGAAGGCGCAGTCGAGTTACTTGCATTTAAAATGCGTAGCTCGTTTGCTGTTGCAGTATTTACAGTCCATCCTGATGCAGCGCCAAGGTTAGTTGGTTGATCAGCCAAAGTCGATGAACTTGCTGAAAAGCCAGGAGCTGGAGTACAGGCGCCACTAGCAGTAGTACAGGCGGCAAAGCTAGCTGATTTAATTGGTGTTGAAGACGGCACCGTAAATAGTAAAGAGTAAGTAGTAGTGGCACTTGCCGCTGAACTTCCAATTACAACTGAACGGTTCATAATTGGTGAAGCGGCGACAATGGTTGGAATGTATGATAATGCCATAACTGCAGTTAGAAAGAGGCATCCAACTAACCTTGGTAATGTTTTTATTTTTGTCATTTTGTTTAATTCCCTACTTTGCATTTAATGTTATTACTTTAAGCTTTATATACATGATATAATAACATAAGCATGAAAAAAACCATAGTAAATTTCTTACTAATTTTATCTACTTTATCCACGGTTCTAACTGTCCAATCGTGCTATGCCCAACCTTATGGCAAAGGCATATACAATGAAAATATTCCTTACGGAAATGCGACCTCGCTGTCAATTTCAACCAATAACAATGTAAGTATTTCGATTACACCAACAACTAGCGGCACCCTGTCGACGGGCACAAGTGATGTTACTGTATGGTCTACAGACGTAAAAGGATACAAGCTTTACATCCGCGCGTTGAACAATAATTACATGGACAATCTAGGAGCGCAATTACCCGCCTCGGCAAATACTAACCCAGCACCACTAGCTGTAAATACCTGGGGATATAATACTAACGGCTCAAATAATTTCGTAGGTATTAGCGCCGCCGAAGCGTTAACACCTGACAACTTGATTAGGTCAACCACTACTCCAGTCTCAAGTGGTGAGACTACAAACGTAACTTATGGCGTCAAACTAGATATGGCAAAACCAGCTGGCAACTACGTTGCATACGTGGTTTATACGGCAGTTCCACAAACAAACTAGTTTTTAGCTTTACGACATTTTAAACGATAGGCAGTATAGATTGAAGCCAATATTATAAGTATCACAAAAATTAGCACTAGCGGTGAAGAATAAAAAAGATAACGAGTCTCGACACGAGCCGGAGTGTCACCAAGACCAATTGTATAAACCACTTTATACAGACCTGGTAGTTTTAGCGACGGCAACCCATCAGTGATCAGGCGAAGTGAGCCTGGCAAAATCAAGGCGTCACCCTGACTAGTGGCAACAACTTCATTATTGATGATACTCAATATCTTCACATCATAACGACTCCTAAAGTGGGTCGTACCCGTGTTTTGTAACACCATACTCCAATCTACCTTTTCTGTAACGATATTTGGCGACGTTAAGTAAATAAGATTGCCCGATCTAGTAATCTTGCCCGTTACGGTAAGATAAAGGAGAGACGCAACTCTTTGACGCGAAACTATCGAGCTATCACTATCTACATGCATATTAGTACTCGCAAAAAGACTAATGTAACGCCCGCCAGGTTCGGCTGACAGTGGAACGCCGATTGTATAATTAGCCTTTTTACTCTCGCCTGCGGCAAGTTCAATCTTACTGTCGCTAAAAGATACCCACTTTGTCATTTCGGACTCTGAGGTGAATGCATAATCATACTGCTGATTGATAACGCTAAATGATTCAGCAGTTAAATCTACAACCATAGTCTCTTTTGTTGAATTGGTGACTGTAAGCACACCATCCATAGATACGCCAGGCGCAATTTCAAGCTCGCTTCTTATTGGCGAAACAGTCAAGCCTTTTTGAGCTTTTGTACTTGATTGAGCATGAACAATATCTGAATTACAATTAATTACACTCATAACAAATAGCAAACCTGCACAAAAAATAATTTTATAAATAAATTTCATTTATTAACCTTTAATTATCCAGGAAGTACCATTCCAGACTTTTACAGGTTTCACGACCCAGGCAGTGCCGTCCCAAACTTTCAGCGGTTTATAATCCCAGATCGCACCATTCCAAGTTTTTGGGCCCGTTAAAAGCGTAAAGCTCTGCGGCGAAGTCCAAGATCTGTAAAAATTCGTTCCGAGCGGATCGCGAGCCGAAACTCGCCAAAAATAAACACCAGGACCTAATATATCAGCCGATTGAACCGTGTGTTTAATTTGCTCGCCAGTTGGAAATGGATGACTATTAGAGCTATTGGTTATGTCAGTAAAACCAGCATCGCTAACCGAAACTTTCTCAAGCAAAGGCGTTGGGTTAGTCTGTTTATAGATATCCAAAAAATAATGAACGGCATAAACATTATGCGTTGTTGAATCGACTGAAACAGAAGACCAACCTTTTACGGGCTGTCCTTGAGGCACAAAATCACCCGATCCTCCATATTGAATATATAAGTCGCCAACATTAACAATTGCATAGACATTATGATTAGATCCATCAATCGATACTCCAACCCAAGATCTAATAACTTGATTCAGCGCTACGAAACTACCAGTTCCAGCAGTTTGTTTATATATGTCGCCACCGCTAACTACGGCATAGACATCATGATTAACCGAATCGACGGCAACATCAGCCCAAGCCAGCGCACCCGCACCCAGCGCCACAAAACTGCCCACCCCACCGGTTCGTTTATAAATATCAACCGAAACGACTGCCGAATAAACATTGTGATTTGATGAGTCTACCGCAAGTCCAACACTAGCAGCAGCGGACTGACCCAGCGCCACAAAACTGCCCACCCCACCGGTTTGCTTATAAATATCAGTTCCCGGAACTGATGCGTAAACATCGTGGTTTGATGAATCAATCGCTAAGGCGTACCAAGTTCTTGTCGTCTGACCAAGCGCGACAAAATTACCATTACCGGCAGTCTGTTTATAAATATCCCCTCCGGCAACAGCCGCATAGACATTTTGGTTCGAGGAATCAATATCTACACCGTACCAATTCAAGGTAGATTGCGATAAAGGTGATAGATCAGTGCTAAAGTCATTTTCCTGATTAATCTGAATTTTATATTCCAAATCAAATCCATCAACCGAATTACCAGTAAATATTTCCTCCGGCGTTCTATCCGTAATTACCGCGAGATTGCTTGGGCTGTCTAGGGCAACGGTTGGGTCTACGACTTCTCGATACATTAGCTTAAAACCATCGTAAGTTACAGCTACAGCAAAGCTATCAGCAACCCTGACGGCTATCCTGGAACCAGCAGGAATAAGCATCGGTTCTGGAAAGCGTATTGAATTGTATCCGCTAGAATTGTAATATCCAACAGCCGTATCTAATCTAATTGAGTAAGGAATCTGCATTTTTACCACTTCAGAACCAGCTAAGCCAACTCCAATCTCAAACAATATCTCTCTTGTCGTATCTAGTGTAGCCAGAATCGCACCGACCTGAAATTGAATACCTGAAACAAAAATACCCGAATCTAATTTATCGATAAGTTGATACCATGAACCATAAGCCCAAGCTGTCGCATTGCCAACTGGCCAAATACCAATAGTTCGAGCTGGTAATGAAAAATAATTTCCTAATGTCGACATTTTATTTTATTCCTGTCTTATCTTGATTTTCAATCTGATAAGTAGCATTAATATAGCTAGAAACCGTTCGTTGATAACTATAAACATATGTCTCGGCCCAATAACAAAAAGCCCCTGTCGTAGCTAATGGTAATAATAACTGCTGATAATTATTGATCATACGAAACAAACCTAAGGTATTTGGTAAAGAATCTTTATACCCGTTAAAGTGTTTGATGTAGTAGCTAATGAATAGGCTACGCGAACGGAAATGCAAGTATTGGCTGCGATAAATTTCGGCTCTGGCAAAATAACTAAATTCGAAGGCACATAGCCGACTGATGTGTCAGACCTGATACTACAAGGTATTTGCACCGCCAGCACTTCAGAACCCGCTCCGCCCGTGGCTAATTCGATTATCCATTGATAGGTAGTGTCAGCCGCGGCGACTGGTGTGTGCCAACACCAAGTTAAGCCTGCTAAATAAAAATTCTGAGTAATACCGCTCGCAGGCACTATTTGCGTATAAGCCGAATAAGACCAAGCCGTACTTCCCGACGAAGCCCTGGAAATACCAGCTGCTGCTGCTGGATAAGATAGATATCTGTTCGTTGTAGTTGCCATATTATATATGTTCTCCTATTAAATCATTTAATTCAAGTCAATCCACAAATCACCGATTACGGCCGACGTCGGTTGAGTTTTACTGACGGTAATATGTGATGTATTTTGACTATACACCCATGAGCTTGTGCCAGTACCCGAATTTGAAATACAGGTTAGCGTGGCATACGACCCAGCCGGTAATACTAAAATAGTATTTAAGCCCGATGATTGAATCGTTATCGCGCCGGCCGTATCAACCCCGGTTGAACTATTATTGATTTGCCACTGCTGGCCGATAGTCAGCCCTGAAACCACTGGCATAACTACAGTTTGCGTAGTAGAGCCCGTGAAATACTGTTGAAATTTGCTTGTGACGGTCAGCGTTGTTGTTCCAGCAGTAGTCGCAGTAGCCACATAACCTTCTATTAGGTTATTTGCTGGTAAATTGCCATTTATATCATTAGTCGTAATTGCCTTGCGCGTAGTTCCAGTTGTTTGAGTAAAATAAAGACTATCATTATTAAACTCAATCGCCCCAGCCTCGGCAGTACCCAACAAGGTCCCGGACATCAATTTAATCGGCGCAGTACCCGCCGCCCCCGTGCTCGGCTGAACCGTTATATTCTTATGCCCACCATTAGCAGCATTATTTACACCAGTGTCATAATGTTCTTTTTTTATGAACTGATTTAAAATATCACCCCATTGACCATCATCCGCGTTAACCGTTGGCAATCTTTGATCTGCCATGAATTAAAAACCCAAACCTAATATAGGCACGCTAATAATATCGTCTTTTTGTGCTAATTTACAAAAAACATAGTTTACAATAGGTACATTTCTCATGAGTCAGTCTCGATATAGTCGCTTATTAAGTCAATCCCAACTGCCAAAGCTGTTGTATTGTTGGTTCGATATGCCCACATATACGTCATAAGCGTGTTTGATGACGGCAAAGCAACACCAGATCCAGTCAGTGTTCCAGTTGCAATATGTCCGGTATTTAATCTTGTGACTTCGTAATAAACCGTTCCGGCTACATTAGGGGGTGCGAACAACGATAATTCATAGACATCAGCCGATAATGTATTCGCTGGAAAATTAACACCTAAGTCGATGGGCGTTTGGGCTGCGCTACCTCCGTAGTAAATAAACAAATTACTATTTGCTGCACCGTGACCTACGCCAATACAGTTAAGTAATGTCGAGGGCTCTACATTAGTAGGCGCAGAAGTGGTTGATGACACCCCAATAAACATCCTTGCATTTGCAACCGTTGCGGCGTCACTAATAGCAAATCTCGTAATCTTAAAGAAACCACCTAATCCCGATCCATTTCCCGTAGTTATTTGAGCCGCTGCCACCCTGATAGAAGCTAGCGAACCAGTAGTCGTAGCACTAACATAACCCAACCTACGCATTCTAGTTAATTGATTAACTACCGAAACAGTGCGAGCCGTTGCCGTGCCAACTACAGTCGGAGCTGTATAACCTAAAACTCCCGGAATAGTTGTTGCACTACCAGGTGGACACCAATATCCAATTTTATTTCTAGCCAAAAAAGGCTGCAAAAAACTATCAAGACCGCTAGACCCAATATATTTAGGCAAGGTCCTTCCGGTAACTGATTTTGCGTACAATCTCATCATACCGACTGGTGGTGGTGATGGGTCAGAAGGTTGCAAGCTCATTAGCATCATTAGCACTTCTGGCGAAAATTGGTAATACGCAAGGCTATTCCACGCGCTTGAACCATTGCCAATTTTATAATTGTTCGTATCAAGCTCGAGCCCTAGCTCGCCTTGAGCCAAAGTCGGATTAGAACTTACCCAGTTAGCCGCCGTATCACGCCTGAATTGAATTAAGGTAGCCATTATGCCCCACCTCCATTGATAGCAAGCGCACCACCATAAACACTGATCGCTGAACCACCATCAAGGTTATTGATAGTATCGCCACTTGGAGCGTTACTAGCCCAAATAGGAATTCCATTTGATGACGATAGCACGCTGTTGGCGGGGCCAATTGGAATCCTAGCAAAGTTACCGTCACCGTCACGATAATACATGTCACCTGTTGCGCCATTTGCGTCATTATAATAGGTCGCTACCGCCTTGCGCGCCCTTCCTGTTGTTTGAGTAAAATAAAGATTATCAGACAAAAACTCAACTGCGCCAGCTTCGGACGTTGACATCAGCGGACCAGAGGTCAATTTAATAGGTGCCGACCCAGCAGCGGTTGCGCCAGCCCTAACTGTAATGTGCTGATGGCCACCACTATCCGCCGTACCCACTCCCGCGTTATCATTATTGTAATGTTCATTAGTTAGAAAGTCATTTAAGATAGTACCCCAGGTACCTTCATCACCATTTACTTCTGGAAGTCTGTGGTTGGCCACAATCTAAGCTCCATACTTTCCGCTACCAAAACCCCTGGCAACGGTTTCATTTTTAGATTTTATTTGCGTATTTGTAGTAGGAATAAATAAATTCGCTATACCTTTTAAACCAACCAAACCAAGCAGTGCATAACCACTGTATTTTAGAAACTCTTTTCGATCCATTTCTTTTTCAGATATGGTCTGAATTAGTTTTTTAGTTGACATACTCCCTAACCTACTCCAATTAAATATTGCAGTCTATCACAATTAATCATAAGCTATTACTAGTCAAAAATCAATCACTTTGCGACCACTATAATATGTCCGCTAATAAAGCTTGCATAATCATTCCATTTTGCTTACACTTAAAGGGAAACATATAAGAAATGAGGGGCTATGAGTATTGGTAAAATAGAGATCATTGTTTTGATTGCATTAGTAATCACGCTACTTTTTACTGGTGGCAAAAAGCTACCAGAACTGGCACGCGGCGTTGGCGAAGCAGCCCGAGAGCTTAAAAAAGGCTTCCGTGATGACGACGATAAAGACTCGGCTAAAAAATCTGACGAAAAAGACAAAGAAAATACTAAGTAACAGAGGGTTGTTCACAATTCGTGGCTAAAATAGACAAACAGGTTCATAAACCAACAACTTTATATGACCACATTCGAGAGCTTCGAACGCGGTCGTTGATATCAGTTGCGGTTTTAGTAATTTCAAGCGTTGGCGTTTACTTTTTTTACGAGCAAATTCTTAAAATTTTAACCAGCCCACTGGGATCACCACTTTATTACAATACACCGGCTGGTAGCTTTTCGTTTATTATCAAAATTTGCTTCATGGGTGCATTGATAATTACAATACCAGTTATTGTTTATAATTTAATCATGTTTGCCCGCCCTGCTTTTGATAAAGCATTACCTAAAAAGCGAGTTTATCTGGCAACTTTACTATCTACAATATTGGCAATTTCGGGCGCAATTTTTGCATATCAAATAATCCTACCTGGTTCACTTGATTTCTTTGCCGGTTTTCAGATTAGCGGTCTAAAGGCTATGATATCGGCCGACAATTACCTTAATTTTGTAACTAACATTATTATTACATTCATAATCGTATTTCAATTACCGCTTGTAGTCACATTTATCGACACCATTAAACCACTAACCCCCAAGAAGCTGTTCAAATCTGAAAAATGGGTAATTCTTGGCAGCTTAGTCGTTGCGCTTATCGTACCCTTTACTTATGATTTATTAACTAGCCTATTAATCGCCCTGCCTATTATTGTGCTTTACAATATGTCAATTGTAATCGTTTTAATTAGTCATGCTAGTGCAAAACGAAAAAACATACAAACCGTCAAGGTCGCCCGAAAAGCTAAACCAATTATTAGACCAGACCTTTCACTCAGTGAAGATATAGTCGATAATTTTTCCGATGAACTTAAAAACCTCGAAAAGAATAACGCCAGTGTCGTATCTAATAACTCGATCAAGGCCAAAGCTGGTAGCGAAATTCGACCATCAACTTATCAAGCAAATTCAGTTGAACCGGCAGACTGGGTCAAAGAAAAGAAACTACGAAAACTTGCCTTATTAAATGCCCAAGTTCACGTGTTTTCAGATATTAGCCGTAATTAAACTCAGATAACCCAAGCCTCAAAATCCCTCGGGTCCTGTCGTCCGGTCTGCCCCCTGATTTATAAAAACGGATTACCGTTTTGTAGTAAATCGGGCGCTGCCCCGCCGGACGCCACCCGCGAAATGAGCTTTAAGGCTCAATTTTTTAAAATCTAATCGCGCTTTAGCATCACGGTAAAAGCTTCTGAGGGAATGTCGACCTTACCAAAGCGTTTCATTCGCTTTTTACCTTTAGCTTGTTTGGCTAGCACCTTTTTCTTGCGCGATACATCGCCACCGTATAGACCAGTCGTAACATCCTTGCGGTAAGCCGATAGATCAGCCCTAGCAATAAATTTACCACCAATTGCAGCCTGCAATGCAACTTGAAAGTTTTGACGAGGTATAACTTCCTTTAATTTATCAACAACCTCACGCCCAAGCCTCTGAGACTCGCTACGATGAGCCATAACGCTAAGTGAGTCAACGATATTACCTGCTACATAAAAATCAACCCGAACCAAATCTTCAACCCTATACGTATCAAGTTCATAATTAAACGATCCATAACCGCTGGTAACTGATTTTAATTGGTCATAAAAATCAGTCAATAAATTAGCCAGTGGCGCCTCGAAACTAATCAAGGCTCGCTCATCAATATAACTAAGATTTTTTTGCACGCCACGCTTACTAATCACCAACTGAATAACTGCACCGATATATTCTTTTGGCACCACAATCTCGCCTTTTATCCATGGTTCACGAATTTCCTTGACTTTACTAACATCAGGTAAATCGCTTGCACTCTTGATATCCATTTCATCGCCAGTCGACAATATCACTTGATAATCTGTCGAAGGGTTAGTAACAATCAAATCAAGATTATATTCTCGCTCCAGCCTCTCGCGAATAATATCCATATGCAGCAACCCCAAAAAGCCAATTCGGACGCCAAACCCCAGTACTGGTGAATTTTCAGGCTCAAATTGCAAGGCCGAATCGCTTAAACTTAGTTTTTCAATTGCATCTTTTAAATTCTGATAATCATCATTGCTAGTCGGGAAGAATCCAGCATAAACAAATGGTTTAACTAATTTATAGCCAGGTAGCTGCGAGTCGGTATGCGAGCGTTTAGTTGTTACCGTATCGCCAACCCTAGCGTCTCGTGTCGTGCGAAGATTGGTTACGATATAACCGATTTCACCAGTTGAAAGTTCAACTCCGGCTTTCATAGTTGGCTGTAGTGCACCAACTTCTAGCGCCAGGCCGTTAGCATTCGTTGCCATCATTTCAATCGTGTCGCCTTTTTTGATTGCACCGTCGACCAACCGCACATATAGAATCACACCACGGTAATCATCATAATAACTATCAAAAATCAAAGCCCTAGACGGCGCACCAATATCACCAGTCGGCGCATCGATTCGCTCTATAATTGAATCTAGCACGTCAATCACGCCCATGCCAGTTTTGGCGCTAATTTTCAAAATATCAGATTCATCACAACCCAATAAGTTAATTATCTCGGCACTAACCCGCGGAACATCTGCCGCCGGTAAATCAATTTTGTTTAAAACAGGAATAATCTTCAAGTTCTCATTTATAGCTAGATAGACATTAGCTAGGGTTTGCGCCTGAATACCCTGACTGGCATCAACCACTAAAATAGCACCTTCACAAGCTTGCAATGAGCGACTTACTTCATAGCTAAAATCAACATGACCAGGGGTGTCAATTAAATTTAAACTATGGCCTTTATAATTCATTCTAACTGGTGCCAATTTAATGGTAATACCCTTTTCGCGCTCCAAATCCATACTGTCCAGTAGCTGTGACTTCATGTCGCGTTTTTGCACGGTGCCCGTCAATTCTAGCATTCGATCCGCCAGTGTTGATTTACCGTGATCGATATGCGCAATAATGCAGAAATTTCTAATATTTTCTAAATTCATAAACCTTTAACTCTTCCGAATAATATCTTTTTAATACGTGCAATTACATGATTAGCTTCTTCAAGTTTTAATATCCAACTTAGCAATACATAAGCCAAGCCGCTAACAAATGTAATAAGAATAAACTTAGGCAAACTCGCCATGATACTTTGATCGTTAGCGCTTAACGGCAACAGCGCAACCATGATATAAGTTACGATTGTCATAAAGCCCGTCGCACTCGCCATCCTTGCAATTGCATGCACAAAAGTAACATCAAATAATCCCTTAATAGTTCTAGACATCATAATGAATAATATGCAAACTTCCACAAATGACACAATTGAGGTTGCCCATGCTAGGCCATAAACACCCAAATCAAGCACCATGGTGAAACAAATGGCCAGTACTATATTTAAGCCAATCGCAAAGAACGAAATATAGAGCGGTGTTTTTGTATTTTGTTGAGCGTAAAAACTCCGTGCTGATATATGATAAATTGACCGAAACAAAATCGCAATCGACAGTATCCCTAAAATACCAGCCATCAATGAATCTCCACCATTTTTTATAAAACTAACTATATAACCGCGACCAAAATAAGTAATTACCATCACGGGTAGCGCCAACCAAATTATAACCCTCAAGACCGATTGCAACTCTTTTTTGAATAAATCTGGCCTACCCTGACCTAGCCGCTCAGCCATTTTCGGAAATGCTGCAGTGCTGATTGCGACACCAATTAAATTGATTGGCATATATGACAAGGCCGAAGCCTGCTGATAAGCACGAATTGTTCCAGCCGCCATTCTTGAGGCAAGGTTTGTCTCAACAATACTATTCACATAATCAATCCCTTGGTCAAGTGACCGAGCTGGCAGCAACGACAAGACCTTCCTAAAACCATGATTTTTCCAATAAATCTTAAAATCATAATCAAACCCCATGCCAAATAATCCAATACAGCTAATCATCAATTGCATAACCGAGCCCAACACAACGCCCAGCGCCACGCCCATAATACCACCTGCAAATATCTGATAGCCGAATATAGTTATTCCATCAGTAAAGAAAACCGTTCCAATGATTATACCGATATTATAAACTGCTGGCGCTAGCGCAAAAAAAGTAAATCGCCCCACTGCCTGTTGCATACTCGAAACAACCGACGCAATTGCAAACAAAAATGGATTTATGGCAATTACTCGCATCATACTAACCGCTAGGGCTCGACTAGATTCATCCAGGCCAGGACCAACCACATAGTGGACTAGCGGCTCGGCAAAAATAATTATCAGAACACTAGTAATTAAAGTTAAAATAGCCATAAAATTCAGCATGCTAGCCGAAAGCTCCCAGGCAGATTTTTTATTGCCGTCAGCTAGCCTTTGATTAAAAACCGGAATAAACGTAACACTCAAGGCCCCTGAAACCAGAATAAAGAACATGAAATCAGGAATTGTGAACGCTACCGTATAAGCATCAATTCCTTGTGGATAGGTGCTGTAATACAAACCATTCAATTGACGGTCGCGAATCAAGCCCAGTATGCTCGATAAAAAAGTCGAACCGGCCAACAACGTAGCTGCTAGTTTAAGTGGCAGTTTCAAATTAGCCTTAGCTACGGTGTTTTTAAAGCGTCCCATCAAAATCGATTACCAGGCCTAGTAAAGCTTAGCCTCTTCTGGCAAAACAGTATCTTTTAGTATTTCAACAACTCGAGTTTCATCAAGAGTTTCTTCCTCTAGCAGCGCCTTGGCAAGCTTATCTAAACTTTCACGGTTATGCGTCAACACAGCTTCTGCGCGAGTAGATGACTCACGAATCAATTCAGCGACTTCTTTATCTATTTCGCGCGCAGTTTCGTTGCTGTATGGTCGTTCGTGAGTAATCCGATCAAACACCATACCACCATTGTCTTCATGGAAAACTTGGTCACGTAATTTTGTGCCCATACCTTGTTCGATAATCATATCGCGCGCAATTTCAGTTGCCTTGCGGAGGTCAGAGCCTGCCCCGGTCGTAACGCGATCTTTGCCATAAATAATCTTTTCAGCAATTCGTCCACCCAAGGCTCGGGCCAAAACATCTTTGAATTCAATCACACTAGTATAGCTTTTGTCTTCGGGCGGCAAGAACCAAGTCACTCCGCCGGTCGCACCACGTGGAATAATAGTAACTTTGTGAACTGGATCACTGTCAGGTAATACGTGCCCAACTAGCGCGTGTCCCGCCTCGTGATAAGCCGTCATTTCTTTTTCTTGATCGTTCATGATTTTAGTTTTGCGCTCAGGTCCAATGGCAATTTTCTCAAACGCCTCGGTCAAATCTGCATTACTAATCTTTTTTGAATTACGTCGTGCCGCCACAATTGCAGCCTCATTAGCAATATTAGCCAGATCCGCACCAGATGAACCAGCCGTTTTTGCAGCCAAAGCCTCTAAACTCACAGTTTCGTCAACAGGCTTCTTTTTAAAATGAACCTTCAAAATCGCTTCGCGGTCTTTGCGTTCTGGCAAAGTAATATTTGTTCGACGGTCAAAACGACCAGGTCGCAGCAAGGCAGGATCTAGTACGTCAGCACGGTTAGTAGCCGCTAATACAATTACATTTGCACCAGTTTCAAATCCGTCCATTTCAACCAATATTTGGTTCAAAGTCTGCTCGCGTTCATCATGACCACCGCCCATGCCACTACCGCGTCGTCGTCCAACTGCATCAATTTCGTCAATAAAGATAATTGCTGGAGCATTTTTCTTTGCCTTGGCAAACAAATCACGCACGCGCGATGCACCAACACCAACAAACATTTCAACGAATTCTGAACCAGATATTGAAAAGAATGGCACATTAGCTTCACCGGCAACCGCTCGGGCCAACATAGTTTTACCAGTTCCTGGACTACCAACCAATAACACTCCTCGTGGAATTTTAGCACCTAATTGTTCATACTTTTTAGGATGCTTAAGAAAATCAACAACTTCTTCAAGATCTTGTTTAGCGGATTCGTTTCCAGCAATATCAGTAAATACAACTTTTTCTTTATCAACGCCATACAGTTTAGCCTTTGACTTACCAAAGCCCATCGCTTGGTTGTTTTGACCCTGAGCTTGTCGCATCATAAACAAGAATACACCCATAATCAGCAACATCGGCAATATTACCATTGCAACACTAAATAGTGCCTCGCCCGTCGTTGATGGCGGTGTAATAATAACTTCTACTGGCGCGTCTGTTTTCAAACCCTGTTCTTGAATACTACTATTTTGTTTGACAGATTTTTCAGTCACCTTGTCGCTACCCTTTGGTGTGACTTTAACATCATCTGCCTGAATCTCTAACCTGGTAACCTCACCAGCGTTAGCCCGCTTGATCACATCTGAAATTGGCACTTCTTTTAGCGTGCTACGCGGCGAAAAAAATGCCACCGCAGCTAGTGCGCCGAAAATTACAATTGCCCAAAATAAAGTTAGCCGGATTATGTCTCCGGGCTTTTTGCCGCCTTTTTTATTCATCACAGGTTTTTTAATTGCCATATAAAATTACATTGTCCTTTCAGTACATCGTCTCGTTTGACTATCTTTATATCTATTTTATCAGTTCAACAGTGAAATTACGAGAGGAGAACTTAATATTAACCCCATTACCCGCCTGACAAATTTTATTCGGCAACGAAGTTTTAATTCTATTCAACAAATAATGAAGTTGCGGCCTAGTTAGTCGACTATCAACAATGTACCTCAAATACTCAATTGCCTCGATTTCGTCAATATCAGCAAACATTTTGCGCTCGTAATACACATCTTTTTTGACTGCCCGCTTAACTTCCTGATCAATATGTTTTTTCAGATATTTTTGTTGAGTCCATAGGCCAAGAAGCTGACGTTTTTTATCATCATCAAAACTTTTCAGCTTTTGCCTAATCCTATTACGCAAATATTTGTCACTCGAATTTGTACTATCCTCGCGCCACGACAGTTGATGGATATTGGCGTAATCTAATATTTCTGATTTTTTCATATCAGTCAGTGGTCTGATCACATCCGAATCCAACACCGCCAAACCACGCCAACCCGTCCCGCGCAATAAGTTGATTGCAATCGTTTCAATTACATCGTCAGCATGATGCGCCGTAACTAACTTGGCACTGTATTTTTTTGCAATCGTTCTTAAAAAATCATACCTGCGACTTCGCGCTAGCTCTTCACTAGCTAAGCTACCCAGTTCCTCGCGCTTTGATTCAAATCTAAATCCATATTTTTCAGCCAAAGATTTTACAAATTCCAAATCGTCAGCCGAATCATTCCGAATCCCATGATCAAAATGAACCACAATCAAATCTAACTCTGGCCGTTGTGACAATAAATCTAACAAAACAACCGAATCAACCCCACCACTAACCGCAATCACATAACAACCCGCAGGTAACAATGAATCAAACATTAAATAAATCTCTTACAAACCAAAACGCCGATCCAAATTCCAATAATTCCACCAATAAATCCACCTAAAATCGCCCATATACTAAATATATCAGCCTCACCCATTAACATCGGCGCATAACTTCCAGCCAAGCTAAAAATAATAGTGAAAAACATAATCACGTTTTTGTTCATATAATAAGTATACAATAATCACACATCTCTCTGGAAAAACAACTTGCGATTTGTTACAATTATCTAGTACGGCCAAAAGCCGTTCAAATTTGGCAAACCAAGCTTTAGCTGTTTGGCAAATTTAGAGGAGGAACAACGAAGAGACGAAGCTTTTACTATTTATAGTAAAACGAGGCCTCGAAAGTAGGTTCCGACGAGGCAGCGTAGCTCAGTTGGTTAGAGCGCAGGACTCATAAGCCTGAGGTCACAAGTTCAATTCTTGTCGCTGCTACCAAAGAAAAACTCCCATTTCAATAATGGGAGTTTTTCTTTGGTAATTTTGTGATCAACGTTGAACTTGGGAATTTTTGCCGTAGCAAAATAGTCACAAGTCGCGCAGTTCAGTGAAATGAAAAAATGTTTACATTCTTTAGTGAATGAGCGGAGGTGGCTTTAGTCGATACTCTTGTCGCTAAAATCAAAAAAATCCCGCAGCCAAGCCGCGGGAAAATTCTATTTCATTTGTAAGTCGCCAATTATATCGCCGAACCAAATTGCGCTCTCTCGCAATTTACGTTCGCCGGTTTCATAATTTACCTCAATCAATCCAAACCGTGGCCATTTGCCGTAGGCCCACTCAAAATTATCTATAAGACTCCAATGAACGTAGCCCAGTAATTCAACTCCATTATCAACAGCTTGTCTCATACTATCTATCGTATGGGACAACCATAATTTTCGACTAACGTCATCTGCATCGGCGATACCATTTTCGGTGATCATAATCGGCAACGAATATTTTTCTGACATCCGCTCTAAAACAAACTGAATGTCAGACGGACACATGCCCCAGTCCAGGTCGGACACGCCAATTAAACACGACTTTGATATCTTGAATCTATCAACAGCCATGCTCATATAATAATTCAGTCCCAAAAAGTCGCAGTTTTGAATTACTTTGTCTAATACCCAATCGTTCTGCACATACTGCGCAACCTTGATTGTCAGCCTAGTCGTAAAATTATCCGTTCCACTGAAAAACACCGGCTGCTTGGCAATCGATAGCTTGCAGTCAGAACTAATTTGACGAATCGCGTCAGTCACTAAATTGTGAGCCCGACATAGATTGTTTAAAACGGCAATCATTTTTAGTGGCTTCTTAACCGAATTAGGCCAACGATTTCCGAGATAAGTCTCGAAAGCATAAACCTCTGGTTCATTTATAGTAATGACGTATTTAACATCTTTACCAAAATTTAATTCTTGGGCGATTCTTTTTGCGAAACTGACAAAATATTCTATATTTGCCCGTTTTTCAAATCCACCTTTTTCAACAAACCAGATCGGCAGCGTAAAATGAAACAATGTCAAAATCGGTTCAATGCCCCTTGATACTAACTCGTCAAGATATTCACGATACCGTGATATCGCCTCGTCATTCCATTCACCTTCATTCGGTTGAATTCGCGACCACTCAATACTAAACCGATAAGCATTCATATTTATCGATTGCATCAGGTCAAAATCTTCCCTAAATCTATTGAAATGATCCGCTAGGCCACCTGAAATATAATTACATGGATCAGTTGCTAAATCCTTAAATCGAGACCAACTCTCAAATTGACCAATCTCTTTTTCTGCTAGTTTTGACCGCAGAATAGAATAATCTTTGTCATAAATCGTCCAATTGTTATGATTTCCGCCTTCAGCTTGAAAGCTTGCAGTTGCCGTGCCCCATAGAAAATCGTGATTTGGCAATAATAACACCACCCTTCATTTTTACTTACAAACTGTAAAAGAACTTTACATACTATAACACAAAATTGACAATTTAAAATTATCGTATAAAAAAATCAATTGGATAAACGTAACCTTTGTGCTTAAATAAATAGCATAAACTAATTGGAGATATCTAATGCATAAATATTATTGGTTAATCGCAGGTGTATTTGTAGGGATTTTTACAGTCCTAATGTCGTACATCAACATCAACCTAATTATGGCCAGTGAAAGTATCGATGATTTTAGCCCCGTTGGCATTATATTAGTTATCGCAATCTACACCGTCTTGATCTACCTTCTTAGCCTTTGCCAAAAATTCTTCAAGAATAAAAAATAAAAAACCTATTATGAACACTTGGGAATCAGGGCGCGAATCTAACCTACTTGATGATATTATCGCTGGTCGCAAAACTATCGAGGGTCGTTTGAATAGGGATAAATTTGCTAAATATGAGATAGGCGACGAAATATGGCTACGTCGTGACTACCGCGACGAAGACGGCATTCTGCATGATGGCGAGCCACGTGTCGCCTTGGTCAAGATTATAGATATACGTAAATATAAATCTTTTTTGGAAATGACAACTTCCGAAGATTTCAAAACAATTGTTCCTAGTGCAGAGTCTGCCGAACAGGCAGCCGATGAATACAATAAATATTATAGCGACAACGACCAAATAAAATTTGGCGTATTAGCTATTGAAATTAAATTTCTTAAATAGTCACAGCTAAAAACTATTAGTTATCAATCAAATACTCGAACAACGCCAACCTGATTGACGTTTCAATAAATGGCTTTCGATGTTTTAAAATCGTACCTAATTTTTGCGATAAGTCATCTTGATTTTCATCCATATACAGTTCAACATGCTCACACAAATCCTTGTCATCCCTTAATAGCTTTTGATAAAAAGACGGCAAAAGCAACCTGTGCGAAGAAGCTAACACCAGCTTGTCATTAGCACCAACTATAGAAACCCAACAAAAAATCTTGTAATCACCGTTTTTGTTCGGATGATAGCCAACCTCAATCCCCATTGCCATATCCGCATCCTTACACTCCCGCAGCGCACCTTTGGCGCGATTGATCGAGCCCTGCTTGGTTTCACCCGATGAAATCGGCTGTTCGGACACACCACTGGCAATCGCTAGCGGTACGATGTCAGCCTTGAGGTCTAGCTCTTGCAATACCTCATTTAAATAACTTAACTTTTGTTCAGATTTTGTACCTACAGCTATCTTCATATTAAGATATTATATTATACTTTAATTTTTTGGTCCTACAAAAAATGGTATAATATTAAAGTTACAGTATGTCAAAACAAGGCTTAGAGTAACAAATTCAATCACGTTAAAGTGATGGTACCTGGAGAAAAAGATGAAAGATAGTTATTCAACACTCCCCACACAGGGCGAGCTATCGATGCTACTGTCAAAAATGAATTGTGATGCAAAGTTTCAGAACTGCCTTCGTAAAATAATTACACCTTGCGCAGGCCAGAGTCTTAGCTCGTCAGCTATCGCAGAAAAGTTCAAGGCAGTACTGGAAGAGTTGATGATTGACACGACAGAGGGCATGCGACCATATTTTCGAAATAGATTGTGTGATGTTATTGGCGTAATTATCAGCCAAACAGACGTTGCCGATGAATGTAAAATGATTTTTGCACAACTTTCATCTTAGCTAGACATACTAAAAGCCTTTCATGAAATTATTTTATGAAAGGCTTTAAAAACACCCCCTTGTATTAGAGAGTGTGTTTAATGTAGGTATATAACTAAAATTGATCTTCGAAATCTACCACTTTAGCTTCACGACGACTTAAAAAATCGTTTAGCTCTTCATCGCTGCGCTTTCTGTCCCACGAAGCCAATAACTCACTTTTTGTAATAGCTTCAACCATGCTAAGCTCTGTTTCCATCGTTTAGTTTCCTTTTTTTGTTTTTATTGTTTTATAAGTCTATTTAAGCATAAATATGATGAAAAAGCAATATTATAACCTCATATTACAAAGTAATTTTGACGTTATAGTAGTGGTTATGGTATAAATTAAGATGAGGAAACTAAAAAATAAACAATATGGACATAACCGTCTCCCTCTCGATAATTGCTTTGGCGGCATTTATACATTCTAGCTTTCAACTAAGCGTAAGTGTATTAACCCTATTAAGCGGCCACACTATCGGGGCGAAAAAATCACATGCCAAGCTCGTCAAACTTACGACTAGTTTCATATTAGGTGTCGGCACTATGACGGTTTTATTATTATCGACTATTTCGTTGTTATTATTACAATTATTTGGTCCTAAGCCACCTCAAATCGTCTGGGCTTCGGGTTGCGGGCTACTAGTTGGCCTTGCCTTTTTAGTTTGGTTGTTTTATTTCCGCCAAGAAAAAGGCACAACACTTTGGGTGCCACGGTCAATTGCCCATTACCTAACAGAACGCACCAAAGCTACGAAACTTAGCGCCGAAGCTTTTGGTCTGGGACTTAGCAGTGTTTTCGGTGAATTACTATTTATTATAGCGCCCCTAATTATTACCGCCCTGGTTTTAATCCAGCTTGAACCTACTTGGCAACTGATTGGACTTGGCATGTACACAATTATTTCACTACTGACTTTAATTATCATTTGGGTCATTGTTTGCAAAAAACATAACATCAGCAAGATTCAAAGATGGCGCGAAGCTAACAAAAATTTTATTCAATTTATATCCGGCACCAGTTTAATCATCCTCTGTTTCTTTGTCTATGCTTATGAAATTATTGGTAGTGCAATTGGAGGCATTTAAGATGGAGGATTTATCGGTAGTAATAATTAAACGCGGCAAAAAACGGTATACCGAGCCATTTATGCACAAAAAATTACACGACAGCATAGTCGCCGCCTGTCTAAGCGTCAGAGCCCCGGAGGGTCAAGCCGAAGCCACGGCCGATGCAGTGTGTGAAGGCGTTATCTCGTGGCTAAAACAGCGGCCAGAGGTAACCAGCCAAGACATAAGAGTAATCGCTACTCGTTATTTAAAAAAATATCACCCCGAAGCCGCCTATTTATACGAACAGCATCGCATCACTATCTAAACCAAGGAGAAATTATTATGACAAAAAAATACACATTTGATTATGACCTTATCGTTATCGGCAGTGGTGCAGGCGGAAGCGCAGCGGCTACAATCGCTGCCCGGGACGGTAAAAAAGTTGCCGTTATAGAAGCTGACGTTTTCGGAGGCGATTCGCCAAACTGGAGTGACGTACCAACGAACGCCCTACTTCACGCCGCAAATCTTTTCGACGAAGCCAGACACGGTTCTAAATTTGGTCTTCGTTCGGCCACGCTTGGCTATAACTACCCTTCAATTCGTGCCTGGAAGGATCTAGCTATTAAGCGAACTGGCGCCGGCGGCAATCGACGATATTACGAAAACCTCGGGATTGATGCTTTCAGCGGCACAGCCCATTTTATCGCACCAAATGAGATTAGTGTTAATCGACGTCATTTATCGGCAGCTCATTTTCTAATTGCATCTGGTTCACACTGGGTCATGCCGGATATTCAAGGTCTTGATAAGATAAATTTCTTGACCCCACGTACAATCTTAGAAACTATTAGACCACCAAAAAGTTTACTAATTATTGGCGGCGGTGATACTGGTGTCGAGATCGCCCAGTTAATGTCAATTTTTGGCACTAAAGTATTTATTGCCGAAAAAGCCGAACGATTATTGCCACACCATGACAGCGAAGTCGGCACATTAATTGAACGCATATTTAGCGAGCAAAAAGGCGTTACCACACTTACTCACACCAGAGTTGTATCAGTCGCTAAAGATGGACTAGGCAAGCGAGCTATTATATCCCGCGCTGGCGTAGAAAAATCAGTTCGAGTTGATGAAATTTTAATTGCCGCAGGACGCACCCCAACCGTTGATATTGGACTAAATAACGCTGGCGTCAGCTTTACTGGAAAAGGTATCGAGGTTAATGAATTCTTACAAACTAACGTTAAACACATTTATGCCGCTGGTGACGCGCTGGGTCGTGAGAGCCATACCCACACTGCTTTGCTAGAAAGCCACGTTGCTGCAAACAATATTTTGAATCGTAATAAAATCTCACCAGATTACACGGCGACTCCAAAGGTAATCTTTACGCACCCTGGCATTGCCGCTGTTGGCTTATCCGAAGATGATTGCTTGAAGCGCGATTTATCAATCAACAAAGCCATCGCACCGCTAAATATTGTAGCCCGCAGCAACACATCTGACTTCCGTGATGGATTTGTGAAAATCATTACCGATAAAAAAGGCTATATCCTGGGTGCAACCATCGTCGCTCCAAGCGCCGGTGAAATCATCCACGAGCTTGCATTAGCAATCAAACATAATCTTACTGCTAGCGATGTCGCCAGTACGCCACATGCCTTCTTAAGCTGGAGTGAAGCCGTCAGAGTTGCGGCCGCCAAACTGAGCTGATTTTTAATTGACTTTAGTTATATTCCTTAACCTCAAAACACCCTCGGGTCCTGTCGTCCGGTCCGCCCCTGATTTATAAAAACGGATTACCGTTTTATAGTAAATCGGGCGCTGCCCCGCCGGACGCCACCCGCGGAGTGAGTTTTAAGACTCGGATTATAAAATAATTGACTTACAAATTTATGTATGTCATATTAACAGTGTTAGTTATTATTTAAGGACGTAACAATGATCCTTAATAAGTCGGATTGTTACAGTGCACGTAAAGTGCGCTAGTTTTTTAAATTGGAGGTATATTGCGGTGATTGAGCATGTTCCAGATGAGTTTATTCTAAATGGCCTCGAACCTGAGTATCTGTCCCACGGTGTTGATTGGATAGCTAGTAATTTCAATATTACATGCCCAGGAATGCACAAAAATCTGCAAGAGACAGCGAAATATGGCTTTTATAAAAGCTTTAATGCCGATGATTCTTATGGACGAAATGTGGCCTTGTCCCATGGGATCTATGTTGCTGTAAAAGTTGCAATGTATATGTTTGCTAACCAAGAGGATATCCATAATTACACACTTAGCGGATATTGGATTGACGCTTGGGGCTATGCAGCTGATAAAATGAAAGAGATTTATGCCCCCGAATCAAAAGTCAGCTAGCGCGTTTAGTTAAGAAGATATCCTAATTATTGTTTAGGGTATCTTCTTTGTAAACCATTTTGGTTTAACGTGCACTTTTGTAATAATTTGAGTTATTAAGGTTTAGTGAAAAATTGGCGAGGTAGGATATCGGCCTAGGCCTCCTCCGCTCATTCGTAAAAGAAAATACCTTCGGTGATTTCTTTTACTTCAATCGCTTCACCGAACCTACGACTAATTTCGCTTTTAGCGAAAGTCGTAGAACCGATCAATATCTCGTAAATCAAGAAAAAAGACCATCAAATGATAGTCTATTTTCTTGGTTGCGGGGGTAGGATTCGAACCTACGACCTGATGGTTATGAGCCATCCGAGCTAACCAGACTGCTCCACCCCGCGGCACTTGTACCATTTTAACAGATACAATAAATTACTGCAACATTTAGTAAGTTACACCTTAATTTATTTCGACAAACTACTATTATTACCGCCAAACAAAAAGTTCATCCACTGTCCAAAATTACCTACCTTTTCAACCTGTATCTGAGTAGCGATTGTAGTCGCCTTGTCGGTATCTTTGGCCGCTTGTGAATTTTCTGGTAATATCAACACACCCTCGCCTGGCGAAGCCAAACCTAATCTTTCGCGCACTGCCAATTCTTTGTACTCATTGGTTTGATAATAACGCTGCTCTAATTCGGCATTATCTTTATCTAGCTCGGCCACTATCAGCTGCCTAGATTTATCGTCCAATTCCTTTTGCAAGTCGTAATTTCGTTGCATAACATTCAGTGAACCCCAAACCCAACCAGCTGCAATCATAAACGCAATCAAGATTACACCATTGTTAAGCGTAAAATATTTGTGTCGCAATAGGTACCATATTCGGCGGATTTTTATTTTTTTCATAATTATCTGCATATTATTATAGCTCAACAGGTTAATATAGGCTATAATATCAAGGACGGGGGCGTAGCTCAACGGTTAGAGCAGGGTGCTCATAACGCTTTGGTAGTCGGTTCAACTCCAACCGCCCCCACCACAATTGACTAAAATTGCCCCAATGGGGCTTTTTTGTTATAAAAATTGATATAATGAAATATGTACGGGGCATTGGCGCAGTTGGCTAGCGCGCTTCCATGGCATGGAAGAGGTCAAGGGTTCGAATCCCTTATGCTCCACCATTAAAATAGCCCCATTATTGGGACTATTTTAATGTGATTTCGATGGCTAGAATGACTTAGCAACTTTAAGACTATTTATGAATAAATATAAAAGCTACCTTATCATTAACCCTGATTATTATAACTTCAGCCCTTACATAAATACTAAAAATAGAAAATAATTCGCCAAAATAACGAGAAGCGCTCTAATCACAAGAGCGCTAATTTAATTACAGAATATTATTTTGTTTTTATCGACGAACCGGCGGCGATTGTTAGAGCACCCGAGATAATTAAGGTTAGCGATAGCAAGAAGATCATTAGTATGCCACCCTCTTTCGGATTAAAGAATACCCAGATCGAGAATAGCAGTGTCAAAACACCTGCAATTACCAGCATAATCTTGTGTCCAGTCGTTCCTTCGTCTGAGGTGAATCCTTGAATTGCCAAAAATACGCCCTCGACACCAATCATCGCTGCAATTACGTACAAATTAAACGCGGCATATAGCACTGGCATATTCAAAATTATAATACCGAATAGAAGTGATAATGCACCAGTTGCGATGCTCAGACCTCGGTTCGGCTCGCCTTTTTGCGAAAATATACCCATTACTAGCGAAATTAGTCCATGAATAATTCCATAAAAACCAATAAACATAATAAAGGTCGTGACCGATAATCCTGGCCACAGCATAAGTATTAGACCAAATAGTATGGCCAGTACCCCCTCAAAAATTATGTAAGTCTTTGCTGATTTAAGAAGTTCTTTTGAGTCCATATCTCCAACTTTCTTTTATCATTATTACTAATTTCATTATATACCTTATTCCAAGCTGTTCAATAGCTCGATTTGCCTAAACAACTGTTTACGCAGTATTCTGCGCCTATCGTCGGTCCCAGGTCCAGTGTAGGTGTCCTTAAACTCATCGGACATTACCACCATCTTGGCTATTAACTGCTCTTTTTTAATACTATTTTTAGCATAAGGATCGAGATTATTTGCATACAAAAAGGCGATTCGCCCATCATGTAAATGTTTTTCGGATTTTTTTTGCAAATTTCTAATTTTAAACTTATTACCCTTTTCATTTATTTTTGTGATTGTTTCATAGCCATTTTCACTAGATGCTTTTGCAAAATTATCAAGGGCTGATAACAGATAGAATGCACGGTCGACAGTATTGACGCATGGTCCATCAGGCAACGGTTGATTATCAAAAGTGCGAGACGATTCTAAACTAACATTACTAATATTAGTTTGGTTTCGTAGCGTCTCGCCTTGCATGTATATTTTATACCACTATTTTAGCTATTTGCAAAACATAATTAGTTTAAACCCAATAAACAATTTGCTATTCCCAACGGAAGACTTTGAACGCAACCAGATAGATAACTATCATCCACAAACCAATTAAACCAATCTGCGGCAAAATATCAATAAAATGCCTACCCTCGTTTGCGATTAGCCTGACGCCGTCAATAACAGGCGTTAGCGGCAATAATGACGAAACTGTCTGTACCCAATCTGGCATCAAAAACCTCGGAAAAAACGTACCCGACAAAAACATCATCGGAAAAACAATAATGTTCGCCAGTGGCGCTACCTGGCGTTCGTTTTTTGCCCAGCCACCAAGCGCCAAGCCAATTCCCAAAATCATAACGATACTTAGCATCAAAAAAGCTACCAACTCGAACCAATTACCAACAACATTCAAATGAAATACCGTAATCGCAACCACAAACATTAGCGCCAAGCTAATCAGACCAATAGCGACCTGCCCAACCATCGTTGATAAGAAATATTGCCAAACGCGTATTGGCGTGGTCGATAATCTTCGCAATATACCCATTTTTTTGAGTTCAGGAAACACATTGATTGGGCCCAAAATACCGATACCAATAATCGCAAAACCCAGTAGCCCTGCAAAAGCATAGTCGAACGATGACAAACTCTTTTCATTCAGTTGTTTAGAAACTACAGTGAACGGTGTAACTGTACTGATAAATTTAGCGTTAATTTGTTTAAATTGTGAATCTAGCACACTGCTTAGCGCAATTGCTGATTGTTGGTTATTCTGCGTATAAACAATTTCAGCTTGTCCGCTGGGGAATTTATCCGATGCTTTAATTCTTCCAAAATCACTAGGCAAAACGATCGCCGCATCAAGCTCGGCACGACTCATTTTATCTCTAGCAGCTTCAATTGTTGTAACGTCTTTGTTATTTTTTAAAATTTTACTATTACCAATATTTTTCACAAATTCTTTTGAGAACGCGCTGTCAGATTTATTGATAACAGCAATGTTAAAAGAAACATTGGAATTATTGCCATATAAGTTTCCAAAAACAAATAGAAATATCAGAGGGAAGCCTATACTAAAGAAAATTGCGGTTTTATCACGAAAAAAACGCTTAGTATTGATTTTGGCAAAAGTTACAACTGTAAAAAGTGGTCGTTTCATATTAGTTCTCCCGTAAACCCTTGCCCGTCAAGTCGATAAAAACATCTTCAAGGTTAGCCTGCTCAACGTGTTCATGTTTTTTGAAACCACGCGACAATAATTGTTTGATAAGATTTTTTGGCGTATCAATCGCAATAATCTTGCCATCGTCCATGACAGCAATCCGATCGCATAATACCTCGGCCTCGTCCATATAGTGCGTCGTCATAATTACGCTAATGCCTTTGTCGCGGACTTTTTCAATTAAATCCCATAAATGGCGCCTTGCCTGGGGATCTAGGCCAGTTGTGGGTTCATCTAGGAAAAATACCTTAGGACCGTGTACAAGGGCCGTGGTAATGCTTAGGCGTTGTTTTTGGCCGCCAGATAGATCCTCGACGTAGTTATTTGCTTTTTCCTCTAGCTCGACATCACGCAAAAATTCCATAACATCGACTTTTTCTCCGTAAGCCGCTGCAAACATCTCGACAACCTCAGTTAATCTGGTTTTATCCTGAAATGCAGGCGACTGGGGTTGAACGCCGATTAGATATTTGATCGCCTGAGGATCCTTTGCAACATCAATTCCATTTATTTTTACATAGCCGCCGTCAATCGGCCGCAGCGTCTCCATCATTTCAAGAGTCGTAGTTTTACCGGCTCCATTTGGCCCAAGAATGCCAAAAATCTCGCCTTTTTTAACACTAAAACTAACACCGTCAACAGCTTGCTTGTCGCCATAACGTTTTTTAAGATCACGCACTTCAATCATCATTGTCATATACTCCATTTTACACTATAAAAATCTCTCAGAAAACAAAACCGCCCCTCTCTCGGGGGCAGTTTTGGCACCTGTTTGTTTGATATAACTATACTACCAAACGTGCTTATGTTGCAAGTCTTTTTTTGACTATTTTTTCTTTGAAACTGTTAGGAAACCATTTCGTGGATTTTCTTTGACGATACGGTCTTCTGGAAGGTCAACTGGTTGTCCTTTTGCATTCTTTTCTACTTTTGCAAAAAAGTAGATTGTCTGTTGTTTGCCACCACGAAGTGTGACTTCTGTGTTGTGCAAGTAATATGTGATACCCTTTGAGTTTACGTGACTATAAGCCATAATTTCTTATACCTCCTGTTAGTGCTATACGAGAGTTAGATTACACGGTGTTGAGTCCCGTGTCAACGGTTAAATGGTCTTATAATGATGTCGAAGTAAAATCTTTAAGATAGCAACACTTACCAAACGAACAATAATCATTGTTAAAATAACTATACAAACCATAACCGACAAGCCTGCAAAATCAAATGAAATTAGTGGCGCTACGTAAACATGCAAATATGTGTCAGCTTTGGGTAATTTTAGCTCGCTACTGGCGGGATATTTAGCAAGTTCACCAATGGTACATTGCACATAAGCTTGCGACCATGACGTGAATTGTGGTGCACAAACTTCTTGTGCTTTTTTGTAAATATTATCGTTACTAGAGGCCTTAGTGTAGGCAGTTTGGACATCACGCCGATATGACGCTTCGAGATAAATTCCTTTGCCCATATCTGTATTCATATGCGCCGTAACATAACGTTGTAAATCATACAATCTTTGTCGGATTATTTCATTATCACCTACCTTGTCAGCCGACAAAACAGCTTCACGGCGCTTGATCATTTCGACGTTATTTAGCCGTAAAAACGTCGCTGATACAAAAACAGCAAGAATCAGCAAAATAACCAGCTGCCATGTCTGTATGCGCTGTAATTGCTTTAAACTTCGCCTGACTCGCTTTTTATCAACCACCCTATACACCTTTTACTTTATTTCTAGTATAGCACGAGCTTTATTTACCGTAGATATTAAATCGAGCAATGCCGATTATCAACACAAAAACCGCCGCTGACGCATAAAAAGCATTAAAACCACTAATATCGCCAAGCGCCAAACTGCACGCCAACAACACCGCGCAGGCCGCCGCCGCACCCATATTAGACACAACATCAATAAAGCATAAATAAGCGATACGATGACCTGATATATCGGCCGCATCAAACACGCCGCGCAGACACGCCATGTCGTAGCCTGTCGTTGAAACTTCGTTCGTAATGTTAACCCCCACAATATAAGAGGCGTTTGTAGCAAACGGCCTGAACAAATGAACTAACGAATTAACCATTACACTGGCAACCATTAACTCTTTGCCCTTGCTATTGTCAATAAGCTTTCCGTAAATATAAGATATCGCAATGGCCGTTAAAATTGTGACTGACGACAAGATGCCCAGTTTGACGTATATACCCCAGCCATGACCAGGAAAAACAACAATCACAATAAACAAGCTCTAAATAATTCCTGTAGCCACCACGTCAAAACCAACGCCGAATTGAGCAATGATATTGCAGATATTAGTTCGCCATGGGAAACCACTAAACTTTAATTTTTGACGAATCGAGACCGGTTCGACTAGCCATAAGATTGGCAAGGCCGACAAAATAAATAATATAGCCGTTAGCCAAATAACAACCGGCAAACCATACCACAAGGCAATTAAACCACCGATAATCGGGCTAATGCCGACAGCAATCTTTTCGATAATATTTATAAAAGCTAATTCTTTTCCGGCGTGTTCGACACTTTTAACTCGCGAAAAGTCAACCATGTAACAAAGCTGATAAATTGAAGCCGACACCGCCATAAATATTCCCCAAAACAAAATGCTAATCGACCCAATTGTTGGCAACAACCCAAGTGAAATCATGGCTGGTACATAAAGTATATTACTGATCAAGATTCCCCGCTTTGAGCCCAGCGCTGTAACCAAATAGCCAGACAAAAACGATAACGGTATTTTTAATAGATAGAAACACAGCCAAAAAAACATTATAGAAACCAGGCTAAAACCAGCCTCGTAAAGATAAACCGACGTAAAGCCCGATACGATATTCAAGGCAATGACGCGCACCGTTCGAAGCGCATACAACTCAGCGATCTCACCAAACGTTGCATAACGCCAGAAATGACGTTTTTCGATTATTTTATAAATGAATGATTTTAGCATATTTTTTATTTTTTTAATTATTAACATATCTATTACAACATAGATTTTAAAAAACATAAAGTCTTGAGTTAATTTTTTAAACTATAAGGTATATAATCAATACTATGAATATATACTTTTCAGGAATCGGTGGCGTCGGTATTGGGCCGCTGGCTGAAATTGCCCTTGATGCTGGATACGATATCGTTGGCTCGGATCCAGTTGAATCGCTAATTACCAAAGAACTTCGCAAGAAAAATATAACAATCTGCAACAACCAAGACGGTGAGTTTTTAAAAGGCTATCACGCGCAAAAACCCCTCGATTGGTTCATTTATACCGCTGCCCTGCCCAGCGATCACCCCGAACTCGTAATGGCCCGAGAGCTAGGTATTAAAACCGGCAAACGAGATGAACTGCTAGCTTATATTATCGAGCGGAAAAATCTCAAACTAATTGCTTGCGCTGGCACTCACGGCAAGACCACAACTTCTGGCATGTTAGTCTGGACAATGCAACAATTGGGCATTCCAGTCAGTTATTCAGTCGGTACCACGCTATCATTTGGACCAAGCGGTAAATTTGTACCCGGCAGTGAATATTTTGTATATGAGTGTGATGAATTTGACCGTAATTTTCTACACTACAAACCATATTTGTCGCTAATTTCTTCGATTGATTATGATCACCCCGATACTTATCCAACAAAAAATGACTATCTGGCGGCTTTTTACCAATTTGCCAAAAATAGTAATCACACGATAAGCTGGGATGATCAACACGCTGAATTGTTTAATGATTTGCAAAATATCCACATTTTATCCACAACCGACGTCAACCCCCAACTAACACTTGCCGGAATACATAATCGCCGCAACGCTACCCTGGTTCAAACCGGCTTGAAACAAACTGGCTTCAATCAATCAACCGACGAAATAATCAACCAATTCCCAGGTACCGACAGGCGATTCGAAAAACTTGCCAATAATCTATACAGCGATTACGGCCACCATCCGGTCGAAATTGCAGCCACCTTGCAGCTTGCCCGAGAGCTATCAGATCACGTTGTTTTAATTTATCAACCACATCAAAACATCAGACAACACGAAATCAAAGATCAATATACTAATCAATTTAAATCAGCTGAAGCAATTTACTGGTTGCCGACATATTTATCGCGTGAAGATCCTAATCTGGCCATTTTAAAACCAATTGAACTGATTCAAAATATCACCAATAAAAACGATATTATCATTGCCGATTTCAACCAGGATTTATGGAACATCATCCAACAATCATTAAACGAGAATAAACTAGTTTTGTGCATGGGCGCAGGCGAAATTGACGGTTGGATTAGAAATAAACTAAACGAATCTATTGAGTAGTTTCGATAGGATCGACCGCATCAATACCAAGTGATACCGGGCTGAGTGGATCGCCGCCGAAAGCGTCAACTAATTTGACTTTTAAGGCTTGCTTTGCAAATGAAATTTTAAATTCACTAATTATTTTTTCGTTGATTTCACCCGAGCTAGAAAAAGTCTGGAAATCAGAATCGTTTTTGACCGCTTTATCGCGCACGCTAACATAACCTGGGCGGCTGAGATCTAGTTGGGCTGCGCCACTACTGCTATACATCGACATACTAACAACCACTAGTAACCCGGTTATGACAACAGCCCCAGAAATCATCACTAAGAAATTGTTTCGTCCAGAAGGTGTTTTTTTAGCCTGGCTCATTATTTCTTTAATCCCTGAACAACTGACCGATAATCCTTTTCAAACTGATCAAGCGACTGTTGGTACTTATCAATTAACTGATCAAGCCTAACAACATCGGCATGGACCCTAATTCTTTCACCTCGGGCAATGGCGACCGCATCATAAAAAGCCGCCGGCTGCTCCGAACAGTCAGTATTCAAGGCATCAGAAAGCCTCTCCTCATAAGTTTTATAATCCAGCCTAAAAACATCAAGTGCCGTATTGTATTCGCTTGTAGCCGATTTTAAATTGTCGTTATTTATTTTATTGTTCGATAAACGACTATTAAATCTATCAATTAGCTTCGTTAGGACCGATTCATAAGTTTGACCCATGTTTACTCTTAGCAGGGCATCACTTGAATGAAGCTGGTTTAGAGTATTTTTTAGCGAAGTACAATTGCTGTGAATTTTCTCAGTTTGCTGGGCAGTTATTGAAGTATTTTGAGCCGAGACACTCAAAAAAGATGCGCCAGCCAAACAGACCGCAATGATCAAACTAAAGCCAATTGTCTTTTTATGAATTGTCATATCGTTCTATTATCCAACAAAAAGACTCATTTGGTCAAATATTAACATTATTTTAACAAACTCTGAATTTGGTTTAGTTCAGATGTCTGGCCACCACCCATCAAAAGCTGAGTAATGCCACCACCCTGCATAAACTGCATAATCGTCATTATTAACGACACGCCTGTAACTAAAATCAGCGCACCAACAGCTAGTGAAAATATCATAACCGTTCGATTGGCGAACTTCTTATAACGCTCATACTCAAGCATCTCATTGCCGTCGCTATCGCGCATCGCTCCATACATGACCAAAGTTAAATCAACCAAAGTCCATAGTCCAAATCCGCCAAAAGTAATCAACTTCAAAAAACCCGTACCATATTTACCCAAGTAAAACCTGTCCGCCCCAAAGGTTCCCCACATAAAGCTAAAGAAGAACACTGCCAAAAAGTGACGACGTTTATCCTTGGGCGCGACCGTTGCAATAATCTGAGATTGAGGTTTGGGCGTAGGCTGAATTTGAGCTTGCAATTGCATAGCTGGCTGAACCCGAGGTTGTGTTTCAAGTTGAGGTTGCGACTGTGGTGATACCGGCAGTTGCTCAACCGGTTGAACCTGTGGTGCAGGCTGCAATCGGGTGTTCGACTCGGCATCCACTGCGACATGAGGATTAGTTTCGGGTTTCATGTTTGTTTTTCCTTGTTTTTTATTTTATAAGATATTAAGTAAATAATATAGCACAGGAACAAGTAAGCTCCTTTGATCTTAGCAAGACTATTTTAACATTTGCACACCATCAAGACTAGACGTTCTGGCATTTTTCTGGTTTATTATTAGATCCGGGATTTCGAAGTGCTACCGCCCGCAAATCGTCGTGTTTATCAAATTCATCAACTATTTTTTGACCAATCAAGGCTTCAATTACGTCTTCTAGCGACAACAATCCAACCGTTTCACGGAATTGATTGATAACCACAAATAAATGATGTCTAGTTCGTAAAAAAGCCGCCAATGCATGTCGCAATGTCTGATCCTCGCGGATATAATAAACTTTTGGCACCATAGCCCTTTCGGCTGTCGGCGAACTTTTAATGTCAAGCGACAGCAAGCTACTAATATGTAGTATTCCGACAACATGATCAATATCTTCGTCAATTACGGGCAACCGACTGTGGCCAGTTTTATGAAGCTCGTTCAACATTAATGGACCTAACAAGTCATTTTTCCTAATACAAGCAATCATACTGCGTGGCGTCATAATAGAATCAACTTTCACATCACCAAACGACAAACCATGCACAATCAAACTTCTTACATCAGTTGTCAGAACACCCTCAGAGTTTGAGATTAAATATTGCAGCTCCTCGCGCGATTCAATACGCTTATCAGGAATTTCGTAATCCGTAGGCATGCTTCGCAGCAGCTTAACGATAAATGGAGTTTTTTGCATAAAATCTAGTAATGGATCTTCAATGTATCCATAAAAACCCCTTGACCAAGATTTTATAAAATCCAAATTTGACATCGGACCAAAACCAAGTGTCACAACTAGTGCCATAAAAATACCTGCAATCCAACCAAAATTAGTCACGCATAGCGACACAACAATAACTAACAATAAAGAAGTAAAAACTTGTCTTAGTGATAGAATATCATTAAAAGACCTTTCTCGCTCGAGGTTTTGCCTAGCGATCTCATCGCCTAGTTGCGACCGACGTCGAAGCTCAAAAATACTAAATTTACTATGAACAGGCTGAATTGCCGCAATAATTAGAAGCAGTATAAACAAAATTGTCGTTAAAATCGTTAAAAAGATAAACATCTTAACACCATTGTAACTTATCTTTAGCGCAAATTACACTACAAGCTAATGCTATTTTTTGTTATAATCAGATAAGTAATTATTGAGGAGAATCTTTTGAACAAAACATCGTGGATAATATTTTCAGTCGTAACCGCCGGACTTTTTGGGCTGTTAATCTTTTTTTCTAACACTAATAGTACAAAAATCAATGTCGATTCAGTCAATTTAACGGCTGTCCAAACAGGCAACAAACAAAACGGCAATATTGGTGATCAAGTATTTGGCAAAGCTGGTAGCAAAGTAACCCTGATAAACTATGGCGATTTCCAATGCCCAGGCTGTGGAAGCGCTCATTCGACTATTAAAACCGTTACCGAACTCTACAAAGAACAAATTCAATTCGTATTCCGTAATTTCGTACTTACCGATATACACGCCAACGCCAAAGCTGCCGCTGGAGCTGCCGAAGCCGCTGGATTACAGGGCAAATATTGGGAAATGCATAACAAAATTTACGAATCACAATCAGACTGGGAAAATCTATCCGGAACCGAACGTGCCGATTTCTTTACGAATTACGCGAAATCACTCAAACTAGATACTACCAAATTCAATACTGACGTCGCCTCGTCAGCTATTGGCGATAAACTTGATTATGACAAAGCACTCGGTGTCAAAGCCGGAGTTGACGCAACTCCAACATTTTATCTAAACGGCACTAAACTCGATTCAGACGTTTGGGGCGACGAAGCCAAGCTAAAGGACGCTATCAATACCGAGCTCAAAAAAGCCGGCATTGAACTACCTGCATCAGAAAAATAGTTAAGCCTAAAAAGCAAAAACACCCCGGTGCCTTGGGGTGTTTTCTTTTTATGTAAGTCTCAAGACGAGACTCGGATTTGTTGGATCAAACGATCCTTACTGTGCGATATACAGTTGCCATTCGGCAGGCACCACATCCACGGCTATCTTTTTGCGTCTTGTAGACACAAATTCGACGGCTATTGGCATGTGATTTTACTCCTTGTACTATGTACAGCCTCACGCGCTTCGACCTTTATTTTACATTATATAGTTTTGGCGCGAGACGTGCCACCAATTGTATCAAAGCTTGGTTGATACGTCAAGTTAGCGCTACCCGATAACGCTCATGTCATCTATTTTAAAGGTGTTGTAGCGGTTATGCAATAGCTTTTTATAAAATTAAATAGTGGTTATGACAACACTACGAAATATCGCACCAAAAGACTAATTGTAAACCTTTTAATTATCAAGCCTCGCCAGGCGTATCAGTAGATTTAGCCGAACGAAGCAACTTTTCCTTAATTGCAAACGTAAATGCCGTTGCAACAGCCATCAACACTGCTGCTGACATAAATATTACGTGCATTCCATCGCTATAAGCTTGAACGACAATTGATGCAAATTCAGCCTGTTGGCCCTTGAATGCTTTTGCAACTTTTTCGCTAATAGGCTTTGGTAATTTCTCAAAAGCCTTGTCAGACTGCTCGCTTATCTGCTTTTTGATATCTGGCATATTTAAATTCAACAAAGTATTTGTATCAGTCAAATCACCGATTTTTGAAGCCACTGGATTTTTACTCAGCGTTTGAATATATGCATTCTGGCTCATATCACCTAACCCTGTAACAATACTAGCTGTTAAAATCGATCCAAAGACCGCCACGCCGATTGTCGAGCCTAAACTGCGGAATAGTTGGCTTGAACTAGTTGCAGCGCCTAAATCGTGCTGAGAGAACTCATTTTGAACCGCTAGATTGATAACCGGCATTGCGACGCCCATTCCTAATCCCAAGAAAGCCATCACAACTGCTTCATATAAATATTGTGAATCTGGCGTAAGTAATGTCAGGCAAAATACCGATATAGTCGCCATTGCAAAGCCAATTTGTAGGAAGATTTTATATTTACCGCTACGCGATATCAATTGCCCTGAACCGATACTGGCCGTCATCATACCAGCCATCATCGGTAGTAGCATCAACCCAGATTCGGTTGGAGTTGCCGAGAAAACCTGCTGGTTAAACTGCGTAAGGTACAGAATCGAACCCATAAACGCCGCGCCAAACAAAGTAGCAATAACCATAATTAACACAAAGTTACGGTTTTTGAAAAAGTAAATCGGCAAAATTGGCTCTTTGGCTCGTTTTTCAACAGCTATAAATGCTGACAATGCCACCGCTACAGCACTGAACATAATTACACGCAACATCGTTAGTGTTAGGCCTGTTGAGTTTAGAAAATCTGCGAATATCACATCAGTATTATCAATCGCCAGAACTAGAGTCGCCAAACCAACCGCCAGTAGTCCCGCACCAGCATAATCAATCTTTGGATGTTTGTCGTGTTTTAATGTTGGACAAAAGATTGCAATAACAATAAAGGCCGCCACCCCAATTGGGATATTGATAAATAATGTCCATCGCCAATTAGTAATCAGACCAAGGAAATTATTCGAATCAGCTAAGTAGCCGCCCAAAAGCGGCCCAACCACAGATGATATGCCAAAAACTGCGCCGATTAAACCCTGCCACTTACCGCGTTCGCGAGCCGCAAACAGGTCACCCACAATCGCAAAAGCATTAGCTGTGATTATACCGCCGCCAATACCCTGAAAGGCACGCCACAGAATTAACTGATTGATATCGCCACTCATACCACCCATCAGAGAGCCTGCTACAAATATAGTAATGCCAATCAGCAATAGCCTACGTCGACCAAAAAGGTCGGATAATTTACCGGCAATTGGTACCGTTACGGTAGTTGTAATTAGATACGCCGTCACTACCCATCCTAGTGATGAAAAAGCATTAAATTCTTCAACAATTTTGCCAAGTGAAGTTGATATAATTGTTTGGTCAAGCGCGACTAGAAACAGGCTGGCCATGACGGACAACATGATAATAATCTTACTTCGTAAGCTTAAATGATGATGCATTTTTATTCCTATCTATTTGATTCTTTTATTGCTTTGAACGTTTCAACCTGAAGGTTCATTTGTTCAATAAAATGTTCTAATTTATCTTCTTTTAGTAACATAATTACGCCTTTTTCGGGCGATCCTACAACATACAACCTATCAGATGTATTGATTCCTAATTCTTCACGTGCCGTCGCCGGGATTACGATTTGACCCTTCGTCCCAACTGTTGCTGTACCGTATAATTTTTTACTGTGCATATTTAATAATTGTACGCGCGTATGAAATGTATGTCAAGTATGAAGATTATTACAAGATGTATCACTAGCTCGACTTTAAACATTAATTATATATAACGCCTGTAACTTCACCACCATAACCATCCTGAACAGCCTCGTCAGTAGTTATGCAAGCTTTCAAAATAGTACCTGGCGTGGTCGATGTGTCGATATATTTGTCAGTTAATACACCTGACATATTATATTTAATTACATTATCCAAATACACCCTAAAGAAATCGTAATTTGCCTCTGTCGCCTGAGATACTTTAAATCCTTTTATTTGTTTGCCATTTGGCACAGTCCACTGTTTACAAATATTTTTACTAACCCCAGGGTATGCAACGTATAATTCTTGGCTAGAAAAACTAACCGTCATAGCCGGCTTTGCGGTTGTTTCGATAGCGATCGGATCTGCCATAGTTGCTGATGGACTTGATTCGGAAACACTTGGATTAGTTACGGTTGCGGCTGGATTAGTTACGGTTGGAATTGGACTGGTTACGGTTGCGGCTGGATTAGTTGCGGTTACTGACGGTGATTGACATATTTGAGCAGGACAATTACTAATATAGCCACTTTGGTCAAATTTAACCAGAAAGCCATCGTAATCCATAGAACCATAACTCATGGTTTGTCCGGTTGCTATATATCCACCATCCGCGGATTGAATAAGCGAGTATAGCCCATCATAAGCTGCTCCACCCCAAGTTCGACTCCATAATAAATTTCCATCATTCGCGTACTTAGCTATGAATCCGTCTTTATTCCCGGCGCCATAACTATCGGTGATACCAGCTATCACATATCCATTATCATTAGACCGTGACAAAGAAAGCGCGCCATCAAAATCCATACCTCCCCAAGTTTTATTCCAAGACAAAGTGCCGTCGGCAGTATACTTAACTATAAAAGCATCAATATCACCAGCACCATAACTGTTCGTATATCCGGCTATTGTATATCCGCCGTCGCTAGTTTGAGCCAAAGTGTAGCTACGCTCAGTACTTGAACCACCCCAAGTCTTACTCCATGATAAAGTTCCGTCAGCGGTGTACTTAGCCGTCAAGGCGTCACTACTACCAGCACCATAACTGTTCGTATATCCGGCTATTATATAACCGCCGTCGCTAGTTTGGTACAAAGAATAACCACATTCTTCACCTACACCACCCAAAGTATTATTCCAGGATAAAATGCCGTCGTCAGTATATTTAGCGACAAAAGCATCTCCGCTTCCGGCACCATAGCTTTCCGTATATCCAGTCATCGCATAACCACCATCACTAGTTTGGATTACAGAAATTCCACGATCTATGCCAGCGCCGCCCCAAGTTTTACTCCAAGATAATGCTCCGACGTTGGTATATTTAGCAATAAAACTATCATCGTCGCCTGCGCCATAACTACTAGTAAAGCCGGCTATTACATAACCACCATCACTAGTTTGAATAATTGAGTTCACACTATCGTCGCCAGCACCGCCCCAAGTTTTATTCCATGATAAAGTCCCGTCAGCAATGTATTTAGCTATATAGGCGTCAATACCACCAGCACCAAAGCTAGTAAAGCCTGCAACCGCATGTCCACCGTCACTAGTTTTAACTATTTTTTCAGTCGAATCCGAGCCAGTTCCACCCCAAGTCCTAGCAAATGACCCGGTCTGACAACTACCGTTTCGAGGAAACCTATTAGTAGAATCAAGATAATACGACCTGTCTTCTTTGGTTGCAGTTAGGCAATAGCTATTACTACCAGCACTGTATATATAATCAAATGTCGTTCCGGTACTAGGCTTCAAACCTTTGCCGCTATTCGCCTCTTCCTTAGTTGATGGATATAAATCGTTGGATGTTTTATCTAATTCAAGTTGAGTTGAGGCTGATTTTAAATCGGCTTGCAACGAAGTATCGATAGCCCTGGTGCGCGTTCCTGTATAAAAAATAAAAATTATCGTAGCGAGTATGCCGATTATAACTATGACGACTAATAATTCAATTATCGTAAAGGCAGATTGTCCAGCATATCTTTTCTTCAAAATGCTATTCATGCGCATATTATAGCATAAACGTTATTAAATCAAGTATATACTTTAAGTTTTCTCTATGGAAACTAGCTAAACTTCGTCAATTTCGTCCTCGTCATCATCCTCGTCATATTCGTCCATCTTGTACGAACTACCACCTAGCATTTCATAGCCATAGTCGTTCTCGCTAAAATCATCGCCAATCGAGTAGCGCAAATTCATAATAAAACCACTAGTGGCCGTCTTGATCATGCCATTGCTTTTGACGCGTCGCATCGAATAGGCATAAGTAGGACTTGTCAAAACTACATATTCCCATCCAGCCCGAATACAATCCTTTACAAAGATACTATCTTCACTAACTTTACTCTTTTCGTTAAACTTAATTTTCTTAAAAATTTGCTTACGAATGCCAATCATCGCACCCAGTACCATTGGTTTTTCAGTCTTGCCAGTCGTACGAAGAAATACATTGATAAAGTTTGCCGAGGTGCGGCTTTTTGAGTCTTTCTTGTCCTCGTCATTTAAATGCAACAACGTCGTAAATACATCAAAATTCTTTTTAGGGTGACGAGCGGCAAGCTCAATCTTGTATTCAATACCTAGCAAGAAATAACTCGGCACACGGTTATCAGCATCCATAAAGATAATCCAATCACCCTTAGCCTCGGTTGCGCCGCAATTCCTTTGGGCAGATACGTTTTTAACGTCATGGCTAATTGTTCGAAGATTTAATTTACCTTCCCAGGCTTTGGCTTTTTCAAGCGTTTTATCCTTTGAGCCGCCATCGACATGGATAACTTCAAAATCAGTCCAGCTTTGCAATGACAAATCTTTCAATAGTTGGGGTAAACAAATTTCTTCATCAAGTGTCGGAATAACAATACTAAATCTTGGATTCATTTTTTTCTCATTCATACGTATTATTATAACTTAGTTTTTATTCCACCCGATAATAATACTGGTCAAAATAAAACACCCAGAACTCGCGGTTCTGGGTGAGATAATTAACTATCACCAATTATTAGTTAACAGGTGTAGTAGGTTGTTCTGGGACGTATGCAGGAGCTACGTTTTTATCAGCGCCTTCAACTACTTTATTGAAATAATCTTGGATAATCGCTTGACCAATAAAACCAAGCAACCATATCAAGATAAACGCCAATACGCCGCTAAGCTTCTCGTGCGTAACATTTTCAACGCCCTTTGAATATTCCCAACACCACCAAATCATACCTACAAAAGGTATTAACCAAATCCAAGCCGTTGGAATAGACTGGCCCTGATTATTCATTTCACCCTTTGTTTTTACTGCCCAGTACCATGAGTAGATACCCAAGGTAACAAAAGGCAATAATAAAACGGCTACGGGGCTTCTTTGTTTCATAATGCGCTCCTTGCTTATTTAATACTTAAAGCATAATGCAATGTATGAAAATTTACAATATATTTTAGTCCGTATTTATACTTTAAATAACAACAATCAATGTAGTTTATGGCAAATTTTAAGATGTAATAAATACAACTAAGAAAACAGCTGACTTATGCTAATTTTATTTCTCTAATTTTGAGTACCAATTAGCAAATTGATACCATACATATTCCTTTGGATCGTGACTAAATCCCCCTTGGTCATGACGCTCGGCAATTGTAAATCCGTCAAATTCAGCCACTTGCTCAATCGAGTTACCTTCACCACGTGGCTTATTAACGCATAAACCATCATACTTCTGGCTAAAAATTTTAATCTGATTTTCGTCCTGATAAACAATTGACTCGATAAAAGAAACCGTCTTGTCGTCATAATCACTCAATAAATTGATAAAGTCGGTCGGTTTTAGCCAGCTTGCCACATCTTTCATATATCCACCCGGAAAACCATTCAGGGCACGAAATTCCCACGATGTATCTGTTATAACCACTGGCGCGCCAGTTAGTCGAAACGCCTCGGCCGCCTTAAATTTAGCAATCTTGACTGGGTCATGACTTTGAATCTCGTCAATTTCAAGACCTTTCGTTTCAACAGTAATACCAAAATCAGCCAGGGCGGCTTTGGCCTCGTTAATTTTTCTTTGATTGGTTGTTGCAAAAGTTATATATTTCATAATTTTCATTATAAACGATTTAACCCGCCACACTGTATAATAGATGTAATGACTTCACGATATGCCTTATACGAAATTGATAAAATACGCGACCGTTTTAATATTGAGAATGGCCTACCTAAGGGTGTCAAGCCGCACTATAATATCAGTCCCACGCAATCTGTACCTGTTATTACAAACAAAGATGGTATAAATCAAATTGAATTTATGAAATGGGGCTTTTTGCCAGTTGGCGCCAAAGACGATAATTCGATTTTTCGCTATAAAACCTTTAATGCGCGTAGTGAGACGGTTTTTAACAAACCAACCTGGATGACCGCTATTCGATCAAGGCGCTGTATCGTGCCCGTAAACGGCTTTTACGAGTGGAAGACCGCCGCTAATGGCAAAAATCCGTTCATTATCCAAACAACCGATCAAAGTTTGTTTGGACTTGCGGGTGTTTATAGCGATTGGACGGATAGCGGCGGCAATACGCACAAAATGTGCGCAATTATAACGATCGACAGCGAAACGTCAGATGACATGACCCCTAGCCGCCTGCCTGTTATTATTTTGCCTAGCGATGAAGCAACTTGGTTAAATCCAGAAATTAACGACATGAGCTCGATCTACTCTGTTATGCAACCTTATGATCTGGAAAAGATCAAAGTAACTCGCGTCAGTCCGGACGTTAATTCAACGAAAATTGATAAACCATACTTAGTTAATCACTTTAAGATTAGTTAATTTAATTTTACAATCTTGATTTCAGCATAAGTCTTGTAATCAGATGAGATAGTCTCGACCTTATAGTCGACACCTTTTGCTTGATTTTGACTACCGGTGGCATATTTTTTACCATTTATCATTAGTTGGTACTCAACCGCCTTTTGACCAGTACCGAAACAGGTTTTACCTTGTGGGCAAGCATCATTCGTAAAGTGGGTAACCTTCACCGACACATCACTAATTTTTAGCTTAACAGTTTGACCATCTTTGATTTTAACCAAGGTATTAGCATTTGTCAGACTAGTCTCGCCAACATTGATAATTGGTATAAATACGTATAGGGCGGCCAACGTCAAAATTACAGCCAAAGTTATCAACAAGGCAATTTTGTGTTTTTTAATAAAGTCAATGAATTTATTAAACCTTGAACGAGGCTCTAATAAGACAGCCTCATCGCTGGCCTTGTCTTCAATAATTTCATTTTCAGTTGGCGCTATTGTTTCAGCCCGATCGTCAGTCGAAACATTGTTGTCATCTGGCATTTGCTATAACCTCTTTCATAACCAATTTTCACCCACATAGTGTTTCTGTAAATATACTACATTTCGCTTATATTTTCCAGTTATGCAGACCATATTATTGACTAATGCAACTCAGTTGCGTATATTTTATTTATGAAACTTGTTATTACAGATAATTTAACAGCCATTCAAAAGGCGACTTACCTCTTTTTCAATAATCTGACGCAACCGGCGGATTATTGTCAGATAATGGAACATTTGGACAAAATTGGATTAAAGGTTAATAAAACTACCGTTTATCGCAATCTAAACACTTTACTGGTTGAAAATAAAATTACCGAGCTGGACTTCGGCGAGGGTAAAAAACGCTACGAACTGAGACAAAATCATCATCATCACCTAGTTTGTAATCAATGCAAAAAAATCGAATGCTTTGAAATCATACAAGATTTACACCAACAAGAGGCAGAAATAGCAAAAAATACCGAATTTAAAATTACCAGTCACGTGCTAGAGTTTTTTGGCACTTGTAAGGTTTGTCAGGCGTAAGTTATGTTTGAGATTATAATCGACGCCCTAAAAGACAGCCTGATGATGGTACCACTACTGTTGATAGTATATATTGGTATCGAACTAATCGAATATAAATGGGGTAATAAAATCAGATCCAGTATCCAAAAAGCTGGCAAAGCCGGACCAGGCGTTGGCGCAATCGGCGGCAGTTTGCCGCAATGTGGCTTTTCGGTCATCGTTACCGCCCTTTATACCCAGCGGCTAGTTACAATCGGCACATTACTGGCTGTTTATTTATCAACTTCTGACGAAGCAATCCCAGTTATTTTGTCACACCCTGATAAGGCGCATTTAATAATACCTATAATATTAACTAAAATCTTTATCGCTATTACCGCTGGTTATGTGATTGACTTTGCATTTCGAAAAAATAGCAAAAAAACACTACTGCATATCGAAGCTTATAAAACTGGTAAAGATAAACAATCCCATAATCACAGTGAAGTCAATGATAAAACAGCCTGTTGCGGCCACAAACCAAGCGCTAATTTGGTCAAATTTAATCCAAAAGAAGTATTTTTACACCCACTAATTCACACTGTTAAAATATTTTTGTTTATCTTTTTAATATCGGTTGCGATAAATTCAATTATTTTTGTAATTGGCGAAAAAGCGTTCAATGACATGCTAGCCAACAATCTGGCAATTCAACCTGTTTTAGCAGCCTTGGTGGGCTTAATTCCTAATTGCGCCTCATCAGTGGTTATTACTGAATTATATTTAAAGGGCTCAATTACCTACGGCGCCGTTATTGCTGGACTAAGCGCCAGTGGTGGCTTGGGAATATTAGTTCTACTTAAGGAAGATAAAAATAGAAAAGAAGCCTTGAAAATAATCGGCTTGCTATTTGGAATTAGCGTACTGATTGGGCTGGTTATTCAATTTGTTGGCTTGAATTTGTAAACCAATGGCCTGTCATAAGCTTTTTTGCTATACTTAAGCATAATAATAAACAGGCGAAATAAGTGGTAAAAAACACCGTGAAAAAGCTGGGGCAAACAAAAGTTACCAAGATATTTTCTTGCCTACTATTTATCTCGATTTTAGTTAGCGGAATCGCTACAATTAGCCTAATCGCCACCACCTCAGTAAAGGCTGTAACTTACATTTCACAAAGTTATGCAACCACTGAAAAACTTTCGCTTGGCTCGCTTGTCAGCCTTAAAAACAATTCATCCGATGAGGTTATTGCCGCTGACACTAATAGTGTTGATAACCTGTTAGGTGTTGTAATTAGCTCAACAAATTCACTAATGTCATTATCTAGCGGTGGAAACAACCAAGTTCAAGTTGCGACAACTGGCACCATCCAAGTCCTCGTCTCGGACGTCAATGGTGCGATCACCAGGGGCAGTCAAATAACAGCCTCGCAAATTAGCGGCGTTGGCATGAAAGCGACAAACAACACACGTGTAATTGGAATATCCCAAGGAGACCTAGCCTCTAGCAGCACAAAATCCGAAACCTACACAGACAAAACCGGCGTGAAGCATACAGTCAAACTGGGCCAAGTGCCAGTTTTAGTCAACGTATCGTACTTTTTCAAAGAACCAGATAAAACCATCATTCCAGCCGCAATTCAAAACGTTGCTAATGCCGTCGCCGGAAAAAGCGTCAGTACATTGCCGATTTTAGTTAGCGCCGCAATCTTTATCGTTACATTGATAGTTGTGGTAAGTATAATTTTTGCTATGATAAACAGTAGCATTATATCAGTAGGCCGAAACCCAATGTCCCAATCCGCCATTTATCGTGACATTGTTCAATTATCGGCACTAGTGCTAGCGATCTTAGCAGTCGGATTGATATCAATTTATTTAGTATTAACGAGGTTATAGAATATGAGTTTGACATTTTTAGAAATATTTTTCATCATCAACATTCTGTTTATCGGAGCACTCATCGTGCTGGCGATCAGACATATTATCGCCCACTTTAAGCAAAAGACCGAAATAGCAAAACCGGCTCATCCTGCCGAGAATAATGCCAAATTGCCACGTGAAGTCAAAGAACAATTACTTAAAACCGCTCAAACTAATTTTCAAAATGTGTTGGACCACTCGGCAGCTGAATTGCAACGTGATTTAAAAGCCACCGCCATACAAATTAACCGCCGACTTGATAAACTTGGACTGCAAATGATAAATGACGAAATGAAGCTTTATCATAGTAGCCTCGAGGAACTTCGCAAACAAGCCGAGGCTAACATATTAAAGGCGCAGACCGAAATCGACAGCCACCAGGACGAAATTAAAAAACAACTTGCCAAAAACCAGGCCGAACTTGAAGCTAAAATGTTAGAGGAAGTCGCAAACGAAAAGAAAGCTTTAATTGAACAACTTGATACTAAATTAGCCGACGCTGTCGCCTCTTTCCTAACCGAGACACTTGGTCATAACGTTGATTTAGGCGCTCAGAATGCATATTTAACAGCCATGCTAGACGAGCATAAAAAAGAGATTATCAAAGGAGTAGTCGATGAAGCTTAGGATGCCAGACAGTGTCGCTTCGTCGCAGGATATCAACAGTATCATAATAGAAGTGCACGAATACGCCAAATGGTTCAATCACGAATCGATAAAAGCCAGTGTTAGTGCCGGGCACAAATCAGAACCACCAGTTATGTCACCTATAACCATGCAAATTTTACGTGAATGGGAAGTCAAAAACCCGATTAGCCAACATAGCTTAGACCAACTGGCCGAGGTATTAAAGGATTACATTAAAAACTCGCCGTCAATTACAATAACCCTGGCCGCACCACCAACCGGCAGTATAAAAGCCAGCCTGGTCAAATGGTGCCGAAGCAACATCTCATCAAATATTTTGGTCGATTTTCAATTTAATAGCACTCTTATGGGCGGCATGGTCGTTCGCTATGGTAGTCGTATATTTGACTGGTCATTCAGACGGCAACTGCTGACAGCACGTAGTAACTTCCCAGAGGTACTGCGCCATGTTTGATAATCAAGACTTTCAACGTCTAGTCGAGGCCGATAACTTAACTGGTGAAGTTATCGCCGTAAATAGCTTCATTGTTGAAGTTAAGGGCCTTGAGGGTGTTCGACTGGGAGCTAAAGTATTATTCGAGGACGGTCAACGCGGCATGGTTCGAGAAGCTTATGGCGACCGAGTTATTTTATTTAATATCGACACCGAGCGAATCTCGATTGGCACACTAGCCGTAGTTGAAAGTGACATTCTGGATGTTCCTGTTGGTCGAAGTCTGATCGGCCGTGTTATTTCACCAATGGGCAAGCCACTTGATGGCAAAGGAGCGATTAAAACCACCAAAACCTCGGGGGTATTTAATCCAGCACCCGGCATTATGGCCCGCCGTGTTTTAAACGAGCAATTAACTAGCGGCGTAACCGCAGTTGATAGCTTTTTCCCAATCGTTCTAGGTCAGCGTATTGCCATCCTGGGCGATAGCAAATCTGGTAAAAGCGCCTTTTTGAACCAACTTAGCGCTAATCAAGAAGGTACTAATCGCATAGTTGTATACGTACTGATTGGCAAACGCAAAACCGATATTGAAAGATTATTGTCTGACCTTAACGCTTCAGGCGCCATGGAGCACACAATCGTGGTATTGGCGGACATCTTTGATTCCCTGGCGCAGTCATACCTTGCCCCTTATGCTGCCTGTTCAATGGCCGAATTCCTTTGGCATGACGGCGAAGATGTAATTGTTATTTATGATGACCTCAGTAGTCACGCCGAAGCTTATCGCCAGCTTTCTTTGCTGCAAGAAGTCGACCCAGGTCGCGATTCATACCCTGGTGATACGTTTTATTCACACTCTAGTTTATTGGAGCGCGCTGGAAAGTTGCTCGACAGCGGCAAAACTTTAACTGCCCTGCCAGTTGTTTTGACGCCAAACAACGACATTACAGCCTATCTTTCAACCAGTATTATGTCGATTACCGATGGGCAGATTGTCTTTGACCTTGACGTTTTTCGAACTGGCATCAAGCCAGCCGTCAACGCTGGACTTTCAGTTTCGCGCGTCGGCGGTCAAGCACAGACAGTTCGTCAAAAACGACTTTCTAGTGAATTATTCAAAGCCCTTGCCCGTTACCACCAAGCCGAAGAATTCTCGCACTTTAGTACTCAATTATCTAAGGAAACTTCAATTGATCTAAAGATTGGCAAATATCTATATGACGCCCTTCAGCAGCCGCCCGAGGAACTACATTCACTCGCCGAGCAACAGTTACTACTTGAAACAATTATGTCTAGCGACGGCGAAACCGAAATTGATATTGCCGGATTAAAAGCGTCTGTCAAAAAAGTTGCCGTTCAGGCCAAAGAAGATAAAGATTTTGACAAACTAGAGGTTGAATTACTTAAAAAACATACTCCAAAACCTGCTGAAAAGCTTGAGCCAGTCATAGCTGAAACAGAAGCCGAGGGTAAATAATGCGACGCGCCAGTGCAATCGAAAAAGAGGCCAAAGAGATCAATACGATCGAGGATTTGACTGGCATTTTTGAAAGCTTGGCCAGCACCCAAGTTGCCAAGGTAAAAAACAAAGTCGAACTATCAACTGACTTCTTTAAATTGTTATGGAAACGATACAGCTCAATTCGTATCGATCCGAAAACTCGCATCACTAATCGACAACTGGCCGACGCCGACGCCAAACAAGCCTATATAATTATTTCAGCCGAAGCCGGTTTGAGTGGTGAAATTGACCAACGCTTGATTGAAACAATGTTGCAAAGTTACAATCCCGACACCACTGATATTATCGTACTTGGTTCACACGGCGCCAATCAGCTATCCCAGCGAAATGTTCACTATGTACGCTTTTTTAAAGTACCTGAATCTGATCATTATATCGACGTTAGCCCAGTTATTGATGCTATCTTGCCTTATTCAAAAACGATTGTTTATTTTGAAGAATATGTCTCATTAAGCGTTCAAAATATCCGCTCGATTGACCTAGTTTCAAGCATGCGCGATATGAGTGAAGGCGCCGAAGAAGATATTATGACCGCCTATAACACGATTTTTGAACCATCGCTTGATGAAATCGCCGATCAAATGGAGATTACTATGATGAAACTAGCGCTCAGTCAAACTATCCTTGAATCCAGCCTCGCCCAAGCTGCTAGTCGCTTTAACGCTATGGCGGTTGCTAAAAAACGCGCCGGCGAACTAATTGACGATTATATGTTAGAATTTCACCGCGCTAAACGCTCGGAAAGCGACCGACAAATGCGCGAAGTTATGATTAGCCTCAAGAAGAAAAGACAGAGATTAGGAGCAAAACGATGAAACAAACTACTGAAAAAATCACTGGCGCAAAAGTTGGAGTTATTCAATCACTACGCGCTTTAATGGTCGAAATTCAGATCACCGGTGAAAAACCCGACACCAAGGAACTTCTAATCGTCGAAGGCCATCCAGAAGTATTTTTGGAGGTAAACTTATTTAAATCAAACACCGCTGTCTGCGTAAACCTTACCAACAGCCAAGTTTTGCGGTGCGGCCAAACAGTCTATCGTAGTAATAAAAAAGTTACCGTACCTGTTGGTCCTACTACAATGGGTCGAGTGTTTAATGCCCTTGGTGAACCACTTGACGAAGGTAAAGAATGCAATGACGAGCGTCGAGCTATTAGCGAACCGTCTGGTACGAAAAGCTATCGTAATAGTAAAAACCTTGAACTTCTGGAAACTGGTCTTAAGGTTATCGACTTTTTAACACCATTCGTTAAGGGTCGCAAAATTGGCATTGTCGGTGGTGCCGGTGTTGGCAAAACCGTCCTTACAATGGAACTAATTCACAACGTCACTAGCAACGCTAAAAGTTTGTCTATTTACTGCGGCGTTGGTGAGCGTATTCGCGAAGGAAATGAATTATATGAAACGTTAAAAGAAACTGATGTATTAAAAAACACCGTCATGTACTTTGGGCAAATGGACAGCACGCCTGCAATTCGCTCCATGGTTGCGCCGGCTGCTGCTACGGCTGCTGAATATTTTAGGGACGTCGAGGGCCGCGATATTCTGTTTTTCGTCGATAACATTTACCGCCACATTCAGGCCTTGACCGAGCTTTCAACTAACCTTGGGCTAACGCCGTCTGAGGGTGGTTATTCTGCCTCGACTTTTTCTGATCTAAGACGCTTACAAGACCGCCTCAGTTCGACCGAGCAAGGTACAATTACGTCAGTTCAAGCCGTTTACATCCCCGCTGACGATCTTTCCGACCCTGCCGTGCAAGCAATCTCGCAACAGCTTGACTCTGTCTTGGTACTTTCACGTGCCATTGCCGAGACTGGCATACGTCCAGCTGTTGACTTAATGAAAACAACCTCATCCCTATTAACACCACAAATTGTTGGCGAGCGCCATTACAAATTAGCAGGTCGCGTTCAAGCAATCATGCAAAAATACGACTCACTCAGAAACATTATCGCAATTGTGGGCGAAAACGAACTTTCGCCTGCCGACCGCGCCGACTATCAAAATGCCAAAAAACTAATTAAATTCTTTTCACAAGATTTCGCGGTGGCTGAAAAGTTTAGCGGTAAACCTGGTGAATATTACACTCTAGCTCAAACGCTTGACGGTATTGAAGAAATTTTAAATGGCAAGGTTTCAAAAAAAGAAGACACTGATAAAGATGGGAAGGCATGAAACAGCTAGAAGTAATACCTCACTTAAACGTAATCGCTCGCGCCCCATTTATTGTTTATTACGAAGGCAAGGCCGAGGCTGTAACAGCCACCAACAAAGTCGGCACCTTTGATATCCTACCCGATCACGCTGATTTTTTCTCGATTCTTAGCCCTGGAGAAGTCGTTATCGAAACCGCCGATGAGCCAATTAGCTTTCAAATATCAAACGGCATCATCACCGCTCGTAATAATGAGATAATGTTGTTTGTGAATATCTAGTTATAGTTCCTACTGCTGCACATACCCACGCAAGGAGCACACTTTTCATTATATAGCTCCGCAGGGAGCTATATAATGAGCGTTCGGCTGAAATCGGTTATTACAACCGATTTCACAGTCTCTTGCGTCGGGTACGTGCAACATTGGAATTTTTTAGATATCACTTACTGCATCACAACATAATCAATCGCATAACCACCTGGCGGCATCGAACCATTTACACCAACACTAAATCCAGCCGCGCTTCGATTAACATATAATGTGCCTACGCCAGGGCCGCCAACTAGAGTTACTATTACATGTGGAGTGTTAGAATATGCCATCCTAAAATTGACATAGGCTAACATTCCGCCAGTACTGTTTACGCCAACATTAACAGCAATCGTTCCCGACGCATCATTACCACTTATCGATACTGTACCACCAGTTCCCATGCCATTACCGGGACTAACAGATGGTGCCGAGCCTCGTGTTATAATATGACCACCAATCGTCAAGGTGGTATCTGACACTAAACTGCTGGCTTGAAAATTCCTAGCAGACAAAGTTCCACCAACGGCCAGGTTACCTGTTACATTCAGGTTATTATTAACCGTCAACAGTTGGCTAACCGTAACCGCCCCTTGTAGTGTCGTCGAGCCGACTACAATTAAATTATTTCGCAAGTTAAGATTAGAGATTGTACCATCGCCATTAACATTTAATTTTGATAAAGACGTTTCACCAGCCTCAAGCTTAGTCAAACTCGCCTCGGAGGCTGAAAACTTGCTGTTTAACGTTAGCTGACCAGCAATATTCACATCACCGCCAACAGTCACCTTTCCATTAAACTTTGAATTTGGATTAACTATTAGCTCAGTGCCCAGGTTGCCAACTGAGGTCTTATTTACCCCTAAAGTATCCAGCACGGCTGGGCTAATCTTGACTCCGCCCAAACTAACTTCGGACGTAGTTGCAGTTTGACCTCTTAAAATAAAGGCAATCACACCAGCATTAGCTGCCAGTATCAAAACAACGATACCGATACCAATAAAGGTCGACTTGTGACTGGGACGGTAATTTAAATGACGCGCCATCCGACTCTCCTTGCCCTTGCCAATCGTACTGTGGACTACGGGAGCGGGCGGCACGGTTTCATCTTGAGGCTTTAATGTCTCAGGAGTTGGCGGTTCAGATGATTTTATTTTTGTTTCTGAAGGTTTATCTTTGGCCATTTATATTACCTTGGTTTACTGATAAGTAGTATAGCGCTTAACCTTATAACTATCAATAATCTAGCGCTTATTTTATCAACAACTTGCAAAATCGCTTCATTTCGTCAACAATAGAGATTATGTTTAAGAGGCTGTCGAAGTGTGTTGGGTTGATGTTTATATTGGCGTTTTACGCTGTCTTTTTACCTCGCACCGCCCTTGCAGAAACGCTCAAGTCCAACACCTATCAACTCGAGGAAAGTTCTATTGGGGTCGAAGATTCAAATCAATCCAGTTCGCTGAATTATAAAACTGACGTTGCGACTGGCGCACTGTCAATCGGCAACTCGTCTTCGAATAATTATCAGATCGAAAACGGCACCAAAACCACACGCGACCCAACTCTATCGTTTACACTTAATGGGTCGAACGTTGATTTTGGTAGTTTTTCAACAGCTAATGCCACAACTTCAACCGCAACATTCACAATCTCAAACTATACTAGCTACGGCTATGTCGCTCAGATAATCGGCAAAGCCCCTAGCAATGGAAACCACACTATCGAGACTATGGCCGAGACAGCAGCCTCTCAAACGGGCAAGGAGCAATTCGGTATTAACCTAGTCGCAAATACTATACCCAATTCGGTCGGTGCTAATCCAGACCAAGGCCAGTTCGGTTTTGGCACAGCCGCACCCAATTATGCTTCGCCCAACCAATACCGCTACGTTAGCGGTGAAACCATCGCTCAGGCCGTTAAAAGCTCGGGCATTACGACCTACACTATTACCTATTTAGTGAACGTTGACAGCTTAACACCTGGCGGAAAATATACCAGCGACCAAACAATTGTCGTAACAGGAACTTATTAAATATCTGTTGTTTATAGATTTATGCACCAGTTATCCACATACAACAAACAAAATGCTCTATAATTGTTGACATGGTAATGATGCTCATGCTATTCTTAACCCAATAAATAGGGCAAAAAATAAAACACATTTAAAATAAAAAGAGAAGAAAAACACCAAAATGAATAAACAGCTTAAAACCACCTCTATAAAGCGACTAATAAGTACCGCACTACTTATAAGTGTACTGCTTGTACAGTTTATTCCTGTCAGCAATGCAAATGGCGCTACCCAAATCGTTAACCGCAGCCTGACACTTAAAGCTGGCGATAGTAATACAACCGGCTCAGAGCCGGGCGCAGTAGTTAATCACGCATATTCATTTACAGTGCCCAATGTTGGCGGCGGTGTCATTAAATCAATTAAGTTTCAATATTGTTTAACGGCAGCTGATGTTGGCGCAAATGTCTGCGTAATGCCAACAGGTCTTGATACGACCCTGAGTGGCGCAAAAGTCACTGCCCTATTAAATGCTACCGGCACTGGAAGCGGCGGCTTTGCACTAGATAAAAGCGTAAATGGTACACTGCGATTGAATCGTGCTGCGGAAACTGCAATTCCTGCAGACACCCCATTAACCTTTGAATTCGAAAACATCAAGAACCCTACTGAAACAACCCCAACTATTCTTAGCCAGACATTCTTTGTTCGTATAACTACCTATACTGCAGAAGACAGCCTTAGCGGACAAATCGACAATGGTACAGTTGCTGCCAGCACGAACAACGGCATCGACTTACAGGGCTACATGCCGGAATCTCTCGTCTTCTGTACCGGTAAGACAGTTCCACTAACCGTTACTGTACCGAATGTACCAGATTGTACGGCCGCAGATGACAGTGAAGTCCGTTTCAATCAATTATTCTCGCCTACCGACACTGCCACTGCCACTTCACAGATGTCCGCATCAACAAATGCCGGCTCTGGCTATGTAATTACCGTAAACGGACCAACCTTAATGTCAGGTACAAACTCCATATCAGCCATGACCAACATGGAACAGACGCTGCACGGAGTTAGCCAATTTGGGCTTAACCTGCGTGCTAATACGGTCGCTACGTCAACTGTTGCAGTCGGTACCGAAGTCGCATCAGCCTCAAACGGCACAAATTTCAAAGGCCAAGCCCTAGCTGGATATAATACCGTTGATAGATTCAAGTTCAACACAGCTGCCGGTCAGAATGATGTCGCAAATAGCGCTTATGTAGACGGTACAACCCAAACCCTCGGCGGAAGCGACGCACAAATATTCACAGTTTCATACATCGTAAACGTACCTGGTAGCCAACCTGCCGGATCATACACAACTACCTTGACATACATCTGCACACCTACGTTTTAATAAGGCTGTGGATAAAACAACTAAATAGTTCAAACTCATTGACTAGCATTTGATGCTTATGCTACAATCCTCATATGAGAGTGAGGGGCAGTATGAGGGCAGACGCCAAATTATTTAGAGTACTTGTATGTATAGTTTTATTAGCGACGATTGTCAGTCCAATATTTAATGCACAGAATGCAAAAGCTGCTGATCAAATAACGCAGCGTAGCTTGACATTGAAAGCTGGTGGCGTTGGCGGAGCTGGCGATGCTGGCGCAAAAGTAAGTGGAAACGTTAGACATGACTTTAGCTTTACCTTGCCGTCTACTGGCAATACCAGTGTTGGTTCGATTAAATTCGAGTACTGTACGACTGCATCCGAAGCCTGTACCGTACCTACTGGTCTCAGTCTTGCTGGCGCCACCCAAGAAAACGAAACCGGCGCTACTGGTTTTATTACATTAACTAAACCGTCTGCTGGCGTCATGTATATTTCGCGTGCATCTGCTGTATCCGTCCCCGCTAATACACCTGTTTCGTATCGATTTGATGGTGTCGTGAACCCTAGCATCACCGATCCAACAAAGATGACTTTCTTTGTTCGTATTTCAACCTACGCCAGTACTGACACGACTGGCATTCCAATCGATGCAGGCACTGTTGCCGCTAGCACATCAACGCAAATTGTCCTGAGCGGTACCATGCCCGAGTCACTAGTGTTTTGCGCAGCTAAGACTATTACCGCAATAGCACCTGATAGTATTCCAGACTGTAGCTCGGCGACAGAATCAGCAGTTACCTTCAATCAGCTATTCTCACCTACTGATACCGCAACAGCTACGTCGCAGATGGCTGCGTCGACCAACGCAACTGGAGGTTATAGCATAACGGTAAACGGACCAACACTAAAGTCAGGCTCTAATGAAGTCGCACCTATGAACTCACGCCTTCCAGGCGCACGAGGTACTGGGCAATTTGGATTAAACTTAAAACTTAATACAACCGCAACCTCGACCTTAGCAGTAGGTGCAGAGCTTTCGCTTGCATCGAATGGTACAGATCGTAAAGGTGCTGCAACAGCAAATTATAACGTAGTTGATGAATTTAAATTTACAACCGGTGAATCGGTAGCAACGAGTAGCGGAGCAACCAACGCTCAAATCTATACCGTATCATACATAGTAAATGTACCCGGTAGCCAAACTGCCGGTCTATACACTACAACCTTAACTTATATTTGTACGCCAACGTTCTAGTCTATGAAGAAATCAAATTTTTTATTCGCCATATTACTCGCAATAATGTCCGTTGCGATCGTATCGGTATCAAATACTGCAAGTGCTAATGCGGTAGCCGCATCAACTGATACAGTTTCTGGCAATGGCCAAGCTCTTGAAATAGCGCCGCCTGTACTAAATCTAACAGCCGATCCTGGTCAAACTATAAAAGCTCAGCTTAGTTTACGCGATATATCAAATAACAAGTTGATTGTCAGCAACCAGATTGATGATTTTGTCGCCAACGGTGAAGATGGTACTCCAAAACTTTTAATTGATAGTACCGAAACTAGCCCTTATTCGCTCAAGGCGTGGATTAGCCCAATCGCCCAGCTCACCCTATCTCCAAAACAAGTTAAGCAAATACCTATTACCATAAAAGTACCCGCAGATGCCGCTCCTGGTGGCTACTACGGCGTTATTCGTTTCAGCGGTAAAGCCCCTGAACTAACGGACACTGGAGTATCGTTGTCAGCTAGCCTTGGTGCGTTAGTTATGTTACGCGTCAATGGTGCCGTAACTGAAAAAATGTCCCTGGTTGAATTTGGTACTAGCCAATACGGCAAAACCGGTTCACTGTTTGAGTTTACACCTATAACTTTTTACGAGAGAATTAAAAATGACGGTAACATACATGAACAGCCAACTGGCCAAATTACTATCACTGATATGTTTGGCAAAGTTGTTGCCGGTGTAAATATAAATATGCCGCCAAAGAATATATTACCTAATAGTACACGTAAATTTGAACAGCCGCTTGATAAAACTTCACTTGGCAACAGAATCTTATTCGGCAAATACACTGCGAGTATCAAGATTAAGTACGGCTCAAGTAACGATACATTAACCAAGACTATTGCTTTTTGGATTATACCCTACAAAATCATAGCAGCAATAATTTTAGTTCTTATTGGCGCAATCACACTCCTTGTCTTTATGGTTAAACAATACAACCAATTTATAATCAACAAAGCCCAAGGTGTAAAAAAAGTTAAAAAACCAAAGAAAAATAAGAATAATAAAATCAAGAAGTAAAAAGCAACCCAACAATAATTAGCATATTTTGAATAAATAGCGGATTGTGGCATGATATAATATAGCTTATGTTAAAGCGGTTAAAAATAATCGAGCATCGCCATACCGGGCGTATTCGCCAACACGAGCATACCTCCTATATCGGACTAGGTGTCATCTTGCTGCTTGCAGTCCTGCCCTTGATTGTTTACACTGCTAACGCGGAGGGCGAAAGGCCAGGTCCGGCCGCTGGCTCAGTTGGTATTAGTGGCACCATGCCAGGCAAAGCACCAACAACTGCTGCAACCATAAAAATACCGACCGATCAACAAAGCTTTACAACCTCGCCCATCACCATATCTGGTACCTGTCCAGAGACTACCCTTGTTGAATTATTTAAGAACGATATTTTTGCCGGCTCGACGCCATGCAACGACACCGGAACATATTCACTTCAAATTGACCTATTGAATGGCCAGAATAAAATAGTCGCCAAAGTTTACGACGCTCTCAATCAAGCAGGGCCTGATTCTAATATCGTAAACATCTACTACAACGCCTCGCCAGCCCAATCTAGCGGCATCACCTCTCTAAGCTTCACTAGCACCCAAATGCTACTTAGTACTAATGCGGTTTTCCGTGGATCATTTCCCGGCCAAGAGCTAAACGTGCCAATTGACATCCTAGGTGGCACACCACCTTATGCTGTCAACATCCAGTGGGGTGATTCGACCAATAGCGTTATTTCACGTAACGACAATACCGAATTTAATGCACCACATACCTACGCCAAGGCTGGAACTTTTCAAGTTAATTTACAAGCCAGCGATTCGACCGGACGCGTCGCCTTTTTAACATTTGCAGTGATAATTAACGGCCAGGTCAGCACTGATAGCGGCAGCACAGTGTCAACTACGACCGTTAATCAATTATTAGTCCTATGGCCACTCTACGCAGCCGCAGTGGCTGTTGTAATAAGTTTTTGGCTCGGCGAACAACGCGAAAAACGAGTCCTCAGAACACGCAATATAATGCTTCATTCATAGCTAAGATCACACTCCAAAAACACCTGATTAACCCTTGTAAAAACATTTAATTACGGTTATGATTGAAGCAGGTAAAAAATATGTGTGAGACAAATAATTTTTATCGCTAAAACATAAGTTTGGAAAAAATGAATTCTGGGGTACTAAGGGTTAGCAAAAAACTAATTGCATTCGTCTTATTATTAGGCGTTTTAGTTGTTTGCGCACTTTTTGTAAACTCAAAAGCTCACGCTGTTGCTGGCATTAACTCACAACTCAATTTTCAAGGTCGTTTATTAAATGCCCAAGGTGCAACTGTACCTGATGGCTATTACAATGTTGAATTTAAAATATATCAAGATGGTGACGGTCAAACTGTTGCTTCAACTGGTTCACCACTTGGATCTCCAGAATGGACCGAAACATACCTAAACAACAGTGGCAAAGGCGTCATGGTAAAAAATGGCTACATGTCAGTTTCACTTGGCTCTATCAACCCGTTTGGAAGTAACATCGACTGGAATCAAAATACGCTTTGGCTATCCGTTAATATCGGCAATACTAACGTATCCTGTACGCCATTTTCATCCTGCGTGCCAGATGGTGAAATGTTACCAATGAAACGATTATCGGCTACACCATACTCGCTAAACTCAGGATTACTCAACGGCCTGACTAGTGCTCAATTTCTACAACTCGCCCAAGGCGTACAAACTGACGCCTCGACCAACACTAGTAGTATTTTTGTAAATAAAACCGGCACTGGTAATTTATTAACGCTACAATCAGCCGGTAGCGATGCTTTTACGTTAAATAACAGTGGTGATATATTATTTGGCGCCGCAGCCAATCACACTATATCAGTGACAACCGCCGCGGCAACTGTTGCAGGTAAATCAATGACTTTAACGGCCGGCGCGGCTGGAACCGGCGCTTCCGCGTTAGCTGGTGGTGATTTAGTTTTACAAGGTGGCAATGGCGGCGGAACTAATGGCAATGGCGGTAATGTCGCAATAAACGCAGGCGGTAAAATCGGCACAGGCAACGATGGCACTATCAGTATTGGCGTTAGTCGCGCAAGTACTATTCAAATTGGCAGCTCCACACTTGCTAGTGGAACTCAAAATATCAACATTGGTAATAACAATACGGCCGGCGGTACAACAAATGTTAGTATCGGCGCTGGCAGTAGCGCGGCAGGCGGCACAACTACAGTTCAATCAAAGGGTGCAATGAACATAACCAGCGGCGGAACAGCAACTGTTAGTGGTAGTGGCGACACCTCGGTTAGTAGTTCTGGCGGAAAACTAACTCTTAGCGGTAGCGGCGATACGAGCTTGAATAGCGCTTCTGGCAATACAACCGTATCAAGCACAGCCGGAACATTGGGTTTGACTGGTAGCGGTGGCGTAACATTAAACAGCTCGGCAGGAAATACAATTGTATCAAGCACTAACGGCACGCTCAGCCTTAGCAGTAGTAATAATGCAAACCTAACTAGTAGCGCCGGAACAGCAGCCGTAAGTGGAAATGGAAACACTAGCGTAACTAGCGTGGCTGGAACATTAAGCTTAAGTGGATATAGCAACACGTTACTAACAAGCACCAACAGCTCGGTCGACTTAAGTAGTAAAACTAATACAACTATCAGTACTAATGGTACAATCCGGGCCACTTTTGACACTTCTAATAGCCTATATCTTGGTAACGGTGTAACCGCAGCCGCTCCTAATAGTTTTAAAATTAGCGGGACCAGCAGTAGTACTACTGGCGTAACTGGCGGCGCCCTTACAGTCCAAGGTGGAAACGCTACAGTTGGTAATGCAAATGGCGGCACATTGACACTTAGCGGCGGTACGGGCCTTGGAACAGGCGCTAATGGCCTAGTAGTCATCACCACACCTACCTTTTCAACAACCGCCAACGACCCTAACTGTTATGCTAGCGGTGCATTGGTCGCAGCTGATTGTACAATTTCCGCAAGCTCAATCAATAACTCATCCGCAATACTGGTTGGCTTTAGCGTCACCGGTAAAACATCAATTCTACCTGACCCAACTATCTCTACCGCTGGAAGAGTTGTTTACATTACCGCCGCTAATAGTTCAAGCGATTTTATATTATCAGTTAATGGCGGTGGCATGGGAAACACAATTGCAATGCGCCAAAATACAACTGCGACTATGATCTGGAACGGAGCTGACTGGACTGCGGCCGGCGCCTCAAGTTCAACCACCCTTCAATCCGCCTATGACAATACTATGCAAAGCGCTGGTGGCGCCGAACTCGTCGTTAGCCATACCGGCACAACCGACGGATTAACCATACGAGACAGTTCAACGAATCCTGTTGACGGCACGCTATTGTCAGTACAAACCGCATCAGCAGCTGGTTTGTTCTCGGTCAACAGTAATGTTACTGAGTATTCTTCTGATAGCGGTGCTGAAACCGCCGGCGCATCAGCCAACACCTTTCCAGCTAATACCTGGAGCTTAATAAACGGATCAACCGTGACTCGTTACACTACTGCTGGAAATTATATTGCAACCGGTCAAGCTTCGATTGGAGTTACAACCAACACAACTGCCGGCAGCGGAGTTAAAGACACGCTCAGCACAGCTCTTAGCGCTAATACAAACTATAACGTTTCTTTTACAACTCGATTACTCAGTGGCGCATTTACTGATATGGATGTCTATTACTCGATAGACGGAACAGCTACATCGGTGCCATGCATCACCAGCAAAGCCGTAAACACTAGTGTATGGACAAAGGTAAACTGTACTTTTACTGCTCCGGCTTCAGGAATAACTGCAGCTAATGCAATTATGATTAGACAAACCTCAGCTGGCACAGCTAGAACATTCTATGTTGATAACCTCAGCGTTACCATCGCCGCCGACTATAACTACGCAACTGATGGAAACGTTACCGATATTGCCAATTTTACTACAAACTGGACGACCGTCGCATCTGCCGGAATATCACGAAGCACTTCTGTCGGTAACGACGCCAGTGATAGTGCCCAAGTAATAACAACAGGTGCCGGCCAAGGGGTTCGCAACAAGTTATCAATCAATCCACTCGCAAACACCTTGTATCGCATAACAGTGTACGTAGCCAGTACAACCTCAGGTTTCAACAACTTTAATATTCGATATTCTCGAAATGGTGGTACTAATTTCACTAGTTGTGCTGACTATAATACTCAAACCGTCTCTTCATCAACAAGCGACTTTACAAAAATAACTTGCTACATTACAACCGACGGCATAGCGCCAACTAGCTCCTACATATACTTCACTCAATCTGACGCTACTGCTCGGACTTTCTTTATCGATACATTCTCAATGACATTGTCAACAAACAGTACCCCTAACGTTCAAATTGGAGGCGGTATTAACGGTGGTCCAGTAACTCTATTAACCCTCGATCGAGGCGCTTCAGCTCCAATTGCGAGCGACAACGATGCCCTGCTTGGTTCAATGTATTATGATACATCGCTGGGCAAGCTACAATGTTACGAAGCAGACGGATGGGGTGCCTGCGGTTCGTCACCAGATAACGTAGTAACGATCTCACCAGAATACACAAATGCTGTGATGCACGGAACTGGCGTTGGAACCATGACCTCTGATTTATGTTCAGATACATTAAATATCAACGACAATGCACCCAATCAAATTTGCGGAACAAACGAAACATATAACTTCTATAAATGGACATCGCCTCAGGCCAGTAACCAAACTTATAGTATCTACGTGACATACCAGCTACCCAGTACGTTTAAGAGCTTTGCATCTGGCCAAACCTCTGTCATGGGAAGAACCGACAGCGCAAACGCAACAGTGCAATACCAAATATTCAGAAATGATTCCACAGCAGGATTACTTACGTGTGGCGGAGTTACGTCCGTATCAACCGGAGCTATGTCAGCTTGGCAAACAAAGCCAGCCAACGGCGCAGCCGACCCATCAACGTGTGGTTTTGCACCAGGCAATAGCATCGTATTTAAAATAGATGTTATATCCAGATTAAATGGCAACGCATATGTAGGCAACCTTAACTTTATATTTAGCAACAGGTAGAATAGAACAAAGAAATGAAAAAATATAGAAAGAAAACCAAAAAAGATTCTACCCATAAATCAAATTATGCTAAATTTAGCTTTTTTAAAAGGGCTAAGACTAGTCTCACTTCTCTATTTAATTACTTTAGGAATAACCATCCAAAAATCTGGATTACGACCGGATTAGTATTAGTTATAATGCTTGCGACCACTTCATTCTATATCGTTAGGCTTAATATAATAAAACAATCGTATTCAATCGGCAAAGCAGGCTCTTTGATCACTCCAATCAATCAATCTATGGCAGATAAAATTAAATACGATACTAAAAAACAACTATACAACTTTGATAGTAGTAAGGGCGCTTCCGGTTCAGAATCAGCTTCTGCGAATTCTCAACATATAACTGCCGTCGCCTACGCAGACCCTTCTAAGGGAGTATCGGTGACTGACCCAATTAATAAAATTGATTTTAGTTTAAAACCAAAATTTAATTTATTCAACGGTAGGCAGGACGGCGACCGTATAATTTATCCAATGACAGATGGAACTGGCTGGGCAGTTTATACAATGCAGGGCGCAGGCGTCAAAGAAGATATACTACTTAACAAATCAAATAATGATTCTGCCGTATATGAATACACCCTTGGGCTTGGGGATGGCCTTGAAGCTCGCATCGAATCTGACGGAAGCATTGGCGTGTATGGTAATACTATATTAAGTGGCAATATTACGGCATCTACCGACGCAGATTCTGCGCTGCTACTAAAGGCCAAACAAAATGCCAAAAAAAATACATTGATATTTAGCATTCCAAAACCGACAGTAATTGAAACTAATAAAAAACAATCCAGCGTCAAGGCAGCCTATTCACTTCAGGGCAACAATCTAAAAGTAGCAGTAAGTGGCCTTAAAAAAGCAAACTTTCCACTATCGATAGACCCAAGCATTTACGTTGTAACAGCTCAACAATTTATGAACGGTAACAATGAAACCAATATCAACTTTAATGTTGACAATAAACTAATTGAAAAAGGCCGAACAACTGGAGCTCGTATCGACTCTTGGACAAGCACTACTACATTACCGACTTCAGCTTGGGGCGGTAGCTCAGTTGCGGCTGGTGGATATATATACTCCGTTGGAGGAACCACTTTTAATGGACAAGTCTTTAACACTCAAGGCTCTGACACATTTGTTGTTCCAGATGGTATTACAAGCTTAACTATCAAAATGTGGGGCGGTGGTGGTGGCGGCGGCGCTGGTGGCTCGGCAGCAGCGGGCGCAGCAGGCGGCGGCAGCGGCTCTATATACGGAACAATCCCCGTTACACCCGGAGAAACACTCACTACTTATGTTGGTGGTGGTGGTGGTGGTGGCACAAGAAACACCGCCGGTGGTGGTGGCGGTGGTGGTGGATCTTCTACTATTTATCGCGGATCAACTTTGCTTGCCATAGTCGCCGGTGGTGGTGGCGGTGGTGGCGGTAGAGCTACCTCGACACACACTGGCGGAGCTGGTGGAGCTGGCGGTGGAGAAAGCGGTATTGCCGGTTCGAACGCCGGAGGCACTGGCACAGTAACCGGTGGCCGAGGCGGAACCGCCTCTGCTGGCGGCGCAGCTGGTACTGGCGGGCGAAATGTTGGTACAGCTGGGACATCACTTACCGGAGGCCTCGGTGGAAATGGCCGGAACAACGCAGGCGCAGACGGCGGGGCTGCTAATGGCGGACTAGCAACTGGAGGTAGTGGCGGTTCAGTTACCACAACCACCTATGCAGCCGGTGGTGGTGGTGGTGCCGGATACTTTGGTGGTGGTGGTGGCTCGAGCTCTACTGGCACAACAATAACAACCGGTGGTAGTGGCGGAGGTGGTGGTTCAAGCTATATCATACCGGCCGCAACATCAACAACGAATGCCGCCGGAAGCGGAACAGCACCGGGAAACCCAAGTGATTCATACAGAAACGGTGCGGGAACTGGAGGTACTGGCGGGTCTATTTCTGGCGTTGGCGCATCCGGCGATAACGGGCTTATTGCTATTACGTATGGGACGAGTGGCGGCACTACCGTATCCTCATCTATTAGTTGGGCTAAATTTAATTCAACTAGCGGCTCTGTTGACAGTGCCAACCCAGGCAGCGGTGCGTGTAGCGGTTGGTGTACGACTGCAGACTATAATCTGCCATCAGCCAGAACGAACTTTTCACTCACCGCTTACAATGGTTTTTTGTACGCAGTTGGAGGCGTGGACAGTAGTGGAACGCGACAAAATAGCGTATATATAGCCAAGCTAGGCGCTAACGGCGAACCTCAACTCTGGCACCCGACAGATACCAATAAAGATAATTGGGTTTATTGGTATCAAGATACAAACATTAGTTCGGCAAGGTCGGATACTGCAATGGTTGCTTATAATAATCGTATGTATTTACTTGGCGGCCGAACTGCAGGTGGATCCACTAACACTGTCGAAATAGCCGACGTTAAACCAACCGGTACGCTAGGAACATGGACATCATCAACTTCACTACCAACTAATCTATACGGTCATGGCGTTCAAGTTTATAACGATCGTTTGTATATAATCGGCGGATCAACAGCTGTTGGAGCTGCACCGACAAATTCAGTTTATTATATAAAAATTAACAGTAATGGAACTTTGAATAACTGGGTTCAGACTACCAGCTTCTCGACTGGTCGGCTTAGCGGCGGCGGCAACTTCTCTGTCGTATGGGGTGCTTATATCTACATTTCTGGTGGGTGCAGTACTGTAAATGCCAGCGGACATTGTACTACCGTTCAAGCCGATACTCAAGTTGCAAGTATCAATGCTGATGGCAGCCTAGATGTTTGGAATAATATAGGCACGGTCAGCGACCAGCGCATGGGATTTAGCATGGTTTCTTGGCGCGACCATATTTATGAAATTGGTGGCTGTTCGGCCCAAAACAGCACTGACGGTAGTTGTAATTCTGCCATGCTAAATAGTATTATTTACGGCAAAGTTAATCAAGATGGCGATGCCTCGACAGTCGCACAGTCGGTTGCAAGTGGCGAAGACCCGTGCAGTGGAATCTCACCGACAGATTGCAATCTACCAGGAACATCATACATAGGAAATATGCTAAACTCATCGATTATTGCAAACGGGTTTTTATACGTCATCGGAGGTTGCACTAATAATTCATGTTCAACAACTCTCGGTAATGTAGCTTACGTAGCCATATCCTCAACAGGGGAAATGACCAAACCAGCCACCTGCCCGTCCGGAACTTATAGAGGCGGATCATGGTGCGTAGACACTACCCACACCATAGCCGGTGGAATTGGTGCGGCGAGTCCTGTTGTATTTGGAGGTCAAATATATCTCGTCGGAGGACTAGACGGATCGGGTAATATAAATGAAATAAATCGCACAACTATCAATAGCGATGGTAGCATTGGCGCCTGGACTTCACAATCAATGACGGGATTAGGCGTCAACTCAGTTTCATTCCTATTCGCCTACACGCGCGCCAACCCTTCTGCCGCCAGCACTTCACCAGGAAATTTATATATCTTTGGTGGATGTGCTACAAGTTCAGGTGCAGGTTGCACGGCTTATAGCCAAAACGTCTACAAATGCAGTATCCAGGCAGCGACCGGAGCTATCGCAAACTGCTCGACTAGTGGTCAGCAACAAATTGGAATAATTCCAGGTGACAGCTCGGCTGGACTCGGTATTATGAGCGGAACAGTTTATGCAAATTATATCTATTTAATCGGTGGAGTCTCACCAAACCTAGTCGACCTCACTAGTTTGCGCTATGCAAAGTTCGACGACAGTAATAACGTCATATCAGCAAACGGTAGTGGATCATGGGTTGAATCATCAAATCACATGATAGTCGGTCGCCGACGTGCAGCCGCCTTTGGCTATAACGGATATATATATGTTGTCGGTGGCTATGATGGCACAGCTGGAGTCTTGGCGGATATTGAATTTATCAAAGTTAACGTCAGCGATGGAAGCTTGGGCAGCGCCACGGATGGATTCCATATTTCAGCTGTAACAATTAATCAACGCTGGGGTCTTAGCGTCCCAATATCAAACTCATTCGCCTACGTCATTGGTGGCTGTACCATCGGGTCAAGCCCTAGCGGATGCACCACCAGAACGGATGTTGTTCAGACTTTTCAAATATACAATAACGACAGTGGCGCCCCAGCTGGATATACAACGTCGGCCAATACTTATACAACTAATCCAAATCGAATTGGAGCAAGCAGTGTAATCTTAAACGGCTTTATTTATACCGCCGGAGGTTGCATCAGCGCAACAGATTGCACCTCCGCAACCAACAATGTGTCCTACGCGCCAATTGACGTCAACGGCAATATTGGTACTTGGGCCAGCACAGCAGCCGCACTCCCCGCCAATCGAACGTGGGGAAAACTTGAAGCGTCCGGCGGTACGCTATACTACATTGGCGGACAGAGCAATACCGCAACCGACAGGCGAACCGAGATTTATTACGGCACGCCATCATCAGGTAATGTATCGTCTTGGGGTACCGCTAGCAATCCTATCCCTGCAGCAAGAACTAAGTTCGGCGCAACCGTATGGAATAACCGAATATATATAGTTGGCGGCGAAGGTACCGGAACAGGTTGTACTGCCAATAATGTCTGTAACACTATTTACGTTAGCCCTCAGTTAAACTCTGGCGGCGACATCACCGCAGCCTGGTCTTCGGCTAGTACTTCATTTGATGTTGCCAGAAGTGGGCTAACCGCCGTTTCGTACGCAAATAATATTTACATTTTCGGCGGCTACGACGGCATAAACTACTTAAGCGACAGCCAATACGCACAGATAAACAGCACAACAGGGCTAGTTGGTGGTTGGACATTCTCCGCTAGCCTACCAAAGCCAATTTCAAATTCAGATGGCTTTGCGGCTAATGGTTACGTATACCTTTTAGGTGGTCGCTCATCAGCTAACGTCTGTAATCCAACTACTCTGGTGGCACCTATCAGCGCCAACACGACAATATCAAGCGGTAACAACCCAACTGGTATCGGTGAATGGTACGAGACTAATCAACGCTTTACCGGTAGTCGATATGGCAGTTCGGCCGCATATTCCGACGGAAAGGCGTATATAATAGGTGGCGCTTGTGGTAGCACACTAACGTACGCTAGCCCAGTTACGCAGCAAACAACCTTACTAGCCCAACCGCAAGTAGCAAAATACTCAATCATGATAGATACCGATTCTGATGTCTTTCCAAATAATTGGCTACTAAACGGAATAGACAATTCAATCGGCGCAAAATGGAGATTAAAATATCGTTCTATGACCAATACTACGACCTCTTGTACGTCACCGGCCATGACGACTTGGGGTCAAGAGACAATATTCGGTGATGTTACTTTAGGATTGCCTGGCATATACACGCCAAGGAATAGTAGCGGTACCAGCACTAATTGCGCCAGGTTCTATTATTTTAACGTTACCGTCGACAGTTCACAAGCTTTTGGCTATCCTGATGACGTATCACGCGGCCCAACTATTACTGACCTTACCCTGCAATTCACAGCCGACCCAAGTAAGCGTTTAATGCATGGCCGTACATTTACCGGCGGCCTACAACAACCAATCGATACCCCTTACTATACACAATAGCTAGCAGTTTAATCTGATATACTAATACTAATGGCTAATCAAAATAACGCTAAAATATCTATGAGTATTCTCCTAAAGAAACTAAGGTTAAAAGCACTTAAATTTTTTATTGCTATCAAAAATATAACACAAAAGCTAATCAATAAACTAGCAAAGATAACAAATCTAACCCGCAAAGAAATGTCGGTTATAATTATCGCTACAATTATTGCGATTGTTTTATTGTTCATATTCTTTCCAAAGCCAAAAGAGACCGCTCAGACCACAGCGAGCGTTAACGACAAATCATCCAGTAAAGCTGGTGTACTAACCAAGGGCACGCCAACTTACAAAACACTACTTCCATCCGGAAAAACCATAAAAGAGCTCGGCGGATGGACAAGAGTCAGCCCCTCTAATGTCGCCCCAGCCTATGCCTATGTTGATAAAATCGGCAACGTTCCTATTAACGTCAGCCAGCAACAACTACCCGAGGAATTTAAAGATGACAATAGCGATCAAATTGAAACTCTGGCTTCCGATTTTAAAGCTACTGAAAAAATCACCGTCGGGAACACAACCGTATACATAGGTACGTCCGCCAAAGGTCCTCAATCAATAATTTTCAACAAGGATAATCTGTTAATTCTCATTAAGTCTAGCGTACAGATTAGTAGCGACAAATGGGCCGAGTACATCAACTCGCTACAATAAGAATCATTCCTCTACAATAGCGTCCGTAACAACCAAGTCACCACCGCCAACACCTGACTTTTTGTTATGCGAACAAGTTACTTTTACTGGCCACTTTCCAAGCGGGACAGTATTACTAACAGTCCAAGTCCAACTAACTACGCCGTATTCATCCGCAACCTTTGCCACCAAACCAGAATCAGTACTTGCCACCTTATTGTATATAACCGAAATTACACAATCAGCCTTGGGGTTAGTTTTGATAATAATTGACGAGTTTGAACCAGGCTTAACCGGCGACGTCAACGATTGCGTAACAACACCAACATTTGCATTTTCATCTATCTTCGCAGGTTTGGCCTGTACCGAGGTCTTTATCGGAGTCGGCTCGGCTTCAATCGTAACCGGCGCACTATTCTGACCCGAGTACCAAATATAAAATATCCCACCGCCTACTATTATAATTAACAGAACAACAGCCGACACTCCCAACCTAATTGCAATTTTAGCGGCACGATTCATTTAATAATCCGAACTAACTACGAAGGAGTCTTATATTTAGCAATTGATTTCGTCACTTGACTATCCTTACTCAAGTTTTCGAAAAATAGGATCTGATTCTTACTGACGATCATCTCATCATCTGGACCATGAATTTCACTACCTAATTTGATCAATTGGACGTTGGATTGATCCGAGGTACTGGTCTCCTGTGGATTACTTGACGTATCCTGGGTAGTTTTTGTTTGTAAATAATAAATATCGTTCAATTTCATATATTCACTGTTATAAGTATGCAATTTGCCGAAATAGACCTGTCCATTCGACAAGAAAACCGCCTGATAGCGACTGCTGTCAATGCTTGAATTGGTATTTGATTTATAGATCAATAAACAGCCCAGCGAAATTAGCGCAAATAGCAATATCGCCCCAACCGAAGCCAGTATTAGCCTCATCTTATTTATCTTGAATTTACCATGGCGCTTTTGACCATCGCCTTTGTGTCCCGAATTTCTCCCAGCAGAATTCGAATTATTCTTGTGGACTGGCGTCGCCTCGTTCATAAACTTCTACCCCCATATCAACATTCTCGTTGCTTCAATAATAGCATAAGAGATATCTCTTATCAATCGAACATATTTGTTATTTGTTCAAATATTGTTTTGTTCTATCGGTCAATACACCGTCATTTATAACATAAACTTTATCGCAATATGACAGCAGCCTCTCGTCATGAGTCACCATTACCGTAGCTTTATTTAGTTTCTTAGTCTCTTCTGCTAAAATCTGTACTACCTCAAAAGCCCTTGAGGTATCCAAACTAGCCGTTGGCTCATCAGCTAAAATCAATGACGGATTCGAGTATAGCGCCCGAGCAATTGATGCGCGCTGCCTCTCGCCACCTGACAAATCGCTAGGGTATTTATTTTTCAGCGAAAGAATACCCAAACTGCCTAAAAGCGCGTCAGCTTTTTTAATGTTAAACGGCTTTTTTGCCACTTTATCAATCAGCTTTAACTGCTTTTCGACTGTCAAATATGGCACCAGGTTTGACGCTTGCAATATAAAACCAATCTCTTGAAATCTCAGTTCTGTTCGTCTTTTAGGGCTCGCCCGACTAAAACTTTTTTTATTCAAGGTCACACTACCGCCGCTTGGTTTTTGCAGTCCACCCATTATTGTTAGCAACGTACTTTTACCCGATCCGCTTGGCCCTATAATAGCTACAAACTCACCCGCATTTATCGACAAATTTGTTTTTTTCAATGCATGGATAACATCATTTCCGTCGCTATAATCTTGGAATACATTTTTTAATTCAACTAAACTCATACCATCAACCTATCGCCTTTAACGGATCTATCTTTGAAATTATTAAAACCGAAAACAACGTGCCTAGCACTGAAATAAATACCAGTAGCATCGATATCACCAGATAAAACAACCAATTATTCAAAAATGGCACAGCCGTCGGTATTAAAGCACTAGTTAACAGCGTCAACGCTAGACCAATAGCCAGCCCTAACGCCGTTAAAATTATTGTCTGAAATATTACCGAACGACTAATATAACCTGTTGAAATACCTTGGGCTTTCATGATTCCAAATACACTCTTTTTTTCAATGGTCAGAACGTACATAAAAATCCCAATTACCAGCGCGGCAATTGCTATTAAAAAGCCAATCATAATCCCAAATGTTAGCAATTGCGGCTTATAACCCGGTATCGACATTATAAAATCTTCAATTTGATAATATTTCAAACTTTTATCTAATTTTGACTCAAATCCGGCCTCACCATTCCTTACAATTACAGCGCTAATCAAATTCGACTTTCTGTTATTAACTACCTGACCGACCATCATATTACTCCGAATATCACGCGCTGTGTCAATACTCACATACACAACTGGTGCGGTATTAAATTTAAGACTTTTCGTGAAACCGACAATTTCATAGGATTCTTTATTACCGGCAATCTGAATGGCATCACCCAGACGCAAGCCATTTTCTTTCTTTAGACTAATGCTCGCAATAACCTCTGAACTTTTACTTGCATTCCTACCCTCCACAACCTCAGGATATAGAAAGGACGCTTTGTCAGTTCCGAAAAAGGCTGCATTTATCTTACCCGATTCACTATCATTACCTGATTTAAAAACAACCGTCTGGAGGGCATACAAATCAGCTTTATCCGACGCTTTAATGCTCGCAGACAGTGACTCATCAAAAGCCGAAACCGCCAAACTCTTATTAGCCGAGTCCGCCAAAACTATACCACTAGCCTTCCAATCATCAACACTCGTCCGATTCGACCACGCCAAACCGTAGGCGAGGCCTGTTAGGAAATAAACCAAATACGAAATCAAAGCCACTACACCGACAATCAAAAGATACCTTGTCTTGGCGTACCTAATTTCATTTATCGCAAGAAACATCAATCTCCTCCTTTTAAATAACTACTCAGCAAGTAAGTTATCTCGAAATCCAATTCGAAAATAAATCTATAACTATATTATACACCTTTTGTGATTAACCTTTGCTAAGCTAAATGAAAGCATCCAGATTATATAATTTTACTATGAAATTAAGACCAAACTACAAACACCTATATATATTGATTGCGCTTTCAATATTGATATCATTTTAAGTAATTTAGATTTTATCAATCAAATCATACGTGTTTATAATATTGACTTCAAGTGTCTATTTTCAATATTCATTTTTTTATTTAAACCGTTAAACTGAAAATATCATAAATTATCTTCACTGTCAACAAGTACGTATAATACTAATAACTTAAAATTATAACAACTAAATAAAAATGTTATAATAACTAATAATATGACTAACAAAAAACAACCCAAAATCGCCATCGTTCATGACTGGATAACAAATAAGGGTGGCGCCGAAAGAGTAGTACTCGCCTTTCACGATGCTTTTCCAGATGCACCCATATTTACATCAGTCTATACACCAGAAAATATCGATTGGTTCGACGGCATGGACGTGCGCACGACGTATCTTCAAGACCTTCCCAAAATTCTTAGAAAGCTACATAAATTCTTCCCAATACTGCGGGTTAGAGCTTTTCAAAAGTTAGACTTAAGCGAATATGACATTATTTTATCAAGTTGCAGTGCCGAGGCTAAACAAGTTAAAAAAACTCGCCCAGACCAAATTCACATCTGTTACTGCCATACTCCAATACGCTACTACTGGAGCCATTATGATGAATACCGCAAGAATCCAGGCTTTGGCAAACTTAATTGGTTAGTCCGATTAACAATGCCCCTATTCGTACCGCCACTACGAAATACTGACTTTAAAGCAGCCCAAGAAATCGACTTCTTCATTGCAAATAGCAGTGAAGTTAAGGCTAGAATTGAAAAGTATTACAAAAAACCAGCTATAATAATCAATCCGCCAGTTGACGTTAAGCGCTTTACTCCTACCTCACTAAAAAAACGTGGCGATTATTATATGGCATTTAGCCGCCAAATTCCATACAAGCGAATCGACCTTGCCATCTCGGCCGCAAACGAACTCAAGCTACCACTTAGAGTATACGGCGACGGAAGCGAACATCAAAAGCTGGTTGACATGGCCGGCCCTACTGTTAAATTTTATCCTGGCGATCACGATGCAATCACCAAGGCCTTCAATAGCGCCAAAGGTTATATATTTCCAGCTATGGAAGATTTTGGCATTGTCCAAGCTGAATCATTAGCATCAGGCACGCCAGTTATTTGTTATGGAAAAGGCGGCGCGCTAGATATCATCAGAGATGGAGAAACGGGCGTATATTTCAACAAGCAAACCACAAAATCAGTAATAACCGCTATAAAAAAGGCTGAAACTATCCAATTTGATCCAAAATTATTAAATATGCGAGCAAAACGTTTTGACGCCGGTCTTTTTGTTAATAAAATTAAAAAGGTTACTCTGGATCATTATTATGACAAAAATCGCAATTGACGCACGAATAATCAATTCTTCGACCGGGCGATATGTCGAAAGACTTTTGAGCTATCTTGAAAAAATTGACAGGACTAGCGAATATCTCATTTTAATCCCTACGAAAGATCTAGGCCACTGGAAACCTTCAACAAACAATTTCAAATTAGTGCCTTGTGATATCGGCAATTACTCAATTGCCGAACAGACTAAATTTAAAACTATAATTAAAGATTTAGAAGTTGACTTGGTACATTTTTGCATGCCACAACAGCCCATATATTACAAAGGCAGAACCGTTACTACATTCCATGACCTAACACTTCTAAAAACCTATAATGTTGATAAAAATTGGTTCATTTATCATATTAAACAAGCAATCGGTAAATGGATGTTTAGAAAAGTTGCCCATAAAAGCACCGAAATTATAGCCCCAACAAATTTTACCAAACAAGAGCTTATCAATTTTGCGAAAATACCAGATGAAAAAATCTCAGTAACATATGAATCCGCTGACATCAAAAAAGAAGAATCTAAACCTATAGAGTTACCTTTTGATAAATACATACTTTACGTTGGAAAACAAAGCAGCTACAAGAACATACGCAGGCTTGGCGAAGCGCATCAAAAATTACTCGAAACAAACCCCGAACTTGTTCTCGTGCTAGTGGGCTCAATAGACAAGGCCGCTTTAATGAATCAAACTTTTTTTAATAAAAATAATTTCAAAAATATTCACTTCACTGGCCGAGTTGATGACCAGAACCTGGCCTGGCTATATTCAAATTGTGCTTGCTACGTCTTTCCATCACTAATGGAAGGTTTTGGCTTACCAGGAATCGAGGCAATGGGACTTGGCGCGCCAGTCATCAGCAGTAATGCAACTTGCCTACCAGAAGTTTATGGCGACGGCGCAATCTACTTCGACCCACTTGATGTTGATGATATGGCGGCTAAAATTGATTTAGTTTTGTCCGACGATAAACTTCGATCAGACCTAATCGAACGAGGCTATCAACAATTCAACAAATACTCTTGGGAAAAAATGGCCCAAGAAACTCATGAAGTATATATGAAAGCGCTCAATAAATAATTACCAGAGCTATTTAACACTTAGAGTTTTAAAATAGCTCAAGATATCACCAAAAATTGTTTTTTGTAGACCTTCAGCACCAGTTTCCACGCAATATTGCATCGGTGTAGTCAAAACATAATAATAATCACCAACCTTTTTATTGCCACCTGTTGAGCTGTATTTATTTTTTGCAAACTCGACGCTAGCTTTTTTATCAACGTAACTTTCATCTTTAGCCGAAGCCGGATAACCATGCGTATAATCGTCTGCTGCAAATCGCTTAATTCTAGCGATGCCACTAGTACAACTAGCCGGAAGTTCTTCGGAATCAATGAAAAGGATTTGATCATTCGAAATCGAGTAATCGATTTTATGGGAACTACTATAAGTTCCTTTTATATTCCAATAATCAATCGCGAAATTAGCAGTACTGCTATCATAGTTCAAATCGGCCTCATTCACACTTGAATCGGTCGAATCATCTAATGCGCTATCATCAGTTTTAGTTTTTGATTTAACAGAGTCAGATTTTATGCTAGCCGAGTCATTACTGTCAACCGATGTTTTAGGCTGTATAAAATTTTGCCAAACTATAAAACCAAGCACTGCTATGATCATTATAGATATTATAGTTACCGCGGCGATATATACGCCGCCGAGTTGTTTTTTGTTGTTGTTTTTATTTTTCACTGTCAACCTTTCAGTTGGACCCTTAGTGTTACCTATCATTATACATAAAACATGAACATTATCAATTGTTTTTAATGTATTCTAAAAGTGCGTTAAGCGCCATAAAATATTTGGAGACGTAATTGAACCGTCTGTTATTAACGGCTGCTTAAGTACCTTTGCACCAACTTTAATTGTCGCCTCACCCTTCTGTTCACCTGATTTCAATGTACTAACCTTATCGGCCTGAACCGTAATTGAGATTGGCGTATCAGACCAAATAACAGAGCTAGTGTCTTTATTGCTAATCAACTTACTCGTCTGACCCCAGGCGGTTTTATATTCAGCAAATTCCTGTCCGCGGGACACTAGTTTAACCGACTTGAACCCAGGCTGTACGCTACTTAACAAGGCTTTGATGTCAGTATTTTGACCACCCCTATCGTCCGCCCCTAATAGTACTCCAATTATAGTAATTTTTTCATTTCCAACATTTATGACACTCGAAAACAACATACACGCTCCGGCTTCAGATGTTGTACCGGTTTTAATGCCATCGACACCTAAAACACCCAATAACTGGTTCGAGTTAGATACTTCACCAACACCAGAAATAGTCGCCTTTTTCAGCGACACAATCGAAGCTAGTGACGGATTTTTTACCACTAATTTGCCTAAATTTATTAAATCACTTGGATTGCTGATATTTTCGGGTAGCAACCCACTAGTATCGACTACCTTTGTCTGTATTAAATTATTCGTAACCAACCAATTATCGGCCGCTTTCAAATATTCATCAACTGATCCATAAGCCCACATTGCCAAAGTCTCCGAATAATTCGCAGCCGACGGCAATAACATGGCTTCAATCATTTCTCGCTCTGTCATAGAGCTACCGACCGTAACCGGTTTTACAGCTGCACCTGCCGCGACAGCCAAGTCATAGATTCGCTGATCATTCTGAGTTAAAGTAATGCTCGGGCCCGATTCATTACCATTCAAGGGCTTAGCTTCAAGAACTACCAGTGCCGTAATTATCTTAGTAATGCTTGCGATTGGACGCGTCGACTGACCACCATATTCCGCCAGCACTCCATCAAAACCAATCGCACCAATTGCGCCACTGCCATAACTTGGCCAAACCGGCTTTGTAGCAGACTGAGCTAATGACTTTAAATTTGTTAGATTGGGTGAAGTTGTCGGCGCTGTCGAACTTAATACTAAACTAGCAACTACTATTACAACCGTCAAAATAACTGCGACTATCCCAGCAGCAATTAACCGACGTCGACGTATATATTCAGGCCTAAAACGATATCTATTTGGTATATCTTTCATCTTTTCGCTCAAATTATTTGTAGCTTTCTTTAGATATTTTACCACCTTATTGAATCATAAACACTCCATCTGCCTAATAACGCGCCAAGACCATAGAAAAGAGAATTAAACTAAAAACGCAACGGTTTAGTTAGACGACAATTTTATTCCAATTCTATCGAAGCTGGCTGAGGCAACTCACCAATAGAACTGACAAGTTCACTTTGAGTCGTATTTTCGTCAATCATTACCATAGGAACGTCATGTTCCGAACAGAGTCTTTTGATGTATTCTACGGGAGTATCAACAGTCATGCCCTGGCCATTTTCCGAATAATGACGCATTTTAGGAAAGACAAAGACAGCCGTAGGAAGAGTGTCTTCAATTACTGCTGGCATATTATCTGAAGTCGTTTCTGTAATAGACGTGCTTTCTTTTCCACTAAGACGCAATGAGATAGAGCCTAATAAATTTCGTATCTTTTCCCTTTTTGTAAGCGGCATCACAGCAGCTTCAACAGATTCGGCCTTACGACGACCCTTGTAAAAAGCTTCATTTATATTACCTGCCACCCTAGAAAATATTACACGTTCATCAGACATGCCATGATCACCTAAATAAGTCTTCAAGGCATCCTTCAGTTCAATAGCACCGCCATAAAATGGACTCATTTGACCATAGATGACAACGCGTGGAGATATATCAAGCGTTTCATTAGAGCGCTCAATTTCGTTAGTTTCTATTATCTCAGTACTTGTTTTTGTTTTTAATTCAATTTCATTTTCCATATTAACTATATAATATCACAAAAAAGTACATTTGTAAATACATTCCTACTAGACTAATAAGATCTAGCAAATAGCCACACTTCAGTCGCCGGTTTGCCAGTGTAAAAATCTGTGCCAACTACATTTTCAGCAATGCGACAACGGGTCGAAGCTTTTGTCTCGTCTTTGATCAATTTTTCGATTTCTGCATCATCATTCCAATAGACCCTAATAAAGCCCTTGTGCTCATCTAATAATTGTTTAAATTCATCATAGTTATTTGCATCGCGGGTATTTTCATCACGATATTTTGTTGAGGAAATTAACATATCCTTTTGAATAGTGTCTAGCAAATCTTTGACAGAATTGTTGGCATTTTCACGCCCCATGACAATATCCGTCAGAGTATCTCTTCGTCGACAAGTTAGATTGTTATTGTCAAATTCTTTTGGACCCACCTTGATAACTACTGGAACGCCCTTGACTTCCCATTTATTAAGCTTGAACCCAAAAGATTCATTGTCACCATCGTCAAACTCAGTTCTAATGTCAGCTTTGGTTAATTCACTGAATAGACCTTTACAATATGCAACAACCAAATCAGTGGCTTTGGCCGGAACAATTACAACCTGAGTAGGTGCCATTTTTGGAGGCAGGCAAAGTCCGTTATCATCGCCATGAGCAATAATTAGCGCTCCAATCGAACGAGTACTCAGACCCCAACTCGTCTGCCAGGTAAATTCATTCTCACCCTGTTGATTTTGAAAAGATATATCAAAAACTTTTGAAAAGTTTTGTCCTAGATTATGAGAAGTACATGACTGCAAAACCTTACCGCTTGGCATCAATGACTCAAATGTCAAAGTCGTATCAGCACCGGCAAATCGTTCTGATACAGATTTATAACCAACATAACCATCAATCGCCAAATCTTGACGATAAACCTTGGCATAAGTATCCATCGCCCAATTTTGCATCTCGATAGCTTCGTCTAAAGTAGCATGCGCCGTGTGACCCTCTTGCCACAAAAATTCGCTTGTACGCATAAATGGCATGGTACGTTTTTCCCAGCGTACAACGTTGCACCATTGATTCATCATCATCGGTAAATCGCGCCAAGATTGAATCCATTTTGAATATGCATCATAAATTATAGTTTCACTAGTTGGCCTAACAACCAAAGCTTCTTCTAGTTTCTCTCCACCAGCGTGGGTTACGACTGCTAGTTCGGGCGAAAAACCCTCGACATGACTTGCTTCTTTTTCCAAAAAAGACATAGGAATAAATAGCGGGAAATATGCGTTTCCAACACCTTTTTGCTTAATATGAACATCAAGTGATTTTTGAATCTGCTCCCACAAGGCATAGCCATACGGCTTTATAATCATAGTACCTTTAACTGGTCCGTAGTCTGCCAGGTCAGCTAGTTGAATAAGCGTAGTATACCACTGGGAAATATTTTCTGATTTTTTCACTAATTGTTCTTTTGCCATATATGATAATTATAACAGATACGGATCGAAGCTCATACTTTTCGAAACTTATGTTCATGCCTTAATTATTGAGTAAATAAAAAACCAAGCAAGTTAATGTTTAAAGTTATTGTATTGACAATCGAACTAGACTATATTGTCTATATGATAAGAGTCACTTGTTCTGCACTAATTACTTATAAGGATACCATCTTACTAATTCACGAAAGTAAAGTGGATAAATATGGGCTACCCGGCGGCAAGCTCGAAGAGGGCGAAACGTTACGGAACTGTGCAAAGCGTGAATGCCTCGAGGAGATGGGTGCCGCCATAGAAATCGACAATCTAATTATGATAACCGAAAAACCGAAAACGCACGAAGGCAACACAGTTATTCGGTTTATCTACAAAGCACATATCATTAAGGAATCCAGCCAAGCTGAACTTGATTATAAATATTTTAATAAAGCTGAGTTTACCAAATTAGCTGACAGTAATCTAGTACGCGGCCAAGATGTAATAAAGCTAATTTATGATTTCTATCAAGGCGATATCGAATCAATCACCGAACCGGTTATTTTTAACTAGTTAAACCATTGCTTGTAATAGTTTTTGATGACATAGTATAGCCTGCATATTTAATCTTTTCTGCCCTGCCGGCAGCATCAAAGCTATAACAGATATATTCGCCAGGCGAACCGTATCCAACAGCTTGTTCAATACGAAGCGTTTTATCATCCTTAACGACTAGCCGCTCAGCTCGATTGAGATTATTCCACCAAAGCGGATCAAATGCTAAAAGTTTGCCGCCAACGCATATAATATCGACAAGCCCACCTTCGTTCGAATAAAATCTACCCTCAAACTTTTTTAACTTTGCCAGTTCCTTGTTCGAACAATAATTATCCTGCTGAAAACTATCAACTAGATCAATAATCCCGCTGCAAATTTCCCGAGCGTCAACCGAGTCAGTATTAAACATAACAGAGACAACCAGCTGCTTTTTTGGATCAAACCTAGTGTTAGTCTTGAATCCACACAAACTACCGCCATGACCATATAGTTTCCAGCCATTTTTTTCAACGTCATCCATACCTAGACCATAACAATCATCATGATTAGTTTTCCAGCTACCATGTTGCATAATTCGTTTTGAATAATCGCTTATTAGTACGTTATTGCCATAAAAATGAGCCGCAAAAAACCTACACAAATCCTCGGCATTACTGCAAAAGCCCGTAGCAGATGAAAGCGCATGAGTGTCCATATTTGCGTATGGCTTTTGTTTTTTACCAAACGGACCCCAGTCATAGCCAGCAGCTAAAGTGTTGGCCGCTACATTGATTAAGTCTGGTTGCGTAGATTTTAGCCCCAACTTTTCAATAATATTTTTTGCCATATAATCACGATAAGCTAAACCACTAACCGCTTTAATAAGTAACCCTAAATAACCATAACCAAAGTTCGAATATTTAAACCTTTCATCGCTATCATAAAACAACTCACACTTTGAAACATAGTTTTTTAAATAATCTTCATCTGGGAAATCGCATAATAGCTGCCAATAATCAGAATTATCACCATCCCGGGCAAGTCCCGATGTATGATTTAATAGCTGTCGAATAGTTATATTGGCAACGCGTTCATCTTTGCTGGACTTAAACCAATTCAAGCGTTTACTAACCTTGTCATCTAAACTTAGTTTTTCAGCCTCATAGAGTTGCATAATTGCCGTCGACGTAAAAGTTTTTGAATGAGATGCAATCCTAAAAGTACTTTCTGTCGTCATCTTAGTTTGATTTTCTAAACTTGAAAAGCCAAAAGCTTTTGAATAAACAATTTTATCCTGGTGTAAAATCGCCACCTGCATGCCTGGAAATTTAGGGCTGTTCTTGAAATTTATATCCAACCACGAATTTATATATTTAACTGCGGCTTTTAATTTTTTTGAATTCAGATTGTCCATAGATACGACCTTTCTTAAAAATAGACTAAGGCTATTCTAGCATAATTTATAATCCGAATAGCGCATCAACTTATAAAATGCATATCAGCCTTTAGGCCGAATAGCGCTCTTGCACAAGTGATTTTTCCTTGATCTTGCCTAACACTTCCCCTGGATTGACCAGATACTGATCAAATTCTTGGATATTAGTGTTCTTAATCCAAAGCTGACCTTCGCCAACATTGCCACGGTGCTGGCCTTTTGAAAAATACTTATTATTCTCAACATCACTGCTTGATAGCACCCAATATCTAATAGTGTCACGCCAAACCCCAATCCACACAAAAACATCACAATATCTTGGTTTAATCTGTTGAAAGTTCATATCAAAATTACACAGCGAATCGCTAGATAGAGCTTTACTAATAAGAGAATCACCACTTGAGCGCTTAACTGCCCGCGAGGCTTTGACTTCAATCCTAATACCATCGTACCAAAAATCATACTCACCAGAATACTCTTCATGAAGCTTTTTAGAAGGTTTTTTTAATTCTGGCACAAGTTCATTTAGGTGGCATTGCGCCCAAGTCTCACCAAATGTCCTTGGCGCTGTAATCTCAAAAACATTTAAATACTTATTTTTATCCAAATATGCGTTGCGAATTTCTATATATCGATCAAGCGTTATTATATCCTCGGCTATTAGGTGACAAATAATATATTCGAATTTGTTAAAAGGGAAAACTGAATTCAATTTATCTAAAGCTTCGTCACTTAAATCATATTTATCACCACATTTATCTTTTAACCGCTTTATGTCTTCCGCTAACGCACTAATCAATAGTTCCATATAACTCCTTTTTTACGCACTTAATCTCAGCAACCGTCAATCCATAATACTTATAAACGAAATCCTGAAGCTCCTTGTCATCTGTATTTGCATTTATAATATTTCCAACCATGCTATCAATTTTAATATTTAGTGTTTCATCTATTTCTGGAAACGGAAGCTGTATCAAGTTACCTTTTAGAATTTTAACTTCTCTGAATAATTTTATATATAGATATTGATAAAGCTCGGAATTTAGGAAAGCCGCGACCGTATTGACTGACATATTGGGTATTTTGGGCACTAAAATGTTTGCACTATTAAGAAATAAATTAGCTGAACTATCAATAGCAAACACTAACTTTTTAGAAATAAATTTATATACCAGCTTGGGTTTTGCGCGATAAATTTCATCCTTGGCAACTTGCTGAAGTTGAGATCTATCATAATCTATAAAGTATTTTGAGGGCTTTAGCTTGTACGGAGCAATTTCTTTGCCCGTATATATTCGCTCCAAATTCATAGCCGACTCTGTGAGTAGTTTGTCTTTATTATTACCCGTAACTATACCCAAAGCCCAGATACTATTACTCAGATCATAACGCTTTCGTTCCAATACTTTTTCTATAATCGACTCATCGATTGAGTCTGATAAGCGAAAAACAAGATTAGAATTTGATCTGTAAACGTTTTTTTCAACATCCCAGGTACGGTCTGCGATATCAATCTCGACTTTACTAGTGTCGCCAGTATGCTTTGCTTTTATTGCCACATACTTAGTGGTTACACCACTAAACAGGTCTGGATACATTTTTATTGATAATAGGTCGGCACTGCCAAGCAAGTAGTCGCGAATATCCCGATGAACCTTAACGTTCAATATCGATTCGGGCAGTAAAAACCTTAGTTGGCCTGTTTTTTTCAGTGACTTATGCGCCTTAACTAAAAAACAAGAGAACGTTTCACCGGACAATATTTCATGGTAGTTTTGAGTGTTTGTAGCCGAAGCGCCCCAAGGTGGGTTCGTTATTACATAATCAAACTCTTGTCCATCAATTTCCGTTTCGTCATTTAAGTAGTCGCAACAAAATATATTTGGTTGATTTGCGCCTGGAAACTTAATAAAATAATTGAATTTTGCAATCATAACTGCTATTGGATCAATATCTATTGCATAAATCTGTTCAGATTTTATATTAGGTATATTTAGCAAAAAAGCCAGACTACCACAACAAGGATCTAAAACCTTTTGACTATCATCCGTCTGAATATCGCGAGTCATATCTCTTATTACGTCTTTTGGAGTGTAGTATGAACCTTGAATATTTTTCACACCCTCAGTCAGTAAACTCTGATAAATAATACCTAAAATATCAGTTTCATCAGATGGTAGATCACAATCGCAGACATCTTCAATCAATCGGCACTCGTTGGATTTTATAAAATTATCAATATTTAAATTATCAACCTTACCATCACTAGCTATAATACCCTGGCGTTTAAAAAGCCCAATACCTACACTATATAAAATATCAGCAATTGACCCACCAGAAGCGAGCAGCTTAATAACAATATTCTCAACTGTTTTTATATTGTTTTTATTATCAAAATACTCAACGGGTGTGATATTCTTGGTTGATAACTTTTTATTGGCCCGCGAAACAAGCTTGCCGTCTGTATTGCTGACGCCTAGCTTGTCCCAATTCCGCTGAGTTGCTTTTGATATTTTTTGCATCATGATTTAACTATTTGCTACTTCCCTTATCGCCATAAAACTAATCGGCTAGTTTTTATCTCGATTATATCTTATTTATTATAGCGCTATACACCATATCAATCTATTTAGAAAATAGATATGTTATTTTCGCCATGCAGTAGATGCAATTTCTCATCATTGAACATTTGATAACAATCAAAAAATATTGTCCCATATATTTTTCAACCAACAAAGCGTATAATATAAGTAGTGGAACGTTAATAAAGGGAGGCAATATGCCAGATATAACAAAAGAAACGATCACCACAAGCGAAGACAACAACACATCTAAAGAAACGCCAAGCAGGCAAAATTCAACCAGCTACCAAAAGGCTGGTTATTTTGTATATTTAATTTTTGGCTTACTAGAAATATTATTAGCATTTCGGTTTGTACTCAAGCTTTTAGGCGCCAATCCATCAACAGGTTTTGTAGATTTTGTTTACAGTCTATCTGCAATATTTGTAGCGCCTTTTACTGGTATATTCAACACGAGTATGTCTAGCGGCAATGTAACCACATCAATATTCGAACCTGCCACATTAGTAGCAATAGCCGTATACGCCGTTATAGCATGGGGAATTGTTACCCTAATAAAAGTTATATCGGGACGTCAACAAACAGAGTAATTTTTTCAAATTTAAAGGAGTTAATAAATATGAGTATAGTATATTGGATAATATTTGGATTAATAGCTGGGGCTATAGCAAGTTTTATAATGCCCGGCGCAAAGGGTGGAATCTTGGGCCTTATTGTTTTAGGCATAGTCGGTGCAGTTATTGGTGGTTATTTAGGCCAAATGATTTTCGGGGTAGGTGTCACCGGATTTAATTTAAGCTCATTTATAGTTGCAGTTGTCGGATCATTACTGGTGCTATTTGTTGGTAGCTTATTATTTCGAAAACAAGGATAGTTAATTTCAGCCGCAACAAGCAATAGCACTTGTTAAAACGATTGATAAGTCTCATCTCAGGCGTCAGCTATAGAAAAGAACTGACAACAAATAACCTAGACTAGCGAACATCCTAGTTTATTCAAGAATACCCAGCTTGATACATCTAACTATTATTGCTTTTGCTAGGCAAAATGTCCAACACAAGGCAGGCAAACTAAAATTATTTATTCAACTTAATAATTTGCATCGGACAGACATCGGCAGCTTTTTTATTTTCTTCTAAATATTCCATCCCAACTTCGGCGACTATAACCGTACCTTTTTGAACGCCGCCAACCAAATCAGCTTTCCCGTCTTGGTCGTTAATTTTCCAGCATTCCGGTGAATACATTGCGCAAGAACCGCAACCAATGCAGTTTTTTCTTTGTTGAGAAATAATAAATTTATGATTAGCCATTTATTCTCCGTAACCGTAATCTTGTAGATTAGTTTTTTCAGACACAATATAAAACAAGTCGTTTCGCCTAACTCTTTCATCGACTTTTACCGAAATAACACTCCTTTGAGGGGCTACATCAACTGACTTTCCATCAATTCTAATGTCATTCGCCACGCCAAACACGATGCCCGTTTTTTCGCCAGTAAATAATATTCTTTCGCCCTTTTTCAGCTCACCAGCGTCCAAGGAGATTTCAGCTACACCGATTTTGGAGAAATAGTTAGTAACCTTACCTTTATATGTTTTCTCTTCGGTAGCTGCCGAACCATAAACGCTTGAGTATTCGCCAATTTCTTTGCCAAGGAAAAAGTTACCGTGTGAGAGTTTGCGATTAAATACCGTTTCTAGGTCTTTAAAATAGCCATCAATTCTTTCTTTTGTATAATTTCCTTCTTCGATGTCCTTTAAGGCTTTTTTATAAGTCGAAACAACGGTATAAACGTATTCAGGAGCTCGCCCTCGGCCCTCAATCTTTAGCACTGATATACCCGCATCGACAAATTTATCCAAAAAATCGATCGTACATATATCAGCGGCTGACATAATATATTGATTATCCAAAACCAAATCTTTTCCAGTACTCATGTCTGTTACTTTGTATGCATGGCGACAGTTTTGCAGACACGCACCACGATTCGCAGAGGCGTTTTGCGTATACAAACTCATCCAGCATCGCCCTGATTGAGCCACGCATAGTGCACCGTGACCAAACACTTCGATCTCCATCAATCGACCTTCATTGCCGATTAAATTTTCTTCAACAATCTTGTTATAAATCGCCTTGATTTGGTCAAGGGTAAGCTCGCGCGCCAATACCGCCCGATTTGTCATCTTTGAAAAAAACTTGACCGCTTCATAATTAGATATCGAAAATTGAATAGTTGCATGAACTGGCATGCCAATTTCATTACAATAATTTATCGCTGCAAAATCAAACGCGATAATTGCATCAACACCGTACTGCTTGGCGGCATCAATTAATTTACGAACAATGCCCATATCGTGATCGTATAATAGCGTATTCACAACCAAATATGTTAAAACACTTGCCTTTTTTGCTCGCGCCACAATCTCACCCATGTCTTCAATCGTAAAATTAGCCGAAGCTCGCGCTCGCATATTCAATTGAGTTACCCCAAAATAAACTGAATCCGCACCTGCTTTTATGGCCGCCTCAAGCGATTCAAAGCTGCCCGCAGGTGCCATTATTTCAACTAAATGTTTATTCATATCGAACTATATTTTAACATAAATCAACAACCGATGTGCGCTAACAGTTCATGAACAGTCGCATTGATGTTAAAATTGACATAACAATGAAGAGAATATATCTAGATAATGCATCAACGACGCCAATTGACGCAAAAGTCCTAAGCGCTATGCTACCCTATCTAAAAGATACGATTGGTAACCCGTCATCTTTACACTACGAAGGGCGACTAGCCAAAAGTGCGATTGAAAAATCAAGAGCTGAAATTGCTGAAATTGTCGGCGCTAAACCAAGTGAAATTGTATTTACTAGTGGAGGAACCGAGTCGGATAACCTCGCTATATTAGGTATTGCCAGGGCTAATCAAAACAAGGGCAATCACATAATCGTATCTTGTATCGAGCACAAGGCAATACTAAATTCTTGTAAAAAATTAGAGGCAGAAGGCTTTGAGATAACCTATATAGATGTCGACAGCAATGGATTAGTATCACTCGAACAACTTAAATCTAGCATCAAGCCGACCACTATATTAGTGTCAGTTATGTATGCGAACAATGAAATAGGCACAATTCAACCGATCAATCAAATCGCTAAAATTATAAAGGATTCGATGGTGTCAACACCTGTATTCCACTCAGACGCCTGTCAAGCTGCCGGTTTCCTACTGATCGACATTGACAAGTTGGGCGTAGACGCCTTAACGATAAGTTCATCAAAAATATATGGACCAAAAGGAATAGGGTGCTTATATATAAGCGATAAATGTCGAATTGAGCCAATTACTTTTGGTGGCGACCAAGAAAGACACATCAGACCTGGCACAGAAAACGTCGCAGCTATTGTTGGCTTGGCAGAGGCTTTATCGATTGCGGAGGGTGAACGACAATCAGAAAGCCTAAGATTACAAAAGCTTCGTGATTATTTTTTATCTAAAATCCTAAAAAATATAAACGACGTTTCAGTTAATGGCGACATGGATAACCGCCTACCGAATAATATTAACGTTTCGATCAAAGGCGTTGAGGGTGAGTCGTTGGTTTTACTACTAGATAACGAAGGCGTCGCCTGCTCTACCGGCTCGGCCTGCTCGTCAACCGACCTCAATCCATCTCATGTCCTAATGCAAATCGGCACACCACTAGAGCTCGCTCATTGCAGCGTCCGTTTTACGCTAGGAAGATATGCTAGCAAAAAAGACCTAGATAATACAATTACCATCTTGGCCGAGTGCGTTAAAAAAATACGGAGTTTATCCTCAATAAAATAATTATGACCAAAGATAATAAACAAAATCACAGCACCGACGGAGAAAACTGGATCTACAGTGAAGGAGTTAGAGATCACTTCTTTTCGCCTAAAAATGTTTTATATGACGAAGCTAACTACGCAGCCGATGGCGTCGGAACCGTTGGCAGCCCAGAATGTGGCGACGTCATGTATGTATGGATAAAGGTCGATAAAAAGACCGGTCGCATCAAAGAATGTAAATGGCGAACATTCGGCTGCGCCTCGGCTATAGCGTCAGCTTCTATGATGTCCGTAATGGCCACCGAGAATGGCGGCATGGATTTAAAAACCGCCCAAAATCTAAAACCACAACAAATTGTCGAGCGTTTAGGCGGCCTGCCTGATAGAAAATTTCACTGTTCAGTCTTGGGACATAAAGCCTTGCGTAATGCAGTACTTAATTATTTAGAATATGCAAAATAATAAACGAGAGTTTATTTTGGTTGATAAAAAGCCCGAAGCGGCTGATGTTACGTCGCTATTTTTCAAACCAACCGATGGCCTAGAATACGATTATCAGCCAGGTCAATATGTCGATATCAAACCATCATCGGTTTATGGTCATGGCAAATCTTATACAATTTCCAGCATTCCAAGCGATGAGTTTGTCAGCCTAACTATCAAAAAAAACGGAACCATATCATCGGCAATGTTGGATATGCGAATAAATGACAAAGTAATATTTGATGGCCCGCACGGTAACTTTTATCCCGAAAACCAGGGGCGCAATATTGTCATGCTTGCCGGCGGCATCGGCATAACGCCATTTTTCAGCATAATCAAAAACACGATTAAATCCGGCAGTGACGCTAAAACAACATTGATCTACAGCAACAAAACCAAAAACGATATTACCTTTTTTGACAGCCTAAACAAACTAGCCGACAATAACCCGAATTTAGAAATTGTCTATTGCCTAACTCAGGAAAAAGCAACCGACCCAAATATTAATGAATTCAAACGAATTGACCCAGATATAATAAATAAATACAACCCATATCTAAAAAATAATAATTACTACATTTGTGGATCAATTAAATTCACAAGCGATATGTGGCGAACTCTAAAATCGATGAATATCGACGAAGATGATATTTTTACGGAAGCGTTTTTTTAAACATCAATACGCTTGGCTAGAGCATCCGCGCCCCCAGTTGTACATAAATTCTCTTTTTATATAAAAATGAGGTAATTATATAATTATTTTTTATATTTCATTGGATCAAGTAGTTTATAGTAAAATACACAATTATTATTTATTAGTCTACTTTTACGCAAAAAGATCGCAACTCTTAGGCTCGCCAACCATTAAAAAATATACGAAAATATATCACATACATAATGGATGATAAGTAAAATAATTTAATATAATTTTTCGACAGCTATAATAATATCGTGTGCACAGTCAAAAGCCTCTTGAACGTCAGATTTATCAAAATAATCGTCTGATGACTTCGTTAAAGTAGATAAGTGAATCGTATTTCTTTTACCCCTAAGACCTTCGGCTTGCCTAAATAGCTTCTCCGTAAGAATCCCAGCTTGCTTCGCGCCAGCATTTATATCTTTAAAGTCAACCCTATCGCCAGATCCCAATTTTAAATATCTTTTAGTTTTTACAACTTCAATAATTTCGTCATGCATCTCGTTGCAATCGTGTGACACTTTTCCAATTTGCACTGATTTTTTGCTATATCCCATAACCTTCTTTTCCGCCCTACCCATAAGAACCTGTCGTTCAATAGTATATTGCAGCAGACTCTCGACTATGGAAGCCGTGAATATAATAATGTCTTTATAGATACTGTATTTAAGTGAATCTATCTCTTTATCTTCGCTAAGATTTGTGTCAGGCTCCCCTTATACTAGACACACTGTCTATTCCAAAAAAGGCAGTATAATAAATCTAAATAAGGAGAATTAACCATGCCCCGAGGCATACCAGC
>PGXZ01000010.1 GCA_002839415.1 Candidatus Saccharibacteria bacterium HGW-Saccharibacteria-1 | reverse complement strand
CCACACAGCATTAAAAATGAGCCCAGCGGCTTACGCCGCTACGCTCACGAAACAACAGTTTAAGACAGACACGGTGTCCAGGAAAGTGGGAGCTTGACAGCCAACACCCGAAGAAATAAGACACAATTTTTCTAAATGGCTTCCTAGCGTAATAGTCTCTGAGCCAAAGTTATTCAGGATAGATCCTAGCGAACAGTGAAGCGCGTCCGCGAACCCTCTGCCGAGGCCGCTACCGCCGTTCCCCAGTAGTGTAAATCCTAGCCAGTTTTGCTTAACTTCTTTAAATGTATACCAATTCTTTATGAGTGCAGGACTTAAGGTTCCACTTGCTCGGTCTTTTAAAAACTGCAAATACGTAAGGATATCCCTATGTAGAGCTTGGTATTCCGGTTTATCGCTATGAAATAACAAAAAAGGATCAATAAAAAGAGGCAGGTCAGACACCACACTAATATCTAACGCACCGTATTCCTCAAGAACTATAGAATCTATGTCAAAGTACTGAGTGAAGTACAGGTCCATAGTCAGTTATGCCTTACGTTCATTTATCTACACTCTGATAAGCATTAAGGTGTGAGTCTTCATATGATTCATAAAAGTGTTCATAGAGGACGCCAAGTTTTTTTCGTTGCCAGACACTATCGTAGCCAGACGGCAGTTCGTCATTTAGTACATCACGAATTGTACGCTGGACTATGGCGCGGTTTTGCTGGCTCTTCTTCCAATCAAGTACTAGCTTTTTTTGCTTCAAGTCCATCAATAAATCACGCGCGGCTTTTTTCACTTGCCCCACTTCAGCTATCGAAAGCTCAGGACCTGGGCGAACAATCAGGTCGAAAATTACCAGCTCTTCCTCGCTCATTTCTTCGCGTACCGCTCGCTGATCTTCTTCGTCCAATTCTTTAGCAAAGACTAGTAACTCGTTAAAGAATTCTTCAATGTTTTTCGAGCCTGCATTGTATTCATCGATCAGTTTTTGGAACTTATCAGCTAATTCCATACGGGTTTTGTTAAGTTCTAATATCTTCTTTAGGCGCTGGTCGATCTCATTCTTCAACTTTTCAGTTTGAATGTTCTTACTCGTGACGCCGAACTGTTCTTGTAGCTTTTCAAAATCTACCTGTGAAAGATCGATAATTTCGTCGGCTTGTAGTTCTTTAATAGTATAGCTTCCAGCCTCGATCGACTTATCAAGCAAATCTTCAAGACTAGCTGATATATGATCGATTGATACATCGCCAACAAGCGAATACATCCGGCCTTGCAAGGTACGCAGCAGCTGATAGATGGGTAGGAACTGGTTAGCCAAAGGATCGGGCAGGATGGACTTAAATAACTTAGTAAAAACGTTTGCTAGTCCATTAAATTCTTTCTTGCTGTCTTCAGACGATACGATAGCATCAACGAATCTTTCGATATCAGCAACACGCTCAAATCCTTTATGTCTCTCTATTATTTCAAGACTATGACCTGTTACTTGCAAGGTAAAGTTTTCTATATCTGCCAAAACAGTATTAAGTTCAGTGATCATCTCTGATTTTTTGCGCACCGGCATTTCGCCATCGGTGCCTTGGCCGTATACAGAAAGTGCTTTCTGTAGATCGCGAAACACACCGATATAATCAACAATCAAACCGTTTTCTTTACCTTTGAACACGCGGTTTGCTCTAGCAATTGTTTGCATAAGAGTGTGTCCGCGCATTGGTTTGTCTAAGTAGATCGTGCTTACAGCAGGAGCATCAAAACCAGTGATCCACATAGCACAGACAAAAACTATCCGTAAATTATGCATAGGCTGCTTAAAGTACTCTTCGAGATCTTCTTTAACTATGCGTTCGCGATGTGGCCAAATGTCTAAGCCCTTAGCTCGAAAGTCATCAACTTCATTTTGGGATTGGCTAATAATCACAGCCATGTCAGTTTCGCGCATGTAAATAAGTTGTTCTTCAAGATCTTGGCGTACTTTTTTAGATAAATCACTATCGAGGCGAGCCTCAATTGCATTTATCGATTTCTGCCAATATTTCTTAACTTTGTCATAGGTACGAACGGCCGTCATCTTATCAATAGAGACGACCATAGCTTTACCCTGAAAGCCGCGATTAATAAAATGTTCAACAATGTCTTGGGCAACTCGCTCTAATCTGTCATCGCGTGTCACCAAATGGTACTGGCGCGCAAACTGTCGCTCTAAAAGTTTTTCTTGTTCTTTATCCAGCTCAGCTTCTTCTAGTAGAACATCAAGCTCTTCGCTAAAGTTTTCGTTGGTAAGCTGTAGTTCCGGAATACGATTTTCGTAGTACAACGGTACAGTGGCTTTGTCGTCAACTGCTTGTTTAAAATTATACTTACTAACATAGTCACCAAATACTTCCTTAGTCTTTTCATTTTCGCCAGCTATTAGAGGCGTACCAGTAAAGCCGATGAATCGAGCATTCGGTAAAGCGTTCCGCATATTAAGTGCAAGCGTTGCATATTGTGTACGATGAGCTTCGTCGGTCATAACAATTACATCGTCACGCCCTGATACCACAGACATTTCTAAACTGTCAATAGTCTGGAATTTGTGGATAAGGGTAAACACATAGCGATGATCAGCTTGGAGCTTGAGGTGTAGATCACCACTATCACTAGCACGGACATTCTCTTCTAATTCCGTTACCGCACCAGCTCGAGCAAAGTTTTTATAAATCTGTCTATCTAGATCTAAGCGATCAGTAATCACTACGAATGTCCAGTTGCCAGGAACTTTGCGCATTACTTTTTGAGCAAAAAACACCATAGAATAGCTTTTGCCACTTCCCTGTGTATGCCAAAATACACCCAACCTACCATCAGTGCCACTACGTAGGCTTTCTACAGCGTTATTTACACCAAGATATTGATGGTTCTTGGCTACAAGCTTAGCAGTTTTACCGTCATCACCTACTGTAAATATAATAAAGTTCTCTATAATATCGATAAGACGGTCCTTTGCAAGTGTCGCCTTAATGGCGGTGTCTAAACTTACAATACCCACTTCGCCCTCATCATTAATCCGCTTCCACTCCGAAAAATGCTCGAGTGATGCAGTCATACTACCAACATGGGTATCAGTACCATTGCTGATAATAATTAGCTGATTATACCAAAAAAGTTGAGGTATGGTATCGCGATAATCACGCAGATTGTCATTATATGCATCACTAGCTTTTTCACTCGGAGCTTTGAGTTCTATGTGTACCAACGGCAGACCATTAATGAAACCGATAATATCGGGACGGCGTTTATGTAATCTACCTAGTATCCAAAATTGGCTAATAGCCGTGAAAGTGTTATTTGCCGGATTTAGCATATCTAATATATAAATAGTGATCGGCTCATTCTCACCTGCATCATTCAAGAAACTAGTTTTATAGCCATCTTTTAGGAGTTTATATATTTCTTGATTAGCAGCAACAGACGTCATAGTAGAACGATCACGTTGCAGTTCAGTGATAGTGGCATCTATGGCATCGCGTGGCGCAGACGGATTAAACTTCTCTAATGCTGGGCGTAGGTATTTGACTAGTACAACTTCGTCAAGCATTTCGCGACCGGTTAATCCAGGTAGTGCACCGTCACTTTCAGCAAACGCATCCAGCACTCCCCAATCTAATTTTGCCAGCAGATCTAGAGCTGGTTTTTCGGTGGTTAAGTCTTCGGAATTACGATTCATAGTCTCCCTTTATTTTAACACCAACCTCCGAAACAAGACTAAGCAAAGCCTCTTTAATCTCTCCTATATCATTGCTACTTATATTCAACATCCGTCCTGTTGTATATTTTTTACTTTTTAAGCCATTTTCATCTTCTACTTCTAAATCCACATAGGCCGTATCCCTAATCTGATTAAGAAAACGCTGATCAATTATCTGATTATTATGAACCGTTACGTTACGTGCAGCAGTTGCAAATATCAACACATCCCTGTAATCATCTATCTCCAAGTCACAAAGAAGCCGCTCTGAAAAAAAGCGAACAATACTTTGAATATCCTGGAAATTAACGTCACCGTCACGCTCTTTAAAATAATGCCTCATGATTTCCCCAACGGATGTCCTTTCATCAAGTAGTGTAGCCTCAAAAGTAATTACTTTAGGTTTACTACCATTAGATTCAAAATTAAAGAGCTCAGGATTATGATCACCAATAGCCTTCACCACGTCATAAAATTGAGCCTCAAGCGCGCCAACCATCAATACCACAATTTGGCTATTAAACACTTCAAACTGACGTTGAATATCCTTATTCTTACCAATACTTCTAATTGAAGATACTTGATTTCTTATTTTTATTTTTGAGCTATTAAAACCACTGATCTCTTCTAGACTTTTACTAATTGAACCAAGTGAATCGCTAGTGATATTGATGATATTGAGAGGTAAATGGGAAAGGTTAAAGATTTGCGACAATCTTTCCTGGAATGAAGCTTCAAGTTTATCGATATAACCCAATTTATACATCAATATCACCCATCATCACACGTGGGAGAAGTAGATCTCGAGCCTTAGCAAGACTATAGTTCTTTTTCGTAAGCACGTTAATTTGCTTAAAGATCGGTTCTACCTTTTCTTCAAAAATACACAATAGTGTACTTGGTGGTCTCTTTATTTTAGTGATTTTCAAAGATTTGAAGTGTCTAGCATAATGCTCATTAACTATAGATATACCTTTCATTGTTTGATGAAGATAATATGGCGGCAGGATATCACTTACAATGATTTGCGTTCCATCCGCACCGCGAGCAAATGGGTTTTGTGCTAATTTTATAATACGCGTATGGTCACCAAAGACAGTTAATGGCAGCCTATCTGAAATAACCGCCTCAATATCATCCGTATAGCCTGCGATATGTTCCTTGCCTTGATCTATAATTGGATAGGACCCGAATTTTTTATATTCACTCTTTTGTATTTTCTTTGATCTAGGAGCTTCACTGAGAATATCACCAATTCTTACAACTTCCCAACTATCAGCTTCAGGAACTTCAAAATAGTGGCGATACAGTAAGCGGGCCATAGATTCAAGTTTTTCGATTCGTTTTGAATTATTTTCAATCAAATCATCATAAGCTCCAAGGATACCCGCAATCTTCCGTTGATCTTCTAAAATAATGTTTCCGATGTCTATATCTTTCACCGCCTCTATCTGCGCCCTTTGGCGACCAGATGCACCAATCATACTTTTTTCAGCTGATTTACGTAACAAATTGGACTTAGCTAAATAGTATACGTAACCCGGATCTGATATACCCTCTTTTGCTCTAAAAACCCAATATTCAGTTGAGCCAAAAGCTGGAATATCAGAACTAGAGATGAACTGTGCAATTTTACCATTTTCTAAACAAGGCGTGATTCTAGCAAATAGCGTATCGCCATTCACAAACTTGATACCACCGGCATAATTTTTCTTTGGGTAAGTTTGCACATAGCGGCGTGATGGATCAATTGCCTCCATTGGTACAAATTCAGCCTCTGTGCCTTTCGGTATAACTACACGAGGGTTGATGTCAACAAAATCACTTAACTTCACCTAAGATCTCCCCCGAATTAATTTCAATCAACTCTTCTAGCTCGTGGGCTTCAGTATTTAATAATCCTATGTCTTCGGTAAATTTTTCGAATTCAGCCACAAAGTCTAAATCATCCACCTCAATTCGCTGTACGCCAACATAGCGACCTGGGTTAAGAGTCCAATCCTGTTTCTCTATCTCATTAATAGTGGCAACTTTACATAATCCGAGACAGTCTTCGTATTTCTCAATGCTAAGATCGTATTCTTTAAACAACTCTTCGCTGCCATTCTTAAATTCTGGTTCTTCGCCACGATACAAGTTTACGATATTTGAGATAAACTCAACCTGCGCCGGTGTGAATTCTCGGTGGGCACGGTCTATCTGATGAAATATGTGACGGACATCTAGAAATAATACTTTATTCGCGCGATCAGTATTATTCTTGCCCTTATCGAAGAACCACAACTGACACGGCAAAGTGACAGTATAAAACATATTTGGTCCGACGGCGACCATAACGTCGACTACTTTATCTTCGATAAGCTTCTTACGAATTTCTAACTCGCTATTTCTAGCATCGCTAGCGCTATTTGCCATTACAAACCCTGCGCGCCCCTTATCATTAAGTGCGCTATAAAAAGATTGAATCCAAATATAATTACCGTTATCTACATTAGGCATACCAAATGGAAAACGTGGATCATTCTTGATACGATCCTTGTCTATTTGATCGGCATTAAAAGGTGGATTTGCCATAACAAAATCAAACTTCTTAACAGAATTATGAATATCATCATAATAACTATTACCTTGGCGGATATCACCGTAAACACCATGCACAGCAAGATTCATCTTGCCTAATTTGACAGTTGCTCCAGCCTTTTCCTGCCCATAAACAGACAGCGAAGTATTGGCAGATCTGTGATGTGCCTGAACGAAATTTGCACTTTGCACAAACATACCGCCACTACCACAAGCTGGATCGAAAATCTTACCACTATATGGCTCAATTATTTCCACGATCAATTTAACGATAGATGTTGGCGTAAAGAATTCACCCCCCCCTTGACCCTCGGCTAGGGCAAATTTCGCCAAGAAATACTCATAAATTTTGCCGAATACATCGCCCTCGGTAAAATCTATCGAGTTAAAATTCTTCAATAAACCAACAAGAATTTGATTATCAATTGTTGTATAATTTTTTGGCAATACATCACGAAGATCGTCATTTTCGCGCTCAATTGCTTTCATTGCTTCATTGATTGCCCTGCCAGTATCGGAACCTTCTGACAAACTTAGCAGTGTTGAAAAACGAGCCTCATTTGGAAGATACATTACACCCTCAGCTTGCACGTCCAATTTATCTGGATTGTCATTACCAAGCTTTTTAGCAAGTGTTACAAATTTATAATCTGCGTACTTCAAGAAAATAAGACCAAGTACGGGGGTAGAATATTCGTTCGAGCTGAGCTCGGAGTTAGTACGAAGCCCATCAGCGGCGTTCCATAATTGATCTTCGATTTTTTGTAATTGTTTTACCATAACTGTGGTGTATTATACCCCAAAGCCAGGCGTAAAAGTAGCTCAAGTCTACTGATTCAGCTCATAACTCTGGCGAATTAAGCCCATGACGTAATCAATTTCGTCAGGACTCGCAAGTGCCACCTCGTAATCACCGTTACCCCAGTGGCCAATATGTACTGGAGTTTCAAGGTTACGTGCAATGCCTTGCGGATCATCGAGCTTGCCAGATTTAACATTTATGAATAGTTTTAGTTTATTTTTCTTAAATACAATATCTACAAAATTGCGTGTCATTTTATAGGCAACGTACAATTTTTTCGACTCTTCGACGATATTTTGGTCGATTGAAAGAATAGCCTCTTTTAAGGTGCGGAATAGCTCTTGCGTTTTGGCGTCGGCAAGGACTAAATGACCTTCAACAGTGTATACCTCCTGCAGCTTTTCTTGTTTTATTGAAATATCACTTATAAACTTGGGTTTGTCAGAAATCTTCACCTTTTGATAATTTTCCGTATCAAGAATTAACAAATCATCTTCGTATAGTCTATATTTTAGTAATTCGATATTTATAGGTAAAAGATCTGCTGTGTCTGCGTCGAATTTATTGTAACTTTCGGCGATGCAAATAACGCGAGGCGCACTCCATTGAATTTGCATAACTATATTCTTTTCGCTACATAATTTTTCAAAACTATCTTTATGATCAAGTAGCCAACGAAGGTATGACAAGCCCTGATTTATGACACTATCATTCTGCCCTTTTTTATATTCAATAATACAAGGATTGCCTTCGGTATCGATGCCAAGCGTATCCATGCGACCGCCAAAACTGGTTGGATATTCATGTGCCAAGAACACTACATTTAACAATTCCTCAAGATTATCCTCGAATATCTTTTGAATATCTCTTTCTAATGTTTTTTTGCCCTCACGGATTGTTACCGGGTTTAATCGTGTTGCGTCTTTGCCTTTTAGTTTAAATAAGCTCATGTGGTTATTATACTCATTATCGATTGGTTTTACGTAGAATCTTATAGTATTATGATTATTTTATAAAATAATCTCGTTACCATCCTTGTCTTTTATGATGTTGTTGGTGCTCTTATTTTTACTATCAAGATTCTTATAATTTTTTGTTAGATTTTTGTTTTGCATAACTAAACGTTTTAAATCTTCCTCGCGCTCATAAGCGCGTAAACGTCCACTTAAACACCCCAGCCGATATGAAACCCCATCACTCATTAAGCGCCAATTAGTATCGTCAAGCTCTTTTCTAATTAGCTTCTGGAGAGTCTTCTTGCTATCATAATCATTTCTGTCAGATTTAGAATCAAGGCAACTAAAACCAACAATAACATCCTTACCAATCTCAGGCTTTTCGAGGTTAAAATCAACATATCCTGATTTTTCGAGTACGGGTCGAAGTATTTCAACAAGTTCAGCAATTTTAGGTTTTTTTATCTCATCGATAGCATCGTATATATGTTTATTCTCTGCTTTCTCTTCAAACTCCTTGCCAAGTTCGGCCATGTCATTGATTGTTTGTCGCATTCCAAAAAGATGATCGCGAAATTCTTTATCAAGCAAACAATAATGCGCACGATCTTTACCATAATTAGGATCAACAGCCTCTTTCTTATCTTTAAAATCTAACTTTTCCTTGTAGCTATGATGGCATAAAGGGCATGTGTATAGAAAATCGACAGATTTCTTGTATTCTTTCGTCTTGTGCGCCATCTGCCCGTTGCACTTCGGACATAGTGTTGGATTTGGCTTCCAGACAGTACCATCCTCCCAAAACGCATTGTTTTTGTCGCAATGCGGACAATGAAGCATGAACAAGACTTCTTCGTGATTATTGTATACGCCATTCACTCGGCGATGCGTCAATGATTTATTAATAATTCTAAGCCCATTTTTATCACAATACTGACAGTTCGGCTCTTTAGCAAGCCGAGCGTTGGAGATACGCCTATCTCTTAATTCATCGCTTGATATCCATTCGTCAACGCTATCATCCCGATTCTCATATCGATTAAGTAATTCCATGCCAACGGATTGCATATAATAGACGTTTAAAATAAGGGCATTGCCGGGCTTTTCGATAGTTTCATCTGTTGGCAGTTTCTTTTGGAATTCATCGAAAAACTTATCGTAATATTTAATGTTTCGCCGAGCATCATCAACCGTGCTGTGGTCGTATAAATCTATATAATATTGACGATCTTTTAGATGGGTAATCATAGAGTTCTCCTTTTAACTATTCTTAAATAGATACTTGCAAAAGGTACTTCCCACTTATATGAATATATTATCCCATAATCACCGCTATTGAGTCGACCATAAGTATTATTTATACAACTTAAGAGTGGTCCATTAATCTGATCCTATATAGAATTATTTGAGCTAATCGAGCAATGATTTCAATAACTTGATTTCATGTTTTAATTGATCTGGATGTTTATATAAATCAACTTCAATCCACGAATCAAAAACAGCGTTAGAATGTAATTCTTCTCTTTCGCCAACATAACAATCGTCATCAAACCAAAGAAACGACTGACTAAAATCAATCGCTTCGGTTTTCTTGAAATCCCACACAACTGGTTTTATTTTCTCAAGCCATGGTCGTAAGTTTTCGTCGGTAGTTCTTTGAATATATTCAATCGCTCGATTCGGGTCGCCATGACGGCAGTGAGTGGTTAACCAATATACATCAAAGTTATCTACTGCAAATTTAATAAATTCAGCAGCGCCTTCGGACAGGTTGTCTTCATTTGCGAGCAACACGCCGTCAATGTCCAGATATATATTCATGATATTGATTATACTTTACTTCAATAATTGATTAACGCTATTTCTTCTTGGTGTTTGTTTTTGGGACAATTCTCAATTGTGGAGACAAGAACTTATTAATTTCCTCGTCTGACCACGTATATTGTTCACCCCCACTTACTCCAATAGTCCCTAATGCACGTTGAGCTTTATCGTAGTCGGCAGAGCTAGTTTGTGGCGCATCGGAAAGCATATTGTAGGCCTCATCTAGTGCGTCCCTCCTTGCGTTATTGATGGGCAAACATCCTTTCGTAGCCATTATGTCAGCAATAAGCGCTTGATATTTGACACGAAGCTCAAGGTACTTCAGCGCATATGACTTATGTACCGTTGCTTGTTTTTCGAATCCATACGTGAGGTCGATGATAATAAAAGCAATCTCGAATCCAACAGAAATAATTCCAACTAAATTGACAATACTGTTATTGAAGCCGGCCGCTTGTGCTACCAGTATCGTTATCACCAGCAAAGTCAGAAATAGCTGTGTAAATTTGAACCACTTCGCGTAGCCGTACTTTCTATCGGCCGCTTTTTCTTGAATCTTATGATTAAAAACCGATTGGGCAAATTGAAAGCGCGTAACTGCTAAACTTTTTACATCCATCACAAGTCCTCCTTATCACCAATCGGCACAAACCGCATCGCCTTCACTACACACTTATCGTCTTTAATTACGTACACTTCAACATAATGGGTACCTTGATAAAGGGTAGACTCTGTTATGCGTACGCCTCTATCCCGTATTTCGCCCCTTAATCCATTTTGTGTACTTGCCGCTTGTGCACCAAAATTTCGGACTTTCCAATGATATTCAACAGGCTCTGGCACATCTGACTTAACTTTAAAATGCACCTTGGCATGTTTTGGTAAGTATGTGTACTTCGAAATGAAATCTGTGAGCGGCCACTGTCGGAATTTCTTCGCTTCTACTTCTGCGTTTATCGAAAGGTTGTACGTGGGGTTAATTTTTACATCGTAGTTGTCTTCTATATACATCTCATCATTAACTTGCCATCTTAGTGTAAGGTTATGTACTGCGCACTTGTTCTTATTGTAGGCAGGAAATGCATTATCGAATACTTTTTTCCATTCGGCACAAGCATCAGCAATTTTATCGGCATTTTCGTAATTAACAGCCTTTCGAGCACGTTCTGCCGCATTTTTTACAAGCGAAACATCATCTTGATGTAAATTAGGTTGTACCTGAAGCCATTCAAAGAAGCCTGCAATGCGTTCGGCCCAGCTCATCTTGTCGTAATTAGCCGACTTCAAATAATCAGCAACAAATGATTCAATCTCAAAAGATTTTGTATGCAACGAGGAATGTAGCGGCTTCCACTTCTTAACCATTTTGATAAGTCGACGAGTTACGCCCCCCGTTTCTTTATTCGAGTCAAAAACAACAGCGAGGTCACTACCTACGTCAAAGTCTTCAAAGAACCCCCCATCTTCCGTATTTGGGATCTTATATACGCCGTCACCTACTTCATATGCAGGCAGTAGTTCAATATCATATTTTCCATCAGGAAATTTAACCAGCACTACTTTACCCCACGCTTTAGGTGTTTCACTCGTCTCATATTCACTGTCAAGGATTCTCCTTATTTTTTGAAGCAACGCACTAGCACCGTTACCGTTGTACTGCTCATACTGCTCGTATGTGTCAACAGGAATCTTAAACAGTAAATCCACGTCCTGAGGAGGTCGTATATTTGTCTTTTTTCCATACGAGCCGATTAGGAGTTTTGTCTTACCGTCATACTTTGTGGTGTAAAATTCATCGTGTAATGCTTTGGCTATACGGTTATATTTTGCCTTGGCATCTGCTCTTTGAGCCTTCTTTAACTTCAATCGTCCCAGCATCTCGATAAAGTATGCATCCATTTTATTGAAGCACCAATCTAATATTAGTCACGATGCTTGGCTGTTTTACAGAATGACATGAACAGATAATGTTATATTCATTATCTTTAGTATTTATTGCGTATGTTATATTTGTTTCTAACATTTTTTCTTCCCCTATTTCCCATATGTTGTGTCTGTGCATCAGTATAGACGCTATATGTTGTGTGTGTCAACAATAAAGCCATAAAAAAAATATTTCGCAAGACATAATTATCTTGAAAATGAATAATGCATAAAACTACAAAAACAACCCCTTTCCCTTTACATACCTCCTCATTATACGTACCGAGCAAAACTATCAAGCTCGTTCGTTCTCTGGTAAACGTCAGGGGCGCTCCAGCTTGACAGCCTTGCCATGCGGCACCGTCAGTTAACTCCGTTACATAAAAGTAAAGGAGTAAAGAAATGAACGAATCAGCAGTAGAACAACAAGCTAACCTTACCTACAATGGGTGGAGTAACTACGAGACCTGGCTAGGACATCTCTGGCTTACAAATGACGAGTACAACTACTCTATCCTGTGCGAAGCCTTGGAGCTTGAAGCTGAAGTGTCCGACAAAGCCGAGTGGCTTAAACGAAGCCTGAGTTGGCAACTCGAAGACATTATCGACGAAGCTAGTCTTTGGCAAGACCTACTCAACCAGGCGTTCAGTCGAATCGACTGGATTGAGATAATCCAGAACAATCTCGACTGAGTTCGAGTAGTCCTGAGTAGGACTTAAAACTGCTCAAAAACCTAGCTTTAGTTCTTAATTAAACCCAAGAGTACAACTATAAAAGATCGGCCGTCTTTCCAGCTAACGCTTAATTTATCAAACTTATGCCAATAAAAGCCTATCATTCAACCTTCGTTATTCTCTGATTATAAAGAGTGGTTGAATAAAATTACTTATGAACTTGGCAATTTTCTAATTCAACCTCGATAGTAGCGTGATTGATGTTAAAATCTTTTCGTAAGGAGTTCTTTATTGTACTTATAATATTACAACTATCTTTTATGTTAATTTTATCTACAACTATATGGCAGCTAAGTGCATTATATCCAGAACGTATTGCCCAAATATGCATATCATCTGCACTTATCACTTTATCATTACTCACAATCGCAAGAGTTATAGCGTCGATATCTACGTCACTTGGTGTACCTTCGAGTAATATATGCACAGCTTCGTATAGTATTTTGATAGTGTTATAAACTAGCAAGGCTGCAATAATAAAACCAACAATAGTATCTACCCATTGAATACCCGTAAGTAGTATAATCAAGCCCGCCACAACCGCACCTAATGATGACAAAGCGTCAAATGCCATATCTATAAATGCACTACGCATGTTTAGGTCTTTTCGACTTTTATATAGTACAAAAGCTATCGAACCGTTTACTATGATACCTGCCGTTGCAACTAAAGCTACGATACCACCTTCGATAGATTGAGGGTTATTCAATCGTTGAACCGCCTCGTAGGCAATAAAGATAGCTACCGCCAGCATTACACTGGAGTTCAGTAGAGCTGCCAGTATCGTTACTCGTCCATAGCCATAGGTTTTTCGACTATTCGCATCACGTTTAGCAAGTTTATTTGCAAAGTAAGAGACGCTCAGAGTAAATGTATCGGTCAAATTATGAGTAGCGTCTGCTATAAGCGCCAAGCTTCCTGTAAAGATACCAAAACAAAATTCAACGACAGTATAAAGACTATTGAGTATTATCCCAAATTTTATATTTCCATCATTGTTACCGTGGTTATGACTCATTAATCTTTAATCCTTATCTTAGGCCTATTACAGGCTAGTTTTATTTGATATTATTTTGTATCAGCTTGCTCAAGTGCATCATCTAATATCTTTGAAAACGCTTCGGTTGACTGCTCTGGGTTATCTATTAACTTACCATTTAGCACGAAGGTTGGGGTGCCCTTTCCACCGAGGCTTCTAAGTTCATTCATGTCAGCTTCAATTATAGAGTCGACGAACTTATTAGCAATATCGGTCTTTAACTGATCCATATTTAGATTAAGTTCTTTTGCATAAGTCTCAAAATAGACCTGAGGCTTTTCTGCTGTTTCCCATTCCTTTTGTCCTTCAAATATCTTATCATGCATTTCAATAAATTTACCTTGCACTGAAGCCGCTTCTGCGTACTTGGTCGCCATTCGTGAATATTGGTGTGAACTTGAAATCGGAAAAATCTTTATTTGAAACTTGACTTTATCTTTATACTTTTCCTTTACTTCTTTTACTATTGGATAATACGAATAACAGGCTTCACACTGAAAATCTACAAACTCAGTCAACGTTACTTTACTATCAGTTTTTCCGTATATATGGTTTGATCCGCTACTTTTTGGTGCTTGTTGCTCAGAAATTTTTCCATATACTACAGCCCCAATAAAAGACAGTATAAGTATCGAGATTATTATAATAATACTTTTGTTTTGCATAAATTACTCCATTTAAATTAATTGTTATTTTCTAAACAATTAATTTTAAAATCTAAGTAACGACGTTAACGGTATCTTTCTTTGTTCATATAAATACCAAAGCACTATAAATAATAAATAACTGCAAGTATATAGTATTAATATATTAGGCTGGATAATTGGCCAGGTAAAGTTTTTTGGTGTCGGCTCTACGTTGCTCTCATTTTTAGCTTCTAATCTAAACTTAGTAGCTAGTTGATTATGTGATGTACACGAAGAATAGCAGTTAGATTCAGAACTGTTTGTCTGGTTGTTATGTGATAAAAAGGTAGTAAAATTGCAAAGACTAAGTAGGGTACTTATTATTAGCACGATTGAAACTATGCCATATTTCTTCATTATATTTTTCATAAACAAATCATTTTATTTTGACTAATAACCCCTAAAGTAACTTAATAATTATAACATAATCAGTTAGACCGAGTTACATAGATTGCAATAACGCCACTTCAGTAAGTGTTCTTCCTTCCTCTGTCTTCTCATTATACGGGATAGCTAACTACGTCAAGGTAGTAACAAGTCTCCACCTTGACATATTTAGCTTAAGCCCGAGGTTCTGATATACAGAGTGGCAGAAAGTCCACCCAGAAAATAAGGAGGGTTCTAATGAACACCGAAGATATAGTTCAAGAAAATAAAATAGCAATCTTAAACGATGCTTTCCGTCAGCAAAAAGTTGGGTATTTATTTACTCGAGGAATTATTGCGCTTGATATGACTTTAGAGATATTAAAGTTAGTTCAAGACTATAGCAATTTTAACGAAAATAACGATCCGTACGGCGAACATGATTTTGGCTCATTCGAATTTATGGACAACAAGATGTTCTGGAAAATAGATTATTACGACCAGGCATCACAGAAATGGCATGACCCACTCGATCCGGGTTGTGAGCGAGTTTTGACTGTACTGTTGGCTGGGGAATATTAGATCATATCGTCCTAAGCATGACGTAAAAAGGCTTATCAAAATTATTCATAAAGGAGTAAATTATGAAATTATCGCAAATCAAGATTGAAAAGCATCGAGAGTTTTGGATTAAGATTGCCAAGGCAAATAGCTGGTATGTCGAGCCATTCTATGTACAGGTTTGGACTGACAAGTCTGGTAATATCACAGATAGCGTATCTCACACCGGTTTGATTGAAGATATTGTTATTAAGGAGTGATTTTATCATGTCCTGAGCAGGACGTTAAAAGGCTCAAGCATTACATTAAGTAATTAATAGAGTATAGTTTTATTTAAGTGGGTAATTAATTATTCTTAAACAGGAGTTATTGCTATGAGCAAGTCTACACTCAAAGAACAATTTATCAACGTAATCGATTTCAATTATGAACAAGAATTGTGGCATTCGCGCCCAGAACAAGCGTATATGGAATCAATTGAACCTTTTTTAAGTGACTTAATGCAAGTCGCAGAATGCCATAAACAAAATAAAACATTTGAATTGCATAAGTGTGAAAATGACACAGAAGACGATACAAATATCGATGCTACTATTGGTAAGACGATAAGAAAGCTACGACAACAAAAAGGCTTGACGTTAACGCAGCTTGCCAAAAGTTCAAACTTAGACACGGGCTATCTAAAGAGCGTCGAACGAGGTATGTCTATACTTAGGATGTGGGCTTTAGGGCAAATTGCTTATTCACTTAATGTGAAATCTTCTGAAATACTTCCGTTTTAGTTTTATCTAGCAACTATACTTTCATTAAATTAGTGATACAAGCTCATCTGGATCGTTTAGCTCTGACCATATCATCACTTCCCTATTTGGATTTTCCAGAGCCTTTTTAGTGGTGGTGTATATGATAATTTCGTCATTAATCTCTATTTTATTTATTACGCCCTTTGCGATGCGTCTAATTCGGCGCTCCATAGTAGCATTCTCGGTAACAAATAATAAGATAGGAATTTCAGTTCCAGTAATATTCCAGCCTCCATTATCAAAGAAATCAAGATAAGAATAGATTCTTTGAAACAATAACTTTCGTTCTTGACTTGAAGGTATGTAATCGAAGAAATACCGCCTGGTCACATTATCATGTGCAATCGACAAAAAAGCGTCGGGCGGTGTTTTTGGAAAGTAGCTAAATCGGCTCATGTCACGACGTAAGTAAGCTTTTAATTGCGAATACTGATTCTTCAAATTCAAAACCTGAGATAACACATCAAAGGCGTGCAGAATAGTAGCTTCTGAGGTTACCTTATCTCGATAGCTAGCCTTTATAACCTTATCCGTGACATGTGTATGTTTTTCTAGGGCTTGAAGGAATTTAAGTCCTTTTGGCGTCAAATAATACGCAACTGGAATACCTTTAATTTTAGATTTATTATCTAATCTACTACCGATTAACTCATGTTTTACTAACACTATTAATTTTTTATATAACGTATTTTCATTTATACTAAGTAACTTTGCAATCAAATGCCGACTACCAAAACGATATTTATATAATGCCTCTAGTATATCTATCTGACCTTGTTTTATAGCCGAACGACCATCTCTGATATTTACATCAACTCTCTTATTCATTTCTATATATTTATATATAAGAAAGAGAGAATAAAAGCAATAGATAACAGTAGTAATTAAGGTTAGATGTATGGAATATCGTAATTTCGCATATTTTATCATAAATAAGTTATAAAAAGTATTGCTTTTTATCTTAATTTGTAATACTATTTATATATAGGTTGTACGTTAATAATTCAACTGGCAAGAAGTTAAATGTTAGCACTCTAAACATATTTATTGTAAAATAGACCTAATGTCTAGAAAGATCGTCAATATGCAAATAAGAGTAACTGATGCCGTCCGAGAGCGTGCTAAAAAAGTTGCTAAATCTCGTGGCGACACACTTAGTGAACTAGTTCTAAAATTACTTGCAAGCTCTGGCGACAAAGAGCTTAAAAAGTTAATCGAAAAAGAGTTATTAGAAAGACCAAAACCAGGCCGACCCTGGGATAAGTAAGCCAGTTGAGTTCTTAACGTGACAACCTTCAAAGGAGGGTTATATGTCACAGTATCAAGAGAATACAAAACAAGCACTCGCTACACCGGATACAATTCAGTTATCAACCGAGGAGCGTATTAAATTTATTGCTAATTTAATCGTTGATCGAATCATTCAAGACGAAAAAGATAATTTCGCTTTACTCGAAAAGATAGATGCAGAATATGACACAATCGCGTAACGGAGTATTGGCTGTTCGAGTCTCGACAGTTGGTCAAGGTATTGATGGCGACTCACCTGAAGCCCAAATAGAGCAAGGTAAACGCTATGCGCCGAACCACGGCATAAATATTACCAAGATCCTAACATATCTCGAATCGGCCGCCGGCGATAATCAGCCGATGCAACACGTTATTGATTACGCCATTGATCCCAAAAATGGAATCGATGTCGTACTCATTAAGTCTATTGATCGATTTACCCGTGGCGGATCAACTACCTATGATCTATTAAGGCGTCAGCTAGAACCGTACAATGTCGACCTCGAAGATATGCACGGAGTTATCAGCAACGTAAAAATAAACACCCTAGAACACCTAGGTATGAAATACAAATGGAGCGTACATGCTCCAACTCGCAAAACCGAATTACTTGAAGCCGAACGGGCAAAGGACGAAGTTCGAGATATCCTAACTCGAATGATTGGCTCTGAAATCCGCTACACTCAAATCGGTTATTGGTCTCGAGCTGCTCGTTACGGCTACCTGACAGAAAAGATCGAAACAGTTAACGGTAAAAGAGTTGTCTTGATCGAGAACCCAGATGAAGCACCTCTTGTTCGTAAGATGTTTGAAATGCGAGCTGCTGGAATATACAGCGACGAGCAAATCGCAATAGAACTGAATAATCTAGGGTTTCGTACGCCTATAAAAGTAATACGCGACAAAAATGACCGCACGAAAATCGTCAAACGAACCGGCGGCAAGCCTATGACAGCTAAGTTATTACGTGCTTATATCAATAAAACGATTTACGCTGGAATCAATACCGAAAAATGGACTGGTGATAAACCGGTAAAATGTAAATTCAAAGGTTTGGTTTCTGTCGAATTATTTAATAAAGCTAATCATGGCAGAATTAGCATTTCTTTTGATTCAAATAATCCAGAACAACCAATCGTTGGGCATACACAGAAACAAGAAAAATTTGCTAAGAAAAACGTTTATAATGAGGAGTTTCCATATCGTAAGCTAATCACCTGCCCACATTGCAATAATCCGCTACTAGGAAGCGCCTCACGTGGTCGTCTGGGCAAATACTACCCCGCCTACCATTGTAGTCATCACGGTCACTATTTCCGCGTACCAAAGGACAAATTCGATACGGCAATTAATTCATTTATCGACAAGGTTACGATTAGTCCAGAACGTTTCGATGAAGTGGCCGAAGCAGTGACTGAAGTTTGGAGGCAGCGCAACGTCAATTTACAAAACGAAGATATTCTTCATGCTAATAGACGTACCGAACTTGAATCGCAGATTCGAGTGATTGTAGATAAAATTAAACTAATCAGCTCACCAACAGCAATTAAGTACATGGAGGAGGAATTAATAGAGCTTGAGCAACAAATTACTAATATAGACAATACAGAAGGAGAAGAAATGAACAAAAAGACTATAGATATTCCAACTATCTTGACATACATCAAATACTTTGTGGAACACATGAAAGATTTACTAATTGACCACTGTAATCCAATACTACGAGCACGCTATTTTGGGGTTATATTCGATACAGTACCAAACTACTCATTAATCGAATGTGGATCCGCTGAAATAGAAAAAATCCCAGGGGTGAATGAGCTTTTTCGGCTCTCACATTCTGGGATTGTTTCTATGGTACGCGAGAAAGGACTTGAACCTTCACGCCCGGAGGCACTAGCTCCTAAGGCTAGCGTGTCTACCAATTCCACCACTCGCGCGTAATTTATGGTAACTGTAAGATTATATCAAACTTTTTTAATCAGATAAAGTCCTAAATTGTATTATATATGACATGCCGCTTGTGGTATCATAAATACAGTAATTGTTGATGAGGGGAACATAACAAAGCTATGAGCAAAATTTCACAATATCTGAATGAACACATTTTGGGCGAAGTGACTAGCGCCGAGTCTGCACGAAAAATCTTTTCAACCGACGGAAGCGTTCTTAGCATCACCCCTGAATTGATTGTTCACCCACGGGTTACTAATGACATTCGTAAAGTCGCTAGATTTACCTGGCAACTTGCCGAAAAAGGCCACGTTATGCCTATGACTACTCGCGGTGGTGGTTCAGATTTAACCGGTGCAGCAATCGGCAAGGGTATAATCATCAACAACCTCGCTCATTTGAACAAAATTATCTATATTAGCCAAAAAAACAAAGACCAGTTTGTGCACGTGCAACCAGGCGTGAATTTTGCCACGCTGAACGAAACTTTAAACTCTCGCGACATGGCAATCCCCGTCTATCCAACGTCGGCTAAATTTAGTACCATTGGCGGCGCTGTTGCTAACAATTCTGGCGGACCAACATCTGGTCGTAATGGACTAATCCGCGATTGGGTTAATCGATTGGAAATTGTCTTGTCTAATGGTGATTTAATCGAAACTAGCCGCATGACTCGCCGCGAGCTAAATAAGAAAAAGGGGCTACAAACTTTTGAAGGCGAGATTTACCGCAAAATTGATGGTATTATCGAGGACAACCAAGAGCTAATCAAAGACAAAATTGATTCAGACGCGCGCGATAACGTCGGCTACCCTGGCATTGCCAAGGTAAAGCAGCGCGATGGTTCATTTGATTTGACACCGCTAATTATCGGCAGCCAAGGAACGCTGGGTATCATCTCGGAAATAGTACTAAAAACTGAATTTTACAGCAACGAAGAATCGGCCCTAGTTGCAACATTCAAAAGTGCCGAAGCAGCTCGTGATGCGGCCGATATATTAGCCACCCTTAAACCATCGTCTATTCAATTCCTAGACGGCGAATTGTTTAATATGGCGAAAACACATGGAAAAAAATATTTATTCCAAACTGATGAGTTAGTTGATTTAATTGGCGCTGTACTATATGTAAGCTTTGATGATTATGGCGATCGAGCTAGAACCCACAAAATCAAGACTGCAACTAAAAAACTTTCAAAATTGGAAACCACAATTTTTGCCAGTTCAAATCATCCAATTGAAGATTTATATGCTGTACGCGACGTTAGTTCGGTGCTATTGCAGCCCGAATTAAAAGAAGAGTCTATGCCGTCACTAATTGACGGAGCGTCAATACCAGCTAATCGACGCGAAGATTTTATCACCGCACTGGACGAGCTCGCAACCAAGCATCACGTCAAATTACCGCTTCAAATTCAATGGCTAGACAATATAATAGACACCAGACCAATAATGCAATTACACCGCGTTGGCGACAAACAAAAAGTATTCAAGTTAATCGCTGATTACGCCGAAATAGTCAACAAATTTGATGGCTGTTTAATCGCTAAATCTGGCGAGGGCCGCCTAAAAGCAACCTCAGTATATAAACAACTTGATGATGATTTGATAGAAACGTACGCTCAAATTCGGGCCGTATTCGACCCATTCGGCACCATGAACCCTGGCGTTAAGCAACAATCCGACCTTAAGACTTTGATTTCACACTTAAACCCTGAATACAGCCTAGCGAACTTTGCAAAATACTCGCCACGCTGGTAATATATAGCTCATGCGCGAGTGGCGGAATGGTAGACGCGCTAGCTTCAGGTGCTAGTGTCTGTAAAGATGTGGAAGTTCGAGTCTTCTCTCGCGTACCAAATAAAATAGACCCATTGGGGTCTATTTTATTGTTTTGAGCAACTCGGTTGTAGTGTTTCAGCTATTTTATTAAGCCTACATGCTTTTGCGTTAAACTTTTAATTACTTTTTTTAATTCTCTTTGTTTTTTACAAATTCAACCAACCAAAATAGCGGCCTCTCGGTCGCTATTTCTTACGGTAAAACGTTAGGGCCGCATTTCCGTAACTACGATTGTCCACCACAACAACTCCCATTATGGACGGCGCCTCACCTCTACCTGGATACGATAATATCATAAGCCCATTAGGTTTTAATAGCCCTATTAAACGCGAGGCTGTGGATAACTGTAAATTGTTATATGGTGGATCAGCAAAAATAACGTCATATAATCTGTCTTGGTTCTTATCAATCCAGGTACCAAGCCCAATTTGAACTGATGTTGTAATATTTTCTACGCCTAGCGCTTTAATGTTTTCTGCCAGAATACGACTGGCCACTCGATCTCGCTCAACAAAAGTCGCCGTTGCCGCGCCACGACTTAGCGCCTCTAAACCTAACGAGCCAGTACCGGCAAATACATCCAAAACGTCAGCATCCTGAATCTCGTCGCCAATTATATTAAACATCGATCCACGCACCCTATCGCCCATTGGATGCGTGATTTTACCGCTAGGAGCCTGTATAGTGCGTCCTCCAAACCGACCTGAAATAATACGCAAATTCACGCTTCAACCGCCTCAGCGATGATCAGAGCTTGATACCAGGCCAGAGTAACGGCCTTAATGATTTCTGGTATTAAGAACTTTTTAGTTTTCGATGCTAGATGCCGCGTCCAACCAGTCTTGCCGAACTCGTCATATAGCTTCATATCATTTATCAAATTAAGCGATTTAACAAATTCAGCCTCAAAACCGTTTTGGCGCAATGATTTAATATCATCAACCGTAGCACCGATTTTTTTGAAATTATCAGACGAAATCGCCGACGCTACGCCCATCTCGAACATGATATGCGCCGTCATTACACCGCCCGCTCCCCAATATTCCCAAGTCTTTAACAGCGTATCGCGTCGATTAACACCATGAATAATCTTTTTTATTTTGCCGCTTTCAATTTCGTGACGAGGCATGCCCCATAACTCTTCTATCTTGTCATGCAAAGGATAGTGATGAGACGGCGTCAGACCGTCTACAACCGCATGGGCTAACCACGAACATTCAAAAGCAGACCTGATGTTATCAGCTGATTTAATGGCGTCAGCCAAGTTAATGATATGACTTTCGATAATCTGTACCAATATTCTATCTTCGGGTTTTGAAGGGTCAATAAAATGCCACGGCTTGTCGATGGCCGGACTCATATACCTAATTGCGTCAGGACCGTTTTTGCCTTCAAAATACAAAATTTGTTTGATACCAGGAAAAATCACGTAATCAGGTAAATATTTATTAAGACCTCGACGAGCAATACGATCAATTTTTTGATGAACTCCGACGATTTTGCCAGAATGGCGCCGAAGTGTTGTTCCTGCGTACATGAATTTGCCTAGCTATTTAATTTTTATAATTATTTAGTTTAATGTTGTCAGGCGCTGATAGTAATGAACGGCAGCCGCCAATTGCTTATATTGTATCAGATTTTTGCTGACCAAAGCGAATAATTTGGCTTGGGACTGGGCGCGTGAAATAAGTTTAGTGTCCGCTAACGTTGCAATTTGTAGATTAAGTGCACCATGCTGAGCACGACCGTATATTTCGCCGGGGCCACGAAGTTTTAGGTCAACCTCGGCCAAATAAAAGCCGTCGTTGCTTTTTTCAATCTCAAGCAAGCGCTTGGTTGGTTTAGCGCTAGTACTATTTACCAAATAACAATAACTTTGGTGAATACTGCGACCAACCCTTCCGCGCAACTGATGAAGTTGGGACAAACCAAATCTATCAGCGTTTTCGATCAGCATTACAGTAGAATTAGGTACATCCACGCCAACTTCGACTACCGTTGTACTTACTAAAATATCTAGCTGATGAGATGCGAAACGTTGCATAACGTCATCTTTTTCATCAGGCTTCATCTTGCCGTGTAATAAACCAATTCGACGATGCTTGAAAATTGAATTTTGCAACTTAACAAATTCAGACTGAACGCTTTTGATTTCATTATCAGGGTTGTCTTCGATTAGGCTACAAATTACATAAACCTGACGGCCTGCATCAATTTCGGTATCAATCTTTTCATACAATTGAGCCCGACTGTTAGGTGACCATATCTTAGTCAAAATAGGTTTACGACCAGCCGGAAGTTCATTTAAAATACTAATATCTAGCTCACCATAAACTGTCAAAGCCAAACTGCGCGGAATCGGCGTGGCGGTCATTGCTAGCATATGTGGCATAAACTGCGATTTTTCCAGCAGTAACTGGCGTTGCTTAACGCCAAAGCGGTGTTGCTCGTCAATTACCACAAACCCAAGCTTGTGAAACTTTACAGTTGGCTGTAATAACGCGTGCGTGCCAATAACCACATCAACCGTACCTTTTTCGATTTGTTCATATAGCATTTTGCGCGCCAGACCTTTGACGCTACCCGTCAACAGACCAACTTTAATACCAAAAGGCTGCAATAACTTACATAGAGTTTCGGCATGCTGGGTTGCCAGTATTTCTGTTGGTGCCATAATAGCCGTTTGCAAGCCTGCGCTCGTAACTTGGCAAGCCACCAGCCCAGCAACAACTGTCTTGCCCGAACCAACGTCGCCTTGTAATAAACGATTCATTGGCGTTTTTTGCTCGAGATCCTGGATAATTTCCCAGGCGGCAACACGTTGAGCCGAAGTCAGTTTAAATGAAAGCTTGCTGACAAAATCGGCCACGACTGATTGCTCGAACGGAATTGACCAACCAATTAGTTTGGCATTTTCTTGGCGATTAAGTTGACTGGCTAGTAGCAACTGAAACAACTCTTCGAATGCCAAACGCTCGCGTGCCTTTTCAATATCAGCCATACTATCGGGAAAATGCATCGCCATGATTGCCTGGCTGCGCGAAACTAAATTTTCTCTTTTAACAATATCTGGTGGCAAAGTTTCAGGCAATATCGAAATTAGCGGCCTGAGTTCTGACAACAACTTACGTATCAAAGTCGTTTTTAAACCCTTGACCGAACGATAAATTGGCAATATTCTGTCGGTTTGAATTGGCATATCACTAACCAATTCAGCACTCGGGCCTGATAATTGATAGCGATTGTAATTAAATTCAAACTCACCCGAAAAATAAAACTCCTCGCCTGTTTTTAACTGCTTTTCGCGATAAGGCTGATTAAACCAAACCGCTTGTAGCTTTCCGGTTTTATCAGCCAAAGTTGCCGTTGTGATACGCAAGCCCCTTCGGACTGGTCGTGTTGAAATACTCTCGCACTTGGCCTTAATCGTCGCCTTGCCTGGTCTTATATCAGCAATATCAACAACTCTCGAGAAGTCCTCGTGCGCACGCGGATAAAAACTAATCAAATCACCAACCGTTTTGATGCCAGCCGAAGATAATTGTTCATTTATCTTGCTGCCGACACCTTTAATTTTATCGATTGGGGTTAAAAGATTCATATATAACGATTAAAAATTAAGCAAAGTCTTTTCAAGTTCAATAGCCAAGAGCTTAAGCTGATTTTCAATGTCAGCATATTGATCGGCAATATTGTTATCATTATCAACATCTTGATACCACTGAACATAGAACTTTAGCTTTGGCTCGGTACCGCTTGGTCGAATCGTAACTCGCCTACGACTATCACCAAATTCTAATACGATTACGTTACCACTAGCACAATCTATGTCCGAGGTTTTGCCTGTTTCAATATCAAGTTTTGAAAGCGAGGCGTAATCCAGCACGGCCGTCACCTTGTGTTCGCAAATTTCAACAGGCGCGGATTTACGCAAACCGTCCATAATCTTTTGCATTTTTTCAAAACCAGATGCGCCAGGGCAAACCATATTGTCCAGTCGCTCAACATATATACCATGCTGGGCATATAATTCCAGTAATCTGTCATAGAGTGTCATATCCCGAAGTTTTAGCTCGGCAGCATACTCAGCCAGCGGCAATGCACCCGAAACACCATCCTTATCACGAGCGTACGTACCTTTTAATAATCCATAGCTTTCTTCGCCACCAACAACAAAAATTTCATCAGTGTTTTCTTTATTTAAGATCAACTCGCCGATATATTTAAAACCAATCAGCATATTCGTATACATCGTAACACCATATTCATCTGCGAGTGCAGTCAGCATGTCAGTTGTAACGATTGTTTTAGCGATATAATTCTTTGACGAAAGCAGATTTTCATTTCTAAGCTTACCAAGAGTAAAATCAGCGACCAGTACAGCAGATTGATTACCGCTAAGATAGACTGGCTTTTCACCTTGTCTGACGATAACACCAATTCGATCAGCATCCGGATCATTCGTGATTGCAATATCAGCCATTTCGTTCATCATTTTTTCAACGGCCATGTCGTTTGCTGAAATCTCTTCTGGGTTAGGTTTGCCGCTAGGAATTGTCGGAAAATTACCATCAGGCGTCATCTGCTCTTCAACTAATAAAATATTCTCAAAGCCAACCGCTCGTAGAACCGGCAACACACTAACCTGACCAGTGCCATGTAGCGGCGAATAAACAATTGATATATCACGATAATTATTCAACGATTCGGCTGATGCGACTTTGATATATTCGTCATCAATCTCCTTGCCAACAATCACAATTCGCCCATCTGAAATCGCTTCGTCATAATCAACAATTTTAATATCATTTACCTTGTTCGCCGTAGCCATAACACCCTTATCATGAGGGGCCACCAATTGACCACCGTCGCTCCAATAAGCCTTGAAACCATTATCAGTTGGTGGATTATGACTGGCGCTGATGACAATTCCCGCCGCACAACCAAGGTGACGTAGGGCAAAGCTTAGCTCTGGTGTCGCCCTAAAACCGTCGAATAAATAAGTCTTAAATCCGTTTGCTGCTACCACCTGGGCTGCAAAACAGCTTAGCTCCAACGAAGTTAATCTGGTATCATAAGCGATCACAATACCTTTTTCAGCTGCATTTTTGTCAAAAGATAACGCATATTCACATAATGCCTGAGCCGACTCTCCAATCGTAACTTTGTTGATTCGGTTTGAGCCAACGCCAGTTTTACCGCGACGGCCGCCCGTACCAAACTCAATTTCTTTGAAAAAAGCATCTTCAAGTTGCGCCCACTCACCCAACCGAATTAAAGATTCAATATCGGCCTTGTACTCAGCATATTTTGGTTCGTTAAGCCATTTATTGATATTGTTTATTGCATTTTGCGACAAGTTATCCGTTGATAGTTCCATATAACAACCCCTTATTCCTATTAAATTTATTTAACTAAAATAAAACTATTTTTGCCTTTTTTAATCAAAGACGTCGAATTAACATTTTGGTCGGCAAGAACTTTTTCGCCATTCAGTTGAATAGCACCTCCCGCTATTAACCGACGAGCGTCGCCGTTGCTAGAGGCTATATCTGATTCAACCAAACATTCAACAATCGTCTTACCCATATCGACTGTCGGAATTTCACCCGACATTTCATCAATATCATCAGCGTGCAGAATGTGAAATTCGGCTTTGCCAAACAACACGTCAATCACACGCTCGACGCTCTCGGTTCGCTCGTTGCCATGAACAAGTTTTGTAACCTCACGTGCAAGAGTTTTTTGCGCCAAGCGAGCTGCGGGATTTTCAATCGTTTGTCGACCAAGTTCTTCAATTTCATCCTGACCAAGCAAAGTGTAAACTTTTAAATAGTCAGTAACGCCAGCATCGTCGGCATTTAGCCAGAACTGGTAAAACTTGTAAACGCTAGTCTTTTTATCATCCAACCAAATCGCACCACCTTCGGACTTGCCGAATTTAACGCCAGTAGTTTTGTTGATGATTAGTGGCGTCGAGTAAACGTGCGCCTCTTTGCCATCCATGCGACGAATCAAATCAACGCCAGTAATTGAATTACCCCATTGGTCAGCACCGCAAACCTGCAAACTAACACCGTGTTCGCGTGATAAATGAACAAAATCATAGCCCTGGATTAGCGAATAGCTAAACTCGGCGTAACTAATACCATTACCTTCGGCACCCAATCGTGACTGAATAAATTCACGACCCAACATTTGGCTCATAGGCACACGCTTGCCAACCATGCGCAAGAAATCAAGATAATTCATATCCTTGAACCAATCGTAATTATCTACCATTGTAAAATTTTTACCTGCAAAAATATTGTTGTATTGCGCGGCAATACCAGCTTTGTTTTTAGCGATCTCATCAAGAGTTTTAAGATTACGCTCGTCGGCCTTGCCATCTGGATCGCCAATCATACCAGTCGCACCACCGACCAACAAATATGCCTTGTGACCATGATCAATAAAATGTCGAACCATCATAGCGGCCGCAAAGTTGCCAATCGTCATGCTATTAGAGCTGGGGTCAACTCCCCAATAGAATGAAATCGGATCGCCATCAAGTATTGATATGTCATCGTAAGTGGTTTGATTGACAAAGCCACGCCAGGTAAGTTCTTCGGAAAGTTTCATTCTATCTCCATAAGTTATAATTTATACTATCTGTTAGTATATCAAATTATGACATGGGGTGCATAGAAGCTGTCACTATCCCAAGCTTTAAATACAGCCAACACAGGAGACCGTGAAATAGACTGCCAACTTAAATCCTAAATTATAGAAGCAATATCAACATAATGCTATAATGGGATGATATTGATTATGGAGATTAAATTACGTGTTTAAGAAAAAATCAAAATCACGCAAACTAAGCGTGTACTCAAATTTATCACGCTCGCGTAAAACTAAAAAAGACGCCGAGGCTAAAAAATATGCCCAATATTTGGCATCACTTCCTAAACATCCAGTAAAACGCTTTTTTTATCGCCTTAAACCACGTAATTTCTTTGGTTTTTGGTTTAGCAAACGAGGCGGTATCAAAGCCCTCAAGATTCTTGGCGTAACAATTCTAATCATCTGTCTATTATTTGGCGCACTATTTGCATACTTCAGAAAAGACCTTGATTCCATTCGACCTAGCGAACTCTCAAAAAGGGTTCAAAGCACAGTTACAACATACCTCGACCGCAACGGCCAAGTTCTTTGGGAAGATAAAGGCGATGGAGATTACAAACTAGTTGTCGACGGCAACAATATTAGCAAATATCTAAAGGACGCTACTGTTGCAATCGAAGATAAAGACTTTTACAAACATGGGGGCGTCAGTATAACGGGCTTAACGCGCGCCGTAGTTAATAACGCTAGCGGCGGTAGCACTCAGGGTGGATCAACACTAACCCAGCAGCTAGTCAAGCAAGTATTTTTTGCTGACGAAGCTCAACAACGCGGACTCAATGGCGTTCCACGTAAAATCAAAGAAATGATCTTGTCTATTGAAGTTGAGCGTATGTATAACAAAGACCAGATTTTAAATCTATATCTCAACGAATCACCTTACGGTGGGCGTCGTAACGGTGTAGAGTCTGGTGCGCAGACGTATTTTGGTAAATCAGCCAAAGATTTAACCCTTGCCGAGTCAGCTCTGCTCGCATCGATTCCTCAAAATCCATCAATCTTCGACCCGTATCACGTCGCTGGCCACGAGGCATTAATTGCCAGACAACACACAGTCCTTAATAACATGGTCGAGCAAGGCTACGTAACAAAAGCCCAGGCCGATGAAGCAAAAGCCTATCCTATCATCGACCACATTGCTCCCGAAGCCAGCCAGTACACCAACATTAAAGCTCCACACTTTGTCCAGATGGTTCGCGCTCAACTCGAAAAAGAGCTTGGCAAAGCAACTGTTGGTAAAGGTGGACTGACAGTTAAAACAACCCTGGATTTGCGTATTCAGGCTAAACTAGAAGAAGCTATGAACGATATGTTTAGCTCGAACGTACCATATTACGCCGGCTTTAGTAACGGCGCCGCCACAGTCGAAGACACTCAAACTGGCCAAATTGTCGCACTTATGGGCAGTCGCGACTTCAATTATGCAGGTTACGGCCAAGATAACGCAGCGACTGCGTATATCCAACCTGGTTCAACTATAAAGCCATTAGTATATAGCGAATTATTCCAAAAGAAAGCCGCTGGGCAAACCAACTATGGTAGCGGAAGCATTCTAAAAGACGAAAATATTGACGCTATTTATGGGGCCAAGCTTCAAAACGCCGATCGTTCGTTCAAAGGTAACGTAACAATACGAACCAGCCTTGCAACCTCACGTAACGTACCTGCGGTCAAAGCAATGTATATATCAGGCGTCAAGACTACCCTGAACACCATTCACGACCTGGGAGCTCCTAGCTACTGCACCCAAGAAACTTCAGCTGGACTGGCCTCGGCAATTGGTGGTTGCGGTATCAAACAAGTCGACCTAGTTAGCGCATTTTCATCGCTTGCGCGCATGGGCGTATACAAACCCCAAGCAACTGTACTAGAAGTTAAGAACAGTTCGGCTGAAACACTCAAAAAATGGACCGACCCAGCGCCCAAGCAAATAGTTGACGCTCAATCGGCCTACATAGTCAGTGATATTTTAACAGATGACAACGCCAGGTCTCCACTTGCTGGTCGAAATGCCGTGGGCATGGTTATTCCAGGCGTTAAAACCTCGACAAAGACCGGTACATCTGACAAAGATGGCAACGCCAAGGATATTTGGATGATGAGCTACAGCCCTGCCCTGACTATGGGGGTTTGGCTAGGCAACTCTGACGCTACTATTCTAAAACAAGGGACTTCATCAATCCCAGGCAAAATTATCGCCAAGGTTATGGAATATTCACACAAAGAAGTCTATGCTGCCGAGGGCAAATGGAAGTCAGGCGATTGGTATGCCCAACCAGCTGGCATCCAAAAAGTTGGCACAGAACTATACCCGGCGTGGTGGAGTAAGACTCAAAGTTCATCAACGACTAAAATGACATTTGATAAAGTTTCTAAGAAAAAGGCCACCAGCCTAACACCTGACGCAGCTAAAATTGAACTGAGCGTCACTAAAACAATTGACCCAGTAACCAAAAAAGAAGTTTACATTGCGTCTGACGGCTACGACGCCTCAAAAAACGACGATGTCCACAAAGAGTCTGACATTAAACCTCTAGTATCAATCGATGTTAAAGCTGGAGCAAGCGCAAACAGTTACGTGATCACAGCCAACGTCACAGCCGGAACCTTTGCACTTACGAATATTCAAATCAAAGTCGGCGACACCGTAGTTTCAACCCTAAACAGCTCTGGCTCATACACCTACACCGTTCCATCGACCGATACCGTTGCAAAGGCCGTATCAGCTGTTGCTATCGACAATGGCTACTACACGGCAACCGGAACTGCAACCGAGCAAGTGTCAGCATATTCTACTAAAGACTAGAGCTATTAGACATTCATAACATGTAAGTGTAGCAAAACTCCGTCCTAGCCTTTTTAACCAAAAAGTTAATAACAATAGCTTCTTTTGTCATCAAAAGAAGGAAAACTGCTGGGGTTTATGAGAATGACGCGAATAAAATAAGAGACGTTTGATATTACATGATCACGATAGCTAACAATCTATCGAATGTATTACCTAAACATCTACAGCCCGAGCACTACAAGGCGCCGGGGCCCTTGTTAGTGCCCGGAGCGAATCCGTTTTGAAGATGTGATTGATAGATTATTAGGTAAAATTAACTTAAGCTAAGTTGGCAGCCATTTTGGGAATATTTTTAAGTGGGCTGTTAGGTATGGCGCGGGCCAGGTATGAAGCTGCTCGGCGGGATGCGGGCGGTTGGCTATTGAACGCGGCAAGAACCTATTGCTTATTCAACAAATCAATAAAATCCTGTTCACGCTGAGCGGATTTGTTTTTATTTTTATTCCTACGTGGCTTGTTATTCTTTTTCTTATTTGCCAATCGCTGATCGTTGCTGTCGCTATGATAGACAGCTGCTTGTGTTTGAGCAGCTAGTTTTTGAACCGGCTTTTTAACCTTAGCAGTAACCTTGTTGTCCATTTGCTTATTCTTAGTCTCTATTTTTTTCTGGTTATCAACCGGCTTTCGAACACCGTTAACAGCCTTTTTAATTACGGCATTTGTCTTTTTAGCCTCGACCACTTTTGCAAACATCATTTTGCCGGCCGCTGTCTGTAAACTACGAATAAATTCAATTTCTACCATCTTGCCAATGTAAGAGCTGGCGTGCTCAACAACAACCATAGTACCGTCTACTAGGTGGCCGACAGCCTGATGCGCGTCCTGACCTTTTGCAGTGAGCTCTAGGTTCATTTTTTCACCAGGTAAGTATGCCATACGTAGACTCATCGCCAAATCATTGACGTTAAGTATCGCAATACCTTCTACTTTGGCAACTTTGTTTAAATTATAATCAATTGTACAGATCGAGCCCTGGTATTTCTTGGCAAGGTTTAACAAACGCTCATCAACTCCCTCTTTTGCCTTACTACCGTCTTGAAAAATTTCAATTTTGACATCTGGCATCGCCTGAAGTTCAGTAATCACATCTAGCCCATGCCTTGCCCTGCTACGTTTTTCGCTGTCAGAATTGTCAGCCAAAAACTGCAACTCACCAATCACGCTCCTGGGAATGCTGAGTTGACCCAAAATAAATCCTGACTGAGCCACGGCAATAATTCGTCCATCCATCAAAACTGACGTGTCGACGAATATCGGTTTAATTTCTTTTTTATGCGATAAGCGCTTTGTATTTACTGCCACCAAATACGTTACTTCTACTGTTAAAACCAGTAAAATAAATATAATAATAATTTCCATAATAATTTCCTTATTTTTGTAGGTAATCAATTAACGCTGAACGTAAATCACCTACACCTTTAATAAATGAGTTCTTTGCAGAACTCTTTGGGGCAATCGCTTGCGTAAAACCAAGCTTTTTTGCCTCTGCCACCCTTCTATCGGCTGATCTAGCCGACCTAATTTCACCACCCAGGCCAACTTCGCCATAAACAACGATCCCATCGTCAATTCGTCTACCAGCAGCCGCACTAGCAATCGCCATACAAATTGCTAAATCGGCTGCTTGATCGTTGAGCTTTAAACCACCCACGACATTGATAAAAATGTCTTTGTCAGATAAATTCAGTTTCGTGCGACGCTCTAAGACCGCAATCAAAAGGTTTAAGCGATTCAAATCAAATCCACTAGCCGTACGTTTAGGATAACCGAAACTGGTCGGATTTACAAGGGCCTGGATTTCAACTAGTAGTGGTCGAGTCCCCTCAATCGTCGCCAAAACTACCGAACCATCGGCATTCTGACGCTCTGCCAGTAGCGCTGCCGACGGATTTTCAACCACCCTCAGACCCTGTTCGTACATCTCAAATATAGCGGCATCACTAGTCGAGCCAAAACGGTTTTTAACGGCCCTTAAAATCTTAAAACCACCATATCTATCGCCTTCAAATTGCAAAACCACATCAACTAAATGTTCTAAAACTTTTGGACCAGCAATACTACCTTCTTTTGTTACATGGCCAACCAATATTACCGCCGCGCCAGATTGCTTGGCCGCCCGAATAATTACATTACTACTATTTGTAATTTGACTGACCGTTCCGGGCGCCGAAGTTATTTCGTCCAACGCCAAAGTTTGAATTGAATCAATTATAACCAATTTATATCCATCCGAACGAATTGTTGCCGCAATATCATCAGCGCTCGTACTGGATGCGAAACTCAACTGCTCGCTTTTTTCAGCACCCAATCTTTCAGCTCTTAATTTAACCTGGCTGGCCGACTCTTCGCCGCTAACATACAACACCGATTCGCTTTTTGCTACATGCGCCGTAATTTGCAATAACAAAGTGCTCTTACCTATTCCAGGCTGCCCTGCCATCAGCAAAACACCACCCAACAATATACCGCCACCCAAAACATCATCCAAATCCGTAAAGCCAGTCGCTAATCGCCGCGAATTCTCGCCTGTCGAAATCGAACGCATAGTCTGTACGTTTAAAATTTTACCCGAGCTACTACTGCGGGAAACAACAGATTTTCCAGCCGAAACTGGTTCTTGCTCGACCAAAGTATTCCATTCACCACAATTGTCGCATTTACCTACCCATTTAGGGTAACTTGTGCCACAATTTTGGCATATAAATAAGGTTTTTGATTTAGCCATCTATAACTAGTATAAACCATCTCAAGCTAGATGAGTTAAATATAACGACTAACAATATCTTTTAAGTGCCCAGCTTTTAACAACCCAAACGCGCCCATTGAACGCTTATTTTCCTCTTCGCGCATCATAGCAACTTCTTTTTCGTTCACAACCACGATCCTGTCGGGCGATAGATCAGCCTCGACCCGAGAGTTGGCAATGGATCGTATCAATTCAGGATAACTCTGTCTAGTTTTTACACTAACGCCAACGATAATATCCTCACAAGCTTCGTCTTTCGCAAATAAATCATAAGATGAACTTTCGATGTATTGATTATTTTTAAGACCCAATTTATTCAGCATTAACCTTTCGGTGTTTTTTCTAACTTGGTCAATCAACGAAATCTGTTCTTGATCTGGTACGACAATATCGCCACCAATAGGAACGATACCATCCGGCATAATCAAGTTATCACTATATGCTTTTTCGGCAATCTTGAAATCATCCCTTGTTGTAACCTCAATACACATACTAACTGCATGCTGGCCAACTTCGCTAAACGGCACTTTAACAATCCTGATGTTACCGCGCTCATCAATATCTTCAGGCGTGTCGCCCTTGATATAGTCTTCGGGTAATTCAATTTTTATACGCGTAGGTCCTGGCTCGACATTAGACAATCCAGAGGGATTGCGCAGCGAAAAAATATTCTTATAATTGCTATACATTAAAGCATCCGTTACGTTTAGATATTCACTCATTATTAGTTCTCCTAGCTAGTGAGTTGAAACTATTATGATTGCTTAATTTGATATTATACTACTATTTTCATATAATGTCAATTATTGTTAGTTACAATTTATTCTTTTACCTTTTGAGCAAAACCTAATTCTAGTATAGACCACATTTGTTATGTTTAAACAAGTAAAAATAACTACACCGACGGTGCGGCGATCAGATTGCTATTCAGACTATTGTTCAGCTTCTTGGACTGAGATGCAATCGAGTTAAACTCCGCTAAAATAGCCTCATACTTAGTAATGTCATTATTAATATTAGTTCGAGATTGACTAAGCGCCGCTACTCTGTCGGCCAACGCCGCTCTTTGTGCATTAAATTGAGCCTGTGAAGTAAAATTTCCACTATTGGCGCGACTGTTAAACGAGGTGATTTCATTATTTAAATTCTGCACGTCAGTATTGTACTGGTTCGAACTATTTTTAATACTGTTTGATAGCGAAACTAATTGCGCCGATAACTCACTCGCCTTGGCATTTAGCATCTGAAAAACACTAATATACTTAGCATTCAAATCAACAACTTTTTGACGATCTGAAAAATATTTCTTGTAATGAGCCTCTAGCTCGGGGCTGATATTTGCAATCTCAGTACCAATCACAGAATGCAGCTCGTTATCACGTTGCCCCGGTTCATTACGGTCGTAATAGGCCATGCGTTGTTTAAATTCAGTACTATTTTCAAGTTTTTTTGCTTCAGCCTCTAATAATATATTAACCTCATTCTTTTCGCTAGCGCCCATTCGCATATAAGCAGCATGTAAAGTTTCGTGAGCGGCCGTAGTTTCACGCACACCATCAAGCTGGGCGTCGGTTACGTTGTAAACATAAATCTGGTAATTGCTATAACAACCAAGAATCGAAGTAGTGCGTTCAACATCACTACATACACTATTGAAAACCTTGATTTCGTCTGTTGACTTGGCAAGTAGCGGTTGACTAGCTAAGAATAAGAATTTGCCATAACCATCCATCCCAGAACGATCGATTAGACCGATAACTTCGCTAGTTGGCTGATATTGCCAGACAGTTAATTGATCTAATATAAGTTGTTTATTTAGTATAGCCCACCATGATACCGCCAGTAAACCTAAACAAAATATTATACTTACGATTGCACTGAATACTTTATGACTCTGTTGTAACATCGATTTTTATTTCACCACCCTGTGTACTTATTGTTAATACGCTTCCTTTTTCATATTCACCAGACAAAATTCCATCAGCAATCCTATGTTCTAGTTCGTCCTGTATCGTTCGCCTGAGCGGTCTTGCCCCAAATTTCTTGCTATAACCTTTCTTGATTATTAACTTCTTTGCGGATAATTTAATAACCAGATGAATACCTTTTTGCACAAGTCGCCGTTGAAGTTCGTCAATCAAATTTTCAAAAATCTTTGAGATTTGCTTTTTAGTCAATGCGCGGAAAGTTACGATACTATCAAATCGATTGATTAATTCTGGCCGCATAATACGACCAAGCGCCGACAAAGCGTTTTCGGCATTTTCATCGTGAATCTGATCAAGTTTCTTTTGATCGTTTTTGGTTGTCGCATGAAAGCCAAGGCTAGACTCTTTCATCATGAAATCAGAGCCCAAGTTACTAGTTAAAATTATAATTGCATTGCTAAAATTGACTTTGTGGCCACTAGCGTCGGTTAATGAGCCGTCTTCCAGAATTTGAAGAAGCAAGTTAAATACCTCAGGGTGAGCTTTTTCAATTTCATCAAACAGAACAACGCTGTACGGCTGACGACGAATCTTGTCGGTTAATTGGCCACCGTCATCATAGCCTATATATCCAGCAGGCGCACCAACCAAACGACTGGCGGTGTGCTTTTCACTAAATTCGCTCATATCGATTTTCACCAATGAATCTTCACTGCCGAACACTTCGCGCGCAATCACCTTGGCAAGTTCAGTTTTGCCGACACCAGTTGGACCCATAAAAATAAAAGAACCAATTGGACGATTACTGCTAGCAACGCCACTTCGACTACGACGAATCGCCCGCGATACTTTTTCAACCGCCTCTTCTTGACCAATAATATATTTGCCCAGATGCTTTTCTAAATTACGAAGCATCTTTGCCTCGGACTTTTGAACACGTCGCACTGGTATGCCGGTCATCGACGAAATAGCATAAGCAATATCATCATCTTTTAATGTAATCGGCTTTTTCTGCTCTAGTTCTTCGCGAGTTTGCTCGAGCTTATCCGATAATTGACTAATCCGTGTTTTGTAAAGGGCCGCCCGCTCATAATCCTCGGCAGCAACTGCATCTTCCATTTTTTCGTTTAAATTATTCAGCTGCTTGGCGTAATCGCGCAACTTACTTGGCTTTTGGCCAGAGCGGACCCTAACCAGCGCCGCTGCTTCGTCAATTACATCGATCGCCTTGTCGGGCATAAAACGCTCGCTAATATAACGATTAGACATATAAACCGCATCTTCGATTATTTCGTCGCTAATCATAACGCCGTGATGTTTTTCGTAACGAGCCTTCAAGCCTTTTAATATTGCGACAGTATCTTTTGTATTTGGCTCGGGCACAACCACGGTTTGTAATCGACGCTCTAACGCGCTATCTTTTTCAATGTATTTACGATACTCACCCAGGGTCGTAGCGCCAATCATTCTAATCTCGCCGCGCGCAAGAGCTGGCTTTAACATATTTGCAGCATCAATAGTACCCTCGGCTGCCCCGGCGCCAACTAGCAAATGCAACTCATCAATAAATATAATAATGTTTTTTTGCTGATTTAGTTCGGCAATTACTTTTTTCAAACGATCTTCAAACTCTCCGCGATATTTAGTTCCCGCGATCATGCCCGCCAGGTCGAGTTGAATTATACGCTTATCCAATAACTGCTCTGGCACATCCTCGCGAGCAATGCGCTGCGCCAAGCCCTCAGCAATAGCCGTCTTGCCAACACCAGGTTCACCAATTAGTACTGGGTTATTTTTTGTGCGACGACTAAGAATTGTAATTACCCGTTCTTCTTGTTTTTCGCGACCAATAACCGGATCAAGCTTACCGGCTTTTGCAAGTACCGTCAGATCCGTACCGAAAGTTCCAAGCGCGCCTTTATTTTTAGTCCGTTCACGAGTGTGAGTTGCTACTGATTCAAAATCACCACCAAAGCTATCATTTTGACGACCAAAAAAGTTTTCTAGTTCTGCAATTAAATCCTGCAAATCAACATTCATATCGCGTAACAACACCGACGCTCTAGCGTTTCGCTGGCTTAAAATGCTGTATAAAATATGTTCAGTCCCTAAATAGTCTTGATGAAATTCTTGGGCAATATCCCAACTCATCTTGAGAGTTAATTTTGCAGTCTCGCTGAGCCCCTTTGCATCGGCACTGACAATTACCTTTAGCGGAGTTAGATTCAGTGCTACCTGTGCCCTGTCTAATGTAACGCCAGAATCAGCCAGCAATTTAGCGCCAACCGAAGAACCTTGGGCTAATATTCCCAGTAACAAATGCTCCGTGCCGATATACGAACTGCCATAACCTTGCGCGATTAGGTTGGCATGATGCAGGCTAGTTCGTGCGTTATCGGTCAGATGCGATACGAATTCTGCAAAATCATCGGCCATACTTCTATTATAACTTATTTAGATATTTGAGACTATTCAGCGGATTCTTGAAGAGCATTAATTAGACTGTCTTCGATGTTTTTACGAGGCGCAGGAGCGGCAGGTTTTACAACTTCGGCAGTTTGCTCGATATCAATTTCGTAACCTGTCAAACGGCTAGCTAGGCGCACATTTTGTCCGGCACGTCCAATGGCAATTGATTGTTGATCTTCGGTTACGAATACCGTTGCGCGCTTGGTGCTGTCATTGATTTCGACTTTAGCTACCTCGGCTGGGCTAAGCGCGTTTTTAATAAACTGTTCAGGGTTACCGTCAAATGCAATAATATCGATTTTTTCCTGATCACCAATTTCATTCATAACAGCCTGAACGCGAGTTCCGTGTCCGCCAACGAACGTTCCAACTGGGTCAACACCAGGAACAGTACTAGCAACTGCCAATTTGGTTCGACGACCTGCTTCGCGAGCAATGGCTTTGATTTCAACAGCGCCAGTTTCAATCTCGGGAACTTCTTGGCCAAATAGATATTTAACAAAATCTTCGTTACCACGGCTAAGGATTAGTTGTGGGCCGCGATTGTCTCGCTCGATATCCTTAATGTATACCTTGATTCGGCTTCCAACGCTGTAAAATTCGCCTTGAATTTGCTCGCTTTGTGGAATAATACCGCTAGCTTTACCAAGGTCTACTCGGATAACTCGTGGCTCGACTCGTTGCACAGTTCCGTTTACGACTGTACCGATTTTGTCTTCGTATTCACTTAGGACAACTTCACGCTCAGCTTCGCGTAAACGTTGTAAAACAACCTGTTTAGCAGTTTGAGCGGCAACACGGCCAAAGGTCGTTACTGGGAACTTTTCTTCGATTAAATCACCAAGAGCTGCGTCAGGCTTTACCTTAACGGCGTCCTCTAGGCTGATTTCAAGCGCATCAGAACCAACCTCTTCTACGACTTCACGAGCAACGAATACGTTTGCGGTACCGTCATTAACATTCAGTTCGCTACGAACATCTTGGTCGCGCTCGCCGTTATCTCGTCGCCATGCAGCAGCGATAGCTTGTTCGATAACTGACATAACCGTCTCTTCGGGTAAGTTTTTTTCCTCGGCAATCGTGTGAACTGCAAGCACTAGTTGTTTAACGTTGATTTCTTCCATAATTTTCTCCTTGTCTCTTTATTTAAAAAAGCCGACCTGCCGGCCGACGAAAATGCAATGTACTACCTATAATTATACATCAAACCTATGGAGTTGGCAATAATTGATTAGGGCATTTACCCAAAATATCCGACATAGCGTCATGCTCGGCCCGCGTTACCCATAATCCATAATTTAACTTAACTGCGATTTGCCTGGCTACATATTCGCATCTAAAAGATTTATTCGGCGGCAACCAAGTCGCCGCATCGCCGTCACTTTTTTGGTTATTAGCCGGTCCGTCAACCGCTAGCAGCTCAAGCGGGTCATTGGCTAGCCTTGCTCGCTTTTCCGCTGTAAATTGCTGCGCACCCTTTTGCCAAGCGTCAGATAGCGCCACGACGTGATCAATCTGAACTGCGCTACTGGTATTTGCACCTCTAATAAAATTAATTATTTTGCCCGTATATGGATCATTCAAAACGCCACTAGTAACATTACATTCATAATCAACTTTTGCGTCTTTTAAATCACGATGCAAGATAATATTGCGAGTATCACAGCCATTAACCGACACCCAGCCATTACCAAATTTAGCCCTATCATAACCTGTTTTTGGCGCTCGGCCTTTGATAACCAGTTTTTCTAATGCACTAATTGCTGGACTGGAAGCTGTTTGGTTTTTATCACCTTCAACCGGCGCATTTACTATATTTTGTTTAGGAATATTGATAACTAAAACAACAATCATTATCACAAATAAAATTACCACCAAAACCAACCGACGCTTACGATAATTTTCAGTCATGATAGTATTATGCACTAATAATTATTATTATACTAAACTATTAGAAAACAATTCAGCGTAGAAATATGTCAACTCCCTAGACAACGAACAGAAAAACCGTAGGCTTTCTCATATACAGCCCTTAACACGTCCGTTCTACTCTTGTCTAGGGAGCGCGTCCACACGTTAGTAGTGTTGGTTGTATACTCTGAGCTTGACCAATACCATGTATCTACGTAAGTCAAGCCGATATTATCAAGATGATCAAATGCTCCAAATAAATTAGCATTACCGGCGAGAAGTACATTCATTCCCGATCCACCCCCATCCCTAAGTTGAATTGCTTGATCGGTTCCCCGAAATCTTTGTTCAGCATCGGCCTCGGACTGAGTCATTCCAAGCTGCATCTCCAGCACTTTCCAGTCATTATCACTTGGTATACGCGATCCAGACGGGCAAATACCCCGAGACCCTTCAGTCGTAGTCCAATTCATGGCCTCATTCCACTGATACAGTCCACCGTATGCCGAACAGTTAGCTTCGTCATTGTTGTAACAATATTTTTCAATCGTAGCATTATTGGCCTGGGTGGTTAAGCCAGTTATCATAGTCCCAACATTCAAATTCTTCCTAGCCCACCGCTGCGTACCAATAGTTATCCAATCGGATTCAGGAAGGGTTGGTTCGGCTGGAGCTGGGGTTCCAGCTGCAATTGTACCGCTTTGGCTTACTGTGAAGGTTAGGTTGTTTTTAGTG
>PGXZ01000024.1 GCA_002839415.1 Candidatus Saccharibacteria bacterium HGW-Saccharibacteria-1 | reverse complement strand
ACACAGCATTAAAAATGAGCCCAGCGGCTTACGCCGCTACGCTCACGAAACAACAGTTTAAGACAGACACGGTGTCCAGGAAAGTGGGAGCTTGACATTATTTTTGATATTGCTGGAAAAGCCTGGACTGTCAGAAATAAAATGCTGTGAATAGGGGAAGCAGACTATTTGACATGGTTTATTTTTGAATAATCCAGGATACCAAGTATTTACTTCTAGATTTAGACTATCAAGCGGAATCCTTAATGCTTTCTCAACCTCGCATGGTTCGAACTTGAGTGAAAATATATCACCGTCTTTTTCAGATAGTTTACGGCCATATCCAATCGATAAATTACCTTCTAGCCATAACCTCTGGTCAAGGTTTGTCATCGATCCTTCTTCAATATCGGCATCAAATATTAGCTTTCGATCGTTTGCATTGTTTTGAACGTCAACGAATAGTCTACCTCTGTGATTGACTGTGATTACCGCACGATTACTGTTCGGTGAACTCAGTCCGTTCTTGTTATCGTAACTAATCGTATTTGTGTCATAGTCGATAATTAGCCAGCTTAGTAAATTTGTCTTTTTGTCCTTTGCTATGACATAAAATTCTATCCTAGATCCCCAGAATGCGCTTGTATGAGCGCGAACACATCCCAATATGCAATAGTATTTTGGCTCGTCGTCAGTAAATATACTAGTCTTAAGTAGCTCAAAGCCATCGGGAATTAGTGATTTGGCATATTCTAAGTCGTCGATTTCGTAGCATAAAAATGAGCTGTATGGCTCTACGACAAATCCCATATTTGGTGTTTTTTTGGACGAAGATTTTACGATTCGTTTTTGTAGAGATTTTGGCAGTAATTGATTAAAATATTGCATGAAGTGTAAAGAGCCAACGGTTATGGGATCGATGAGTCTTTCAACTTCTTTGGAGAAGTTATTGTTTACGAACTTCATATACTACTATATTAGCATGATATCAGGTTTTGATGTCTGTTTGGTTATTGATCATAGTGCAGTCGATTGACAATTTGCTAGTTTAATTTTGTTAGCTATAAACACTATAGTAGTAAAGGTAAAGGATGGCTTATGTATTTTGGTTTGTTAAATGTAGTTAAATATTGTGAAGAATATTCGAAAAACGTTGACAAAACAATAACAATGTGCTATTATACTAACAAGTTATACAAAACCCATCTCGAAAATAAATCGGAGGGTTTACCTCCGAAAAACAATTAGGAGGAAAATTATGGCTAGTACATTTTTACCCACTATCCCGCCTATGTCTTATGACAGATTCGTCGAGGCTCTCTTTACTTATTGTAACTATGAAGAATTAGTAAAGAAATCTGAGTCGGAAAATCTTGGCCGGATAAAAGAAAGCAAAGACTTTTACGGTCACAGAGTTTTGAATTACCTTTCGGGAATTGCGAAGGATTCAGAAACGGTTGAGCAGCTAGCTGAAAGGTTGGCGTGTATTTTGTAAAAATCTTGTGCTAAGACACTTACTTTTTTGGTAGGTGTCTTTTAACTTTTAAAATAACTTTTTAAATTTAGTACTAATGTTGATTTATATAATTATATCTACAATCCTTTACGGTCATACGATATTAACCGGGCTTTATTGTTCGCAACCTTTAATATCGCGGCTTTTGCTTGTTCAACTCGTTCAGTCGGATTGTTGGTATCGAGAATAATATACGGAAGATTGTATTGTTTGCAAATATCAATCCAATATTCATCACTACCTTCGCGAACATCACCGCCATATCGTAGCGGGTCTTTTTCAAATGGAATATTACTTTTTGTGATTATATATAAGTCAGATTTTAGTGCGATTGCGTCGTTGATCAATTCTGTCGGACATTTTCCGATGGTTTTTTGCCAGTGCGGGAATTGCCAATAGCCAACCGTTGAAAATAAATCGGTGTCTTGGATTACAAAGGGCTGGTTTGTCAGATTGTTTGCCTGTTTTTGTAATGCCTTTTGCCCTTGCCAGATTGCTGTCATTGAATCGGTAGTGATATCGTTGACGGTATTTTCCAGGTAAGGTCGAGCGTATTCAAATAGCCACTGTCCACGAATCTCTTGTGCCAACTGACGTGATAGTGTAGTTTTACCGGTCGATTCTGCGCCAAAAACAGTTATTGTCGTGCGTAAATATGGCTGGAACTCGGGAATTATATTTGCGAAATTATCAATTGGATTGTCGCGAATTACAGAAGCTTTTGTGTTGTTAAGTGTACGGTCAATGTCGTAAGGGAAAAACTTTGCGCCGATAATTTCTGCTAGTTTTTTACCATAGACTTCGCTTGCTACGATGTAATCATCTGATGTCGCGCCAAAATCTTTCATGAAACCTTGCCACATTTTCCAGAAACCTGGGGCTTGTGGGTTTTGCTCGATAGTCTTTGATATATGCTTAACAACTATATCTTTTACACCCAGGTGCTTAACGGCTAATTTTAAAGCTGCGGCTCTTTCATCTGCGAATGGTTCGTGGGGCTGAGTATTTATAATTACCTCGACCCCGGTATTTGCGATTAGACTAGCAAACTGTATCAGTTGTAAGTGTCCGGTTGTTGGTGGCATTGCTGTCATCAATACAAATGCTTTCGACATGATCCTTACTCCTTTTCCAGATGATATATCCATAAACTGTGTTTGCTAAAAATAGTACGTATTGAAAGGCGACAAGCGGTAGCCCGATCGTTGAATATGTGTAAATTGCTAGTACATTAACTACGGCCCATACAATCCAGTTCTCGAGTTTTTTATTGTCTAGTAGGAATTGTGCCAGTATCGTGAGTGCAAGAATTAGTGAGTCTGTCCAGGCCATTGCTCCACCGAATTGCTGACTTATTAGTGTTGCGCCTAAATATCCCAAGCCAGTTAAGGTAATATATACAGGCAGCCAACGCCACGAAACGTGCGTAACTGGGCGAGTATTGTCATCCTTGCGCCAGCGAATCCAGCCGTAAACTAAAGTTGGCACCAGGTAGGCATTTAAAATCGCACTAGATATTAACCCGCTTTGCAAAAATAAATATGCATATGCAGCTGACGAGATCGCGCCAATAGGGTAGTTAATGCGCCGCTGTGTAATACATAAATAGGTGCATGAATAAGATGTAAAGACTGCGAACATTTCTAGCCAATTCACGTTATTGATCCAGCCGAATAAAATTCCGCATATATAAGATATTCCAGTTAGGGCGATTCCTATAATGATGCTTTCGACAATATTTTGCCTGCTGGTTTTATTATTAGTATTTGACATTTGTTTTACCTCTTTCTTGTATGTAGCCTCAGCCGATATGTCAACGCTGAAGCTAGTACTTTAGTTAGTGTTGTATTTACACTATATATTGAATTTATTACTTTTGCAAGTATGATTATGATATGACTTTAAAAACAGAAGACGATATAAGGCTGCTGGTTGAAGCTGACGAATGGATGATGGTTGTTTTGCGCGCTGCTGAGAAGTTAAATTTACCCGACTGGTGGATTGGGGCGGGATTCTTGCGAAATAAAGTTTGGAATGAAATTGAGGGAATTGATTCACATTCGACTACTGATGTTGATTTGGTTTATTTTAATCCAGACGATGTTAGTCCCGAGGCTGATTGGTATTATGATGAAAAGATGAAAGGCGAGTTTCCAACTGCCGATTGGGAAGTCCGCAATCAGGCGAGGATGCATTACGTGAGCGAGAGCGAACCGTTTAAATCGACTATCGACGCCATATCTCATTGGCCAGAAACAGCGACCTGTGTTGCCGTAAAGCTTGAAAAAGATGAATTAAAGTTTGCTTTTTGCTACGGCATCGATGACCTGGTAAATTTAATAGCGCGGCCGATACCTGAATACCGCTACGGAAATAAATTTGAGGTATTTAATCGTCGTATTAAGAATAAATCGTGGCAGACGATTTGGCCTGATTTAAAAGTTGAGTTGAATTAGTTAGTCGTTTCTAATATGTTAAACTATGAATTATGACAAATAATTTTTCTAAGCCAAACCCAAAACAGATATTTTTCTCGACATCAAATCAGGGTAAATTAAATGAAGTCAAAAAACTGGCATCAAAATATGGAATAGAAATAATTTCACCCGCAGATTTAGGGATCGAGATTGATGTCGTTGAAGATGGTGTAACCTTTAAAGAGAATGCTGCAAAAAAAGTCGAATCTTATCAAAAGGAAATTGGCAGATCTGACTTGTATATAATTGGAGATGATAGCGGGCTTGAGATTTCAATATTAGATAATAAGCCAGGTGTTTTTTCACGACGTTGGGCTGGTTATGAAATGACCGACGAAGAGCTCAGAGATTATTGCCTTGATCAAATGAAAGGCATGAAGGGCGATGATCGTCGGGCGGTAATGAAGACGACGATTGCACTTGGCAAATCTGGTGAAGATATGATTTATTTTGACGGTGAATTACGGGGTTTGATACTTGAAAAATTAGATGACGCGGCGTCAGTATCTGGATTGGCTTTTAGTCCGATATTCTATGTTCCAGACGTTAGTGAAAGTTTGATTAACTTACAGGCCAAAACTCTCGAAGAACGAAATGGTTTTATGACTCACCGGGAGCGCGCATTGGCTAAATTGTTTGAATATTTAAACCAAGTAGTTTAAATATCGCCGCGTATCTAATCTGTAAAATCTACTTTTGATATTGTTTATAGTTGCGTTTTTTAGTATTGTTAGTCTGTGAATAAGAAAAATAAAAATAATATAAAAACAAAGTTTTCAAATGCATTTGGTGTTTTGGGCTATTTGTTTTGTTTCTTGCAGTGGTTATGGATTGTGTTGCTTTATTTTGAATTGATTATGAACCTTGCATTGTTTGTTAGCCCAAATCAACCGCAAGACACGCCAGTTGTTAGTATTGCGCCGCCCATTGCAACCGAAGTTAGTCCTTTTGCTGACGTTTTTATGATAGTCTTATCGATTATAGTTGTGGTTATTATGTTAGTGTTAACGGTGTATTTTTTGTTTAAAATCCCGACAACAATTGTTAAGACGAGCAAGAAAATTATTTTCGAAGCAGCTGAAAAAGCGGTGCCTTTAGTATTGCAAGCTCAGCATAAAAAAGAAACTAAGAAAAATAGAATAAAACTCACACCTCGACTAGTTTTGATTTTTAAAGCTATATTAACAATGGCTCCGCTAGTCCTAACGTTTTTGTCGCAATTTGTTGAAAATAAATCTATTAGTTTTGACATAGCGATGATTGTCGGGATTTGGCTGGCGGCTATTTGTGTAGTCAATTTTATTTTGCAATATGTTTGTGGGCGTTTGCTAAAATTAAGATTACAAGATTTGATTTAGCTTGTTGTTGCTATTTACCTATTAAAAAGCCACAGGCAATTTGCGCGTCTGTGTCTTTTAGACCTAATTTTGATTTCCAGAAATCATCCATTAAACCACCCAGTACAACACCTTTTAAAACATTAGATTCAGCAATTTGAAGTGATAGTTGTTGCATGGCAGCACCGGCTTCGAGGAGTGCAAATCTACCGCCGCGATCGCCGTATTTATTAGTTACGCGGCTTGGGAATATGACATAAATTACTAATAGGTTAGGTGAAATTTCGTTGTTGTAGTTGAGTGGTTCGGTAGATTCTTTCCATGAAGGTGCGCTATTGTTTGTTGAACTAAGTCCATGATTTTCGGCATCGTAATATAAAATCTTGTTATTTAAAATTTCAGTATTATACGAGATGCAAAAAATTTCTAGTGAGTAAGTTGCGCCTGCCGACGGATATGAACGATGCTCAAGGCTATTCCAGGCGTAAAAACTTGAGAATATAAGCCCCAGCTCTTTTTTGGTCATAACTTTGTCGGTAAAATCCCTATCACTAACTCGATTTTTGGTAATTTTATTAATTTTAGATTTTGGCAATGGTAGTAGATTCGGCTTATCGGGATATTCAAGCATTTGTTCTTTGTACTCTGGTTGATATAAGCTAATTTGATTGGCAAATTGAGCCATATTTAGTCTACTGAGGTTGGTATTATCCCAAAAAATATCGTAAAAACTTTCATCGTCTATCATAATTATCCTAGTGGGTGAGGCATTAAGTTTGGAAAAGTCGAATTGTTTGGTGCCCAAGCGTATTGTCAAGCTCCCACTTTCCTGGACACCGTGTCTGTCTTAAACTGTTGTTTCGTGAGCGTAGCGGCGTAAGCCGCTGGGCTCATTTTTAATGCTGTGTG
>PGXZ01000023.1 GCA_002839415.1 Candidatus Saccharibacteria bacterium HGW-Saccharibacteria-1 | reverse complement strand
ATAGAATAGGCCATAGCAGGCCTCCTTTCTGTAATTGAGTGATATTAACTACAGTTTACGGAGCCTGCTTTTATGTTGCAATGGTTGTGAGTTAGTACGTCACCATTGTTTATTTAAGCTATTTATGCTATGATTTAGGTATTAAGACGAAGAGAGTTCCGAACGGCTGATTACCTAAGGAGCTCTTTTCTTATATATGAGCAATTTTACGCTTTACGTCTTTATCATCAAGGTATGCAAAATAGGGTGCACCGATTTGTTTATATAATGATGAACGAAATTTTTTATTTGGAAATAATATTTTTTCAAGCCTATATTCCTCAATCAAAAAATCAACCAGCATCTTATAATCACCATCACCCGAAACTAATATTATTTTATCGAAATCGTTATCCTTGTGAATGCGTTTCATTATGGAAAATATTATGTCAGAATCTACATTACCTTTCTTTTTGCCAATCATTGCCGAATTATGCTGCCGAAACACAAGTATAAAACCTGCATTTTGAATACTTTCGTATAACTGTTCGATTTTCAGCCCATCCTGGACATAGCCAAGATAATAGAATGCTTTTTCTACGTGGTATTTTTCGCGGAGATAAACTCGGAATTTATTTAAATCAATATTCCAAGGTGGGTTAGTTCCCGCAGTGCCGAGATGTAAGTTTTGACCGTCTATATAACAGTAATTTTTCATATCTGTATTTAATATTATAGCACTATAAATACATGGGATAATTCGGTCACGTCCCGCGACCCTGCGAGTTCGCTATTGACGATCAATCATCATCGGACACCACCCTCAAACTAATACTGGCAGTTTTCGGCCCGAAAACTAATTCAAGTTGTCAAATCCCGACAACCTAGTTATAGAAAAAACCGAACTAAAACTATGCATTTTCTATAGCTATATATTTAAGTTCGAGTATAAGACAGAGAGACACGACACGACTAGTTTAACGTATTACCATTGAGCTGTTATAACGTTCAGGATCGCAAAGACTTCTTGTTCAAAAAGTTTTGTATAATTATCAGGATCTTCAAATACATTATCCCAGGTAAGCTTGTGGCCCGTTGTATTTCTAATTCTAGCAGTCGTTTCCAGGGTAGTCTTTGTGGAATAATCGACTATATCATCCAATATGTCCTGTAGCGCATTAGTATAGATTGAAAGTTTTACCCCTGAAAAATCAGCGACGAAATTTGAGTTTTTAGAAAAACGACCTAGTGTTGTAATTCTAATACCACTATCATCTCGAGGATAATAGTGCTTCAATATTGTTTCAAAAATCAATGCGCCCTTAAAAAGATTTACCAATATGGGTTCTGTTGAATCGATCGCTCCGCCAGCTAGGCGCAAATTTCTATCCTTCTCTTTATAATCAAGAATGAAAGAGTAAAAGGAAGTAATAATTGAGTAGCGTTCATCCTCTAGCATCGGATGAACAAATTTTTGAACAAAATCCTCGATAGAGTGGCTAGTACCATATTGTGTGTTGAATTTTTCAATGAAATATCGAACCGCATCTATAAAATCGGTAGTAAATCGAGCCCACTTACCTGAATGATTTAGTGATAATATTTGACCTGCAGGCGTAAAAATATAATCGACAAGAGTCACACTCCCCGAACGCCTGCGGTCTTCTGCAAGGGCAGCCGTAAAGTAGAAGATTGACGACTCAAAATACTTGAGATCAAAAAGAGATAGAGCGCAGAAGAAAAAAGCAGTCCCTTTGTGGGCCACCATATATTTGTCTTTGTCTTCTTTTTTGCAAATCCCTAAAACATGCCTGTAAGCTTCTAATCTTTCGTACGGCATATGTGATTTTGCTAACGACTGTCCAGCACCCCACTTTTCAAAAAAATGATCACAGGCGACCGGGTCGGTCGCATCTAATTCTCGAAAATCACTAATGATATTTCTGTCATTCATACATTACTTATAGTTTACCAAATATAATTGCGATGGCGCAATATTGTCATTTAAGCTTTAGGGTAATATTTCCTAAATTGCATATGCTAGCCTGCTAAGGAGATTGGGGATGCGCATAGGATCATCTTCTTCAGAAGGTGCTATACCTAAAGCTACGTTAATAATTCTTCCCAGAACGATCTCTGAAATCATTATCGCAATCTCGCTATAAACTTCTCGAGCCAAAGTCCCATCCTGGCTCGATAAAAGCCATATATTGAACGAATTATGATGCACTATTGTCGAGGCCGTACCGTAGGCTTCTGTAATAAACTTCAGAGTTTTCAGCCCTGCTGGAGTTTCTGTAAGACTTGTGCTTTTCACAAGGTTATCGAGATTAAACTTAGTCCAAGTCCGATAATAATCATCTGGATCAAACGTGCCGCTTGTTGGCCTATGTGGTCTCAGGAAACGGGATTTATTAGCTTCAAATGCCATTTCGACAGCAGCAGTTACATGTGTAGCCTCATTATCACTAAGGTCGATGCCCCAGTCACGCATGGCTTGTAACGACGCATAGTGTTCAATATATGGATGTAAATTAAAATTCTTAATGTTCTCAGTAAGCTTATCTGGATTATCCTTCAAGAAAAGCATGTGTAAATAATCTTCAATTAGTATTCTACTCAACGCAATCGTGCCCATTCCATTTGAATTTGCATTGATAAGAGACACGATATCAGTTGATATTGATTTATCTTTACGTAACGTTCTAACTGCGACCGAAAAAAGAGACATGTCCCGGGGCATTTGTCCAAAATTATCGAATTCATCAATAATTCGAAGGAGTTCCTGGAGTTTCGTCACATCTCTTTGCATTCTTCTATCATAACAAACAAATGAGGCTTATACGTGTCTCATTTTAAATATAATTATCTCGGCCGTGATGGAGGGATTCGGTCACATTCCGCAACCCCGCGAGTTCGCTATTGGTTAGATATAATAGGAGGTTGGAGGGATATCGCAACAAGTTGCTCCTCCGCTTGCTCATTTTATTGAAAATAAACTTTCATAAAATTTCACTGCGCTTCGCCGAACCCCGCGTACTTTTGCTGCGCAAAAGCGGGGATTCGGAATCACTCAGTCGCAGAACAAATTAAAACAACGACCACACGGGTCGTTATTTTAATTTGGCTGGGGTGGAGGGATTCGAACCCCCGAATGCTGGTACCAGAAACCAGTGCCTTACCACTTGGCGACACCCCAATACGATTAACTAATTATAACTTTTAAAATGTACTAATGCTAGTATTTCTGGTAGCCTGTCCTAGAAACCAGGTCACGATATTTTATCTTCGATAAATTTCTCGACCCCGCCTCAGTCGGTGACGTTCGTCATCCGGCTTCCGGCCTTGCGAAACGACGACGTGTCGTTTCTCACCTTACCACTTGGCGACACCCCAGTACGGTATTAGATTATACAATATTTCTATAATTCATAATAGACCTTGCGAAATTATTATCAATACAAAAATAGATTCTTTTATATCTCTTATCCAGGCAGGCACCTAGTGCTTTTTTATTGATATACAATCATTAAACAAGCCCTTGATCATACTATAATACATTTTTTATATTAAATTATTGACAATATAGCAATAGTATGATACAATAATTAGCAAGTTGGTGAGACAAATCAATCAACTTGATTTTTAAAAAGTGAATCTATCAATAATATTTTTCATATTTCTGTAGTCTATTTTGCGTGCCTATATTAGTTAAGCAAAATAGACTACAGGAAATACTCCTGTTAGTACTATTTGGCTGGTGACGCCGGAAAGTTCACCACAAAAGGAGATAACCATGAAAAATAAAAATATTTTAACCAACGCCCTGAGCATTAACATGATTACAAGAGGTTTAGAGCTTCTGCACATCATGGAGATTGAGCCAAAAGATGTTCCAAAAGACATTGAATGCGCCATCGGCCATATTGACACCGCCAGAGTAGTGGGCGATGTTTTAGGCTGCGACCTAACGGCGCATAGAGTAAACATTGAAATAGACGATGAATCTTTCATTTACGTAGCTCAATATCGCGGCCCTAGATTGCCAGAGGGGACCACAAAACTCCCCGAAGGCGCTGAGATTAAATTCTATCGTGTCACAACCATTACCGGTTGTGACGGATGCCAGGGGGCATACGGTTGCAACACTCGTGGTACGGGTGGATGCCCAATGAACAAAAATTATGTCGGTTAAGTTAATAAGTTGATTCACTTTCAGGACATATTTCAATATGTCTAAACCACGGCTTAAACAGTCGTGGTTTTTTAATTCTAAAAAACATCTGTAAAATCAGAATCACAAACTAAGGTATAATATACAGATGAAGAAAAAAACCTTACCGATTGTTAACATTAAACTTGATAAGATTGTTGGCGGTGGTCAGACTATTGGAACACTTGAGGGTGGCAAAAAAATATTTGTTTGGGGTGGATTGCCCGACGAAACTGTTGATGTTCAAGTTACAAAGAAAAAATCAAAAATGCTTGAGGGTGTAGTAACTGAAGTGTTTGTACCTAGCAAAAATAGGGTAGCACCAAAAGACGAAGAGAGTTACCTTTCGACTAGTCCATGGCAAATTATGAATTTCGAAAGCGAGCAGAATTTCAAAGCTGCGCTAATTGAAGAGGCTTTTGAATTACACGACATTGTTTTACCTGAGAAAATTGAGGTATATAGCGATGATAAGCAATATGAATATCGTAATAAAATTGAGTTTAGCTGGTACTGGAACAAAGTAACCGAACGACTTGACCTAGCATTTTTCCGTCGCGGCACACACGGTAAAATACCAGTTGAAGGTACTAGCCTGGCCAATCCGGTCATAAATACCGCTGCAATCGCAATGCGAAACTTGCTACGTAAAAACGAAGATGTTCGCGCGTATATGTTAAAAACGTTGTTAATTCGCTGCGACAAAAGCGGCAATGTTGCCATGCAATTATACGTAAAAGAGCCTGAATTTAAGCAATTCACCGACAGCGAAATCGAAAAATTAGGCGTTAGCGGATTTGAACTGATATTTTCTAATCCAAAAAGTCCTGCTAGCGTTATCACCGAACGGCTACAAGCCTGGGGCGTTACAAACCTAACCGACAACATTTTAGACATTTCATTTACTTATGCAGTTGAAGGTTTTTTCCAAATCAATATACCTATTTATGAACAAGCGCTTCGTGATATGAAGCAATGGGTGAGCGATGGCAAACCGGTTGTTGACCTTTATAGCGGCGTCGGTACAATTGGCCTAACGATTGGCGGCAAAAATGTAACTTTGGTTGAAATCAATGAACATGCCGTAGTTGAAATGAAACGTAACATCAAAGCACTTGATCGCGAAAAAGCTGTCAAGGCAATCCTGGCACCAAGCGAAAGTGCGCTCGAACATATAAATAGTCAGTCAACAATTATTGTCGACCCACCAAGGGCAGGGCTTCACGAAGACGTTGTTAATAAGCTGCTGGAAACTATGCCAGAACGAATTATATATTTGTCATGCAATCCCGTAACTCAAGCTCGCGACACAGCAAGATTAGCTGAAAAATACGGCATTCGTTATCACAAGGGTTATAATTTTTTTCCACGCACACCACACATTGAGCACTTGGTCATACTTGATTTGAAAAAATAACAACATATTTTCAAAATTGTCTGCTACAATAAGCTTATGAGAAAAACCATAGGCGGTTTTACTATAGTCGAAATAATAGTCGCTATATTTATCATGGGACTATTATCTTCGATCGGCTTCGTCTCTTATGGTAGAGTACAAGCCTCTGAGCGCAACGCCATAAGGTCGACTAGAATTACTACTATCGCTAATGCGCTTGAAAAATATTATCTGCAAAATGGGGAATACCCAAGCTGCCTTGCCATGAGCAAGACATCTTCTCTGATTGCAACTGACACATTAAAGGGTATTGATACATCGGCACTATCCATGCCAAAATCAAGCAGTAAAGGTAGCTCTATTTTAAGTTTTTGCGGCGACGTGTCAGCAGTCCAAACCGAGATTGATCCAATCATATATACGGGGAATCGTAGCGTTGACTGCCTGCTAGGTTATTCGTGTAGCGGCTGGATTTTAAAATACAAAGACGAACTAACGGGCGGTTTAATATCGCTAAACAGTAAACGGGGGACAGGCGCTACAACTGGATTAACCGAATATATAACCGCACCCTGGACTGGCAATAACAAAACTACATGCAGCACATGGACGGCACCAAGTGGTAAAATTATAAAAGATTTCTATGTTTCACACGTTACTGAATCAGGATATGATTTTGTGACTGTATCAGCAAATAGCGTAGAAAAATATCGAGGGTCTGGTACGGTCAATAGCCAAAAAATAGACATCTCTAGTGAGGCGACCAATTCAATGTCGGTCTGTATTACTGCAGATAGCTCCGTTCAAGATGGTTATGGCGGCATGGTTTATGACATTAGCGTTCAGTAAATTAACTACTCTTTTATAATGTATATAATTAAGTAATATTTTAAATTACTATTTTTTGCAAAAAATTGATAAGAAGCATAAGCTATACATAAATATCGATATAATGTATAATTATTCGGGTGTGCCTCATAGACACCATCAGAGTAATAAAGAGTAAATATGTCAAGTAAGAAAAAAATCCTAATCATTTCCGCTATTATTCTCGCCATCTTCGCTGTAGGCGGCGTCTTTACATTTATAACTATTAAAACCGCAAACGACAAAAAAGCCCAAGAAGCAGCTGCAGCCGCTAAAAACACACCCGCCGCCAAGAAG
>PGXZ01000022.1 GCA_002839415.1 Candidatus Saccharibacteria bacterium HGW-Saccharibacteria-1 | reverse complement strand
GCAATTGCTCTCGCTTTTGGTAGGTTAGGATTGATAGAATAGGCCATAGCAGGCCTCCTTTCTGTAATTGAGTGATATTAACTACAGTTTACGGAGCCTACTTTTATGTTGCAATGGTTGTGAGTTAGTACGGTTTACTTGACATATTATGATATATATGATAATATAAAAGTAATTGACCTAAACTACCGCCAATGAATGTTAACAGATTAGCTAAAACTTCACTGACATTCAGTGGTTATAATTTCGGACAGACAAGGCTAAACCTTGCAAGTTCGACTAAATGGATTTATCGCCATTAAAACGATAAAGGTCAAGCGAGCGAACCAATACGCAACGCAGGTGATAACTAATAATCATGGTCTTTAAAATATAGTCTTTGATTCGAGTGGCGAAAACGCCTTAATTATTTACGACTCGATGATTTATGAGGTATAAGAATGGTTGAATACGTAATCGCAGAAGATTGCCGAGAATCGATTATAGAATCAATTCTAGGCGGTGCGACAGAGTTGAAAATTACCGTAAACGTTGAAGAGTCCACGCATTTCTTCGACGAAACAACAAAGAGGCTTACTTTTGAGAAGAGTACTTATGAAAAGGCGATTGCTTTAACCGAAATCAAGTCTCCTCGCGGCTTAAAAAGCAGGGGCAAGATTGATAGAGTTCGATTTAAAGCTTCCGCCGACGGTGGAAACATCGCCGAATATACAATCGGTGGTATTTTCCGTAAAACTAAAAAAGAAAAGCCATTGAGCCCAAAACAACAGAGAGAGTTAGAAGCCAGAAAAAAAGAGGCCCATAATAGAGAATATTTAAATAAAACTAATCCTCTTCGAGGTGGACTTCCTAAGTAACTAACTAGTTGTCGCTGTATTTTTATCATTTATCAAAGTACTACAAAAAAGACACCCCCAACTCGCATAGCAACCAGTTATGTAAAAGTTGGGGGTATTTTATTTGTGGGGTTTTGAGCAGTTTCAAGTCCTACTCAGGACTACTCGAACTTATTCGAGGTTACTCTCAACTATCTCAGTCCAACTGATTAAACATAATGCAGGATATTGAAAAGACATATCACCCTGACGCTTACCAGAGAATGAACAAGCTTGATAGTTTTACTCGGTACGTATAATGAGAGGGTATGTAAAGGAAATGGTTATTGAGTTTATCATGAGAAATATAATGTTTAAATAATCCCTGGAACACGGGACGCTAGCATGGTTGGTGCAAGTCCAGTCCGGTCAACAATTATATTTTTCTTTAACCTGCTTAATTAACTCTATGATCTCCGTAAAATAATAATCAGTATAAAATTTATCTTTGGCTGGAATTATCTCAAGATCGGCCGCAGTATTTGCAAGTATCTCAATTTTTGGCTCGACAAGAATAATATCATCATAATCATCTCTCATCATAGTTGATCCAACAATATACGAAGCAATTTGGGCTTTTGATATTAACTCGTCATTTATGAACTCATCAATCTCGGTAACTATAGTCTTAATGATTTTATCTATATTCATATATATATTCTACGACATAAAACACACTCACCGATAAGCAGCGGGGGCATGCATGAATTATTTGTGGAATCCCCAATCTGATTACCGTTTTTCATAACTGCCAAACACCACTTTAACACCTCTATAATCAACATGGCCGAGGTCTCGAAAATTGAATTATACACTGCATATCCAAAGATTAGTCAAACAATGTGCAAAGAATGGACAGTCCTGAATTAACCCTAGTCACGATAGATATTCGCTGGTTTCTTTATTAAGTATACTGTGTGGTATACTAAAAACATGCGTAAGCGTTCTGATGATACATACCAAAAAATCTTAGTCGCCGCGAATACGCTCTTTATTGAAAAGGGGTATGCCGCTACGACAATTGACGAGATTTCTAGCAAAGCAAACATCACAAAACGAACCTTGTATTCATACTTTACTGATAAGAAAACCTTGTTTTTAGGAGTTATAGAAGACGCCGTTGGTAATCCGTGGGAACTAAACACCCCGCTCGACAAGATAACATCAAAAGGCGATTTATATGTAGCACTGTATGCTATTGCAAACGGTATCAATGATATATTTGGCCAACCTAGATATACTCAACTACTTAGGGTAATTATCAACGAGATTAATACATACCCCGAACTTGAAATACATGCACGAAAAGGCATTACTAATGTTGCGTTAAACACACTTACGGACCTTTTGGAACTCGCTAATGAATCAAACCTTATTAAGATACAAAACCCAGATGATAGCGCCAGGATGTTCGTTGGCGGACTTTTAACATACCTATACTTAGATGGATTACTAACAATCGATCCGAACAAGCTAACTAAATTATCTACCTTAGAAATATTCAGATATATAAATAATTTTCTGCCAATCCTAGATTTTGAAGCGTCAGAAAAAGAGTGGCATACCTCAAAAATTACAAGTAGTATAATCAAGGCAAAAGAATAATGGCTTTTGAGCAACGACTACCAAATGTTAACGGCGACGACGGTCAATGGGGTGATGTATTAAACCAATTTATATCAAAAGAACATTACAATTCTGGTCTCCATGACACTACGAATGGGTGTCATAAATCAATAACCATATTACCCGGTAGCACAAATGCCGGAACGGCACCGCTAAAATTTACATCAGGACCATTACTATCTTCACCTGAAAGTGGGGCGTTGGAATTTAATAACGACAATTTATATTTAACCCAAACAACAAATAGCACCAGAAAAAAAGTTGCCACTTTTGACGATAGTGTAGGAGCGACAGGTGATATATACTACAGAGACAACAGCGGAAACCTTGTCAGAATACCGGCCGGCTCAACTAATCAAATACTAACAATTACAGATGGAGTTCCTAGTTGGAGTACTGTTGTTGACGGAGCCAAAAGAATCACAATTAGCAACACTCAGCCAGCGACGCCAACGGTTGGTGATCTATGGATAGATTCAAATTAAAGATTATAAATAAATAGGCAGATAGTTCTAGTATGGCACTTATTTACATAGGCGGGGCAGAAGCAAGCGGCAATAGCGCATCTTTTAACCTATCTTTGACAAGCCTAGCACTACAACAAGGCGATCTTGTTATTGTATCGACCGGTTTCGTACATACATCAAACAGAGACCCCGGCGTTAGTACGCCTGGATATATCGAAATTGCTGATTTATACGCAAACGACAATCGCGATGCTAACCTTTCGGTAAATTGGAAATTAATGGGGACCGTGCCTGATACAGCAGTAGTTTGTAACGGTAGCGGTACGACTACAAATGGAGCCGTTGCCGTAGCACATGCCTGGCGAAATGTTGACCAAACAAGCCCAATGGACGTTCCGGCGACAACACTAACTGGCACAAACGCCTCACCACCCAACAGCCCCGCAATCACACCAATCACAGCCGGGGCAGTAGTTATTGCCACCGGACTAGGCACCGGTACAGCTGCCGACAGTTCAGTCACAGCGCCTGCTGGGTATATTAACCAAGTAGATATATCGGTTGACCCAGGTAACGCCGCCACTATTGGAATTGCATCAAAAGCCTGGATTTCTGGCACCGAGGATGCGGCCGCTTGGACAACTTGGACTACAGCCACTTCCGATTCATGGTGCGCAGTCAGCCTTGCCATCAGACCTTATGTGAACCAATCGCCCATAGCCTCGCAAATCACACCAACAGACGGTCAAGTAATTGAAAATTCAACACCAACGCTAAGTTTTAATAGTACCGACGCAGAGTCAGACAATGTTGAATATAATATTCAAATTGATACAATTAACACGTTTGATTCTGCGAATTTAAGGTCATTGTCTTCAACGATTGATGCCGGATTTTCGATTGGGCACCCATTCATCCCAAGCGCGACCGTCAATTACACAGTTCAAACCGCAATAACACCAGGTACTTACTATTGGCGAGTTCGAGCAATAGACCAAAATGGCAGTAATACCTACGGAGAATGGAGCAGTGTTAGAAATTTTGTTTTACCAAGTAATATCGCCCCAACAGTAACACTAAACAGTCCAAGTGACACAATCACAGGTCAAAGCACAACACCAACCTTTAATTTTACTGGCAACGACCCTGAAAACAATAATCTCGAATACGAAATCCAAATCGATAGCCTAGATAGCTTTAACTCTGTCAGTGGAGGCTCTCCGAATATATTGTTTTCAAATAGCTTTGAATCATCCAGCTGGACTTCGGTATTAGTGTCGGGTAGCGCGGCCGCCTGGACAACCGCCACGACTTCAACCAACCCAACAGGTATATCACCCCAAGATGGTAGCTATCTAGCTCGATTCAATTCTTATACATGTCAAGCAAATGCTCAGGCCAGGTTTTATCCAAATACCACATCTAACATACCTGCCGACGTCGATACTGCAAATTTAAAATTTTGGATTTATCACGAAACCGGATATTCATCATCAAATGATCAAATTCAGCCGCAATTATCTACTAATGGTGGCGCAGACTGGACTAGTATAGGAGTTGCCATATCCAGATACAACGGGGCTACTGGATGGGAAGAAATAACCGTATCTCTAAACAGCTACACTGGCATCAGTAATCTTCTGGTTGGGTTTCTGGGAATTAGCGGTTACGGCAATGATTGCTATATCGACAATGTTACGATTGAGTATGTGTTGCCAAATACACCATTGCTGGACAAAAAATCAGATTTAGATAACGGATTTACATCGGGACATCCGTATAGCTCTGGGATAGCCACAGATTACACAATCCAATCTGGGCAAGCCTTAACAGAAGGGTTGATATATTATTGGAGAGCAAGAGCTATTGACCCACTAGGAAGTGGGGGCTACGGAAATTGGAGCGTTGCATATAGTTTTTCAGTCGGGAACGTCTCTCCATCAGTAAGCCTAAATTCACCAAACGATACAGAGCTAGCTTCAACTACGCCAATTCTAAATTTCACCGGATCAGACCCAGAAGCTGACAAAATTGAGTACAAATTGGAAATCGACACGACAAACACTTTCGACAGTCAATCTGGTAATCCATTAATATCAGCCACCTCTACTAATAGCGTAGGGTTTAGCGATGGCCACCCTTATGATTCAGAAAATTCGGTTGATTACCAAGTACAGTCGCCTTTGGCGCTTGGTACTTATTATTGGCGCGTATCCGCAATCGACCCACTCGGTCATAATATTTATGGGTCATGGAGCAATATTCAAAGTTTTGTTACTGTCAGTAACGCTCCGCCCTCAGTTATACTAAATTCACCCAAGGACAATGCAACCGGAAAACCAGTACTACCCGTCCTTAAATTCACCGGCACAGACCCAGAAGGCGATAATGTCGAATACGAAGTGCAGTTAGACACGGTTAATACTTTCGATTCTAATGGCGGAGGATCAGGAAATGTGCTGTTTTCAAATAGTTTCGAAGCAGCTGGCTGGACATCAATATTGGTATCTGGGACGGCAGCGGCGTGGTCAATCGTGACCAGTTCAGCGCATCCGACAGGGATTGCAATCAATAACGGCACCAGAATGGCATGCTTTAACTCCTATACATGCACAGCAAACGCCCAAGCAAGATATTACCCCGGCACAACTTTTTCTATACCGTCTAATGCCGGGTCGCCGAATTTAACTTATTGGTTTTATCACGAAACCCTATATCCCACCAATAACGATAGGGTTCAATTGCAAGTCTCTTTAAACGGCGGAACAAGCTGGACGAGCGTCGGAATTGCAACATCCAGATACGACAGCACTACTGGATGGGCAAAGGTAACGGTAGATTTATCAAAATATACCGGCAAAGGTGCACTACTGATCGGCTTTTTAGGAATTAGCGCCTATGGCAACGACTGCTATATAGATAACGTAACAGTTACATATAATCTACCTTTAATAGATAAAGTTTCAACAACCGATACAGGGTTTAGCGCCGGTCATCCATTTACTTCCGGCAGTACGACAACCTATACCGTCCAAGCAGCTAATATACTGACCAACAACGTAACGTATTATTGGCGAGTTCGAGCAATCGACCCACTCGGCCGAAATAGTTATGGTTTCTGGAGCGAAACACGTAGCCTAACGCCAAACACAGGTATGAAAATATGGAATGGCACGGCCTGGGTCTATAAACCAGTCAGAATGTGGAATGGCGCTACTTGGGAGCCTCGAATAATTAAAATATGGGACGGGGAGGAATGGGTAATTAACGGTTAGGCATACAAATTTTTTTATATTTTGGTTTAATTTCTTCAAATAAACAAATTACCATATCTTAAGCAGATAAATGAAGCGTCATCACAGGAAAGAGGTCTGAGAAACTCTTTAAAAGCGATCCAATTTACTCCAATAAAATCGATCATACGATAGACAACCGCGCACCCGAACCGGACCAATCTTTGATTTCGAAATTCATGTGCAATATCAAAAAACAAAAGAGAAATGCTTAATAAGAACGATTTAAATTGCGCTCTAGTTATCGACAACGACTCAACACAAACATCAATTAATGGATATTTAGGGGAGCGTAATAATCTAAAAAAAGATATCGGCTTTAAAAACAAAATGAACAAAACAGAAAAGCCTAATCGCAATTTTTGTATAAAATTGTTAATAAATTTAAAGATAAAGCTATCTCATAAATTATTACTGCGCTTCAATAACATTGCCCAACCTAACATGACTAATTATCCCTTAAGCAACGAACAGACATGCCCGAAGTTTTGCCTACTGTGCTCCTATATATAGAATCATTAGAGTGTCAAGCTCCCACTTTCCTGGACACCGTGTCTGTCTTAAACTGTTGTTTCGTGAGCGTAGCGGCGTAAGCCGCTGGGCTCATTTTTAATGCTGTGT
>PGXZ01000021.1 GCA_002839415.1 Candidatus Saccharibacteria bacterium HGW-Saccharibacteria-1 | reverse complement strand
ACCATCAAAGCTATTGCAGTTGGCCAAAGCCACACCCTAGCCCTAGATACTGACGGTAATGTTTATGCCTGGGGTTATAATGCTAGTGGGCAGTTAGGTTTGGGAAACAATTTAAGTCAAATTGAACCAAAACTAGTCAATACCGCTAGTTATATTGGCGTAGGCAATGAGGTGAAAAATATAGTTGCTGGTGCTAGCTATTCAGTTGTACTTACTGCAAATGGAAAAATCTATTCATGGGGTGATAATAATTATGGACAACTTGGAAATAATTCTACTACTGTTAGTAATGTGCCGGTTGCAGCATATGCCAGTGGCGTGCTTAATGATAAAATGATTAAATCAGTCTCGGCCCAGGGTTATCATACTGTAGCGTTGGGTACAGACGGGCAGATTTACTCCTGGGGCTATAACGCATATGGTGAATTGGGCAATAATACAAACACTAATAGCTCGGTTCCTGTCGTAATATATTCATCTGGCGTACTTAGCGGTGATAATATAATCAGTATATCTACTGGGAATTATCACACATTGGCATTGGGTGAAAGCGGTAGAGTTTATTCATGGGGTAGAAACAATAGCGGCCAACTTGGAGATAACACTCTAATTAACAATTTAATACCTGTTGAGGTTTATAGATCCGGTGTATTAGACGGCAAAAAGATTACAAAAATATCATCAGGAAGCAATCATAGCTTGGCTCTCGATTCGAACGGCGAGCTATACTCATGGGGGTTAAATACTTATGGACAATTGGGCGATAGTACAGTAACTACTAGGCAAATTCCAGTAAAGGTTGATCAGTCTGGCGTCTTGTCAGGAAAGATAGTTAACTCAATGTCTGCGGGTGGAAATTATAGCGTAGCAACTAGCTACTCGGGTACGGTTTACACTTGGGGCGCAAATAACTACGGACAGTTAGCGAAGGGCGATACTGCAAATACGAATATACCAGGTGTTATTTCAGCAATTCCTATTCCTTTTTCTTTAGCGGTTGACGGAATTATTACGCCAATTTACGAAAGAACTAAAAATTCATTGTCGTTTATTACTCCTGCTCATGCACCAGGAAAAGTAGGTTTATCGTTGACGTCAAGTCAAGTTGATGGTCTTGAGATAAGTGATGCCTTTACTTATTTGGACGCACCTCAAATTAACTCGGTGTCGCCTAGTAGCGGATATAATATCGGCGGTGACACTATAATAATCAGTGGAAGTAATTTTAGAAACAGCGCTACAGTACGATTTGGATATCTCAAAGCAAGTAACGTTCAAGTAATCGATTCTTCTACTATATCCGTAACTTCACCAGCTACTACTCAAATAGGCATTGTAGATGTTGAGGTAACGAATGACGATGGCCAATCAGCAACATTAAGCGATGGATTTAATTATAATAAGAGTGCGCCTGTTATCGGTTCAATCGCTCCAGGGTTTGGGCCTGCGCTTGGCGGAACGAATGTTGTACTTGCTGGCAGTGGTTTTACCTATTATTTACAATTTAAATCAGTTCAATCAGGCGCTACTCATTCTTGTGGCCTGACTGGTCAAAGCAAGATTTATTGTTGGGGCTCTAATACCTATGGCCAACTTGGCGACGGCACTAATAACGGGGCTAATTCGCCGCGACTTATAAAAATGGATGGGGTTTTAGCTGGTAAAAAAATCATAGCGATATCAGTAAATGGCAACTCGAGCTACGCGCTTGATTCAGAAGGAAAAATTTATTCATGGGGCTATAATGCCAGTGGTCAACTTGGAAATAACTCAACAACTAACAGTACCATCCCGGTACAGGTTGCAGATAGCGGAGTATTGTCTGGTATTGTCGTTAAATCAATTTCTGCAGGTGATGGCTTTGTATTAGCACTCGGGTCAGATAATAAAATTTATTCATGGGGATTGAATAGCTATGGACAACTCGGCGACAACTCAACTGCGAATAGACTAGCCCCTGTACAAGTTTATTCTAGTGGAATCATACTTAACAAAAATATCACCGAAATCTCGGCAGGCGGGACACATTCATTAGCTTTGGATTACGATGGAAAAGTATATTCATGGGGCAGAAATAATTATGGACAGATAGGTGATAATACATCAACGAATAAACTTGTGCCGACTGCGGTCGACGCTACGAGCGCAATTTATAATAAAACTATTACTTCTATCGCTGCTGGCTATTCTCATAACTTAATTATTGATGAAAAAGGTTCATTATATTCATGGGGATATAACGCGAATGGACAACTTGGCAACAATTCGACCGCAAATAGTTTTGTGCCAGTAAATGTATACTCGTCAGGTGTACTTAACGGAGTTACGATCAAGAAACTATTTGCAGGTGATAATCATACGGTTGTTATTAGCGCAGACGAAAAATTATATGGCTGGGGATTGAATACCAGTAATCAACTTGGCGATGGAACGGCTGCTAATAAAACTACGCCAGTTGCGCTAAGCACGAGCGGCCTTTTAAGCGGTAAAGAAGTTGTTAGTGTTTCCGCACGAAATCACACCCTAGTTACCGATTCGTCTAGTCATATTTACGGTTGGGGAGTTGGTACATCGGGTCAACTTGGCGATGGTACTTATGTATCAAAATCAACCCCAGTTATGCTAAAAGACGAACTAAATATGCCACTTACGGTAACAATTGGTGGCAATCTAGCGAATATTGTTTCGCAATCAACTAATCAATTAACTTTCACTACTCCTGCGCACGAAGCTGGGTTTGTTGATCTGAAATTAGAATCAGCAATTAGCGACTCGTACTATAATGAGTCAGCTTATGAATATCTAAATCCACCTATATATACGGATGTTTCGCCAAATGTAGGTAATAACGTCGGCGGTGATACAATTACAGTTTATGGCGATTATTTTAGGCCAAATTCAAAAGTATATTTTGGAAATGTTGAAGCTACGGTTGTTCAAAGCAACAAAAATAGCTTGGTAGTGACTAGTCCTGCGTACGTAGGCAATGGAGAGGTTAACATTAAGATATTGAATGATGATGGCCAGTCGACGATGGTTAAAAAAGTCTTTAGATTTACCTTCGCAGAGCCTACAATAACAAGCCTTACGCCTCAAGAGGGGCCTATTCGTGGAGGTAATTTTATATCAATCAACGGAAGTAATTTAATTGGCGATACAACTTTTAAGCAAATTGCAAGTGGAGCCGAGCACTCATGTGGCTTGACTAAGCAAGGGTTAATATATTGCTGGGGAAACAATTCGTATGGTCAATTAGGTAATGCAAGTAGTACTGTAAGTACTAAACCAGTCCAAGTCGACACTAGTGGCGTCTTGCAAAATAAATCAATCGTAAAAATTGCTGTTGGCGGATATTCTGGAACTTATGGCGTTTCTGTAGCTATTGATTCGAATGGCAAGGTGTATTCATGGGGTTATAACGGCTATGGTCAACTCGGTAATGGAACTACAACTAGCAGCAATGTTCCTGTTGAGGTCAATTCAATCGGAACATTAAGCGGTAAAGCAATTAAAGATATATCAGCTGGCCCATTCCACGTTACCGCGTTAAGTACAGAAAATAAATTATATTCATGGGGTTATAACGCACAAGGTCAATTGGGAAATAATTCAACAACAAACAGCTCATTACCAGTTGCGGTATTATCAACTGGTGCATTATTAAATAAAAATATTACAAAAGTTAAAAGCTCTAGCCACTATACTGTTGCGCTTGATTCTGACGGCAAGGCCTATGCATGGGGCTATAATGCATTTGGACAATTGGGTGATAATTCAACAACAAATAGACTAGCCCCTGTGGCTGTTAATGTAGCTGGGGTGCTCGCTGGAAAAAATTTGGTTGATATTGCGGCAGAAAATCATGATTCGGGATATGGCCATACGTTGGCTGCCGATAGCGATGGAGCTGTTTACGCCTGGGGATATAATGGCTATGGTCAACTTGGAAACAACTCAACGGCTAATAGTTTAGTTCCTGTGACCGTTACTAATACGGGTGCACTATCGGGCAGGAAGATAGTTTCCGTCGCTGCAGCATCAAATGCGGGCAGTGTTGGTCATTCGCTAGCGATGGATGACAACGGCGATGTTTATGGTTGGGGATATAACGGCTATGGTCAATTAGGTACGAAAAATTACAATAACAGTTCAGTGCCCGTCCAATTTAATACTGACAATCTTTACGTAAAAGAAATATCGGCAGGCGGCTACACAAGCTCTATTCTAACCAGTACTGGTGAGGTATTGTCATTAGGTTACAATGCGCAAGGTCAATTTGGAGACAACAGCACAACAAGCTTGGCGACATTAAAGACGCTCAATAGGACAAATCTGATCAATGAGTCCGTCCTAAACGATATCAATGTTGGTGGTAATGTTGCTAAAATTAAATCTGGATTAGACGCGGCTATAACGGTAATTGCTCCAGCTCACAATCCTGGTGTAGTTAGTGTAGGTTATTCTTTGAACGACAACAGTGCCGAGCTTGGCGATAAATATACATACAAGGCGCCTCCTGAAATATACTCGGTAGCCCCTAGTAGTGGATTTGTGAGTGGTGGTGAAACTGTGTATTTGTCTGGCGACAATTTTACAAACAATACGACCGTAACTTTTAATAATCAAATACTTGTGCCTGAATTTATCAACAAGAATACATTAAAAATAAACACACCAGCGGCTCAAGTTGCTAGGGCTATCAATATTTCTGCAATGGATGAGTACAGTCAGGTTGGTCAAATCCTTTTTGCGTATACATATATCAGACCTGCGCCTGCAATTGAAAATATTACCCTAAATCAAGGGCCTGTTGCAGGAAAACAAAATGTTACCGTATCTGGGTCGAATTTCTTTGATGGCACAGTAGCTTTCAAACAGATTTCAAATAGTACAAACCATTCTTGCGGATTAACAACTCTTGGAAGGGCTTATTGTTGGGGTGATAATACCTACGGACAACTAGGTAATGGTTTGAATATTCAAAGCCTCAAGCCAGTTCTAGTTAATATGGACGGAGTTTTGAAGGGTAAAACTATCGTAAGGATTTCAGCTGGTGGATATTCTAACATAGGAACAACCCTTGCGGTTGACTCTGACGGCAAAGTGTATGCCTGGGGATACAATGGTTACGGTGAATTAGGCGACAATACGACTTTAAGTAGTAATATACCCGTAGCTGTTGATAGTAGCGGCGTTCTAAATGGTGTCAATATTATAGACGTTGCTGCGGGCGCTACTCATTCCGTCGCACTGAGTTCAACAGGTCAATTATACTCGTGGGGATATAACGGCTATGGCCAGCTTGGCGATAGCTCATCTATAAGCAAGTCGACACCAGTACTCGTAACCAATAGCGGCGCATTGGCAGGAAAATCTATATCAAAGGTAAAAGCAACGTTCAATTACACGATGGCGCTTGATTCTGATGGAAAATTGTATTCATGGGGTGTTAATAGCTATGGTCAGTTGGGCGATAATTCCGTAGCGACTAGACTTGCTCCTGTGCCTGTTTATACTTCAGGCGTGATGATCAATAAACAGATTGTTGATTTTGCTATCGAAAATTACAGCACCGCCGGCCACTCGCTTGCCGTAGATAGTAATGGTGCGGTTTACGCTTGGGGCTATAATGGCTATGGTCAAATCGGAAATGGAACAATGACAAATAGTTCAATTCCAATCCTATTAACTAATACTGGCGCGTTACTGGATAGAAAGATTGTATCGGTTGCAGCTGGTTCAATATCAAGCGGTACAGGTTACAGTCTGGCTTTGGACAATCTTGGGAAAGTTTACGCCTGGGGCTATAACGGTTACGGTCAATTTGGAAACACGCTAACGGCAAATAGTTCAGTGCCAATTAAGTCAAGCACTGGTAGTTTATTTATTGAATCGATTGCTGCAGCCGGTGCTACTAGTGCAATTTTGGCCGACGATGGCAACACTAGGTTCTTTGGGTATAACAGTACAGGATTGTTTGGAAATAATTCATTATCTGCTAGCTATGCACCAGTAGCAACTGCGGTAGTTCATGAATATCCAACCGTTCAGATTGATAACACTGATTTAGCGAATATAAATTATGTAAATTCTAGTACAATTACTGCAAAGACATTAGCGCACGAAGCTGGCGTAGAAGACGTAAAAGTCATCAATAGTGATAATCAATCAAATATTTTAAGTGATAGCTATACGTTTAAGCTAGCGCCAGAAATAACTTCAATCAGTCCATCGGTCGGTTTAGTTACTGGTAGCGACACGGCTACAATTATTGGTAACAACTTTACAAATAATACAACCGTCAGTGTTGGCGGCATTCTGTCGCCAGTAGCCTTTATTGACGAGCATACGATTTTGGTCACGATTCCACAAAGTACATTCCCTGGTTATGTTGATGTGGCAACGACAGACGAGTTTGGCGAGTCTGGTACGCTTGAAAAATCTTATTTATATAAGCTAATTAAACCGACAATTAAAACGGTCTCTCCAAATAAGGGTGCGATGATGGGTGGTACGCCAATAACAATTACCGGTACGGACTTCTTGGTCAAAGAAGATGCTGGTTCGTGGTATAAGGTACTCATTAACGGAGTTGAAGCGACAGATGTTAGAGTTGTTAGCCCAGCTACGATGGTTGCAAAAACACCAAAGAACTCTACCGGCTTGGTTGATTTGGAGATTACGAGTGAATTTACTGACTCTACCAAATCTAATGATGCCTATACATACAATCCTGATAAATATGAATTTAAGTCTACTCCATGTACTGATTATAAAGCTAATATTGATGGTATAAACTGTACTTTAATGGCCAACCAGCCAGGCCTATTTGAAATTCAAGCCAAGAACGAGTTGGGCGAATTAGTTACTAGTCCAAATGATATTCAGTTAATTTTGTCTACGACTGGCGAAAACGGCTCATTTGGCAGATCGAACGCTGTAGATTCAAAAGGCCTGCCTGTTATCAATTGGGGCGTTACGACTGTTACAATTCCGGCTGGCAAGAATTCGGTTAGGATTTGGTATAAGAGTGGAGATGCCGATAACCCAATCATCAATGTCAAGGATCTGGCGGAAACAAGTGTTTCAAAAAATATTCAAATTGATTCAAAATATAAAATATTAGTTACTGGAATAACCGATCCAACCGATGTTGGCACGCCAAGTAGTGTCACTATTCAAGCTACTGACTATACAGGTAAGCCTTTGAGCGATTATCGCGGTACGATCCACTTCGTAAGTACAGATGGCCTGATCGCGGCCGCCACACCTTCACCAACGGCATCACCTTTAAAACACATGGTGTTTGGGATGTAACTGCTACCGATACATCTAATGGGTTTATTACCGGCAGTCAAACAGGTGTCGTTGTTGAAGGCGCAAGTGAAGGCGAAATTGCCAAACTTAAATTCATCACGCCTGAGCAAAGTATAGCTACCGGCGCCACTTCATCAGCAATAACAGTTCAAACACAAAACGCTTTCGATCGACCAATCCCAGAAGGTGAAGATACTTTGGTGTATATTAGTACCGACTCGGACACTGGAAAGTTCTCATTGGATGAAGGCGAGACATGGCTAGACCTGGGCGTATATAATCAAGTTGAGGGTGTTATTAAAAAAGATGAAAGTTCATTAAACTTCCTATACAAAGACACAACCAAAGGTATTCATAAACTGAAAATAGCTAACAGTGAAACTGGCGACTTTGGATATACACCAGACTACCAAGACATTGTTGTTGGCGTTGGTGACGCTAAAGAATTAAAAATTTCAGGCCCAAGTAAAACTAATACTGGCGATTGGTTCCCTGTAACTGTAAATCTAGTTGACGATCAAGGACAAAAAACATCTGCCGTTAATGACATTACATTTAGCATATCTTCAACCGAAGAAGATGGCGTTGTCTATAGTTTGTCGGCTGGAGGTTCAAGCTCTAGTGATAACATAATCGGCCATATATCCGTAGGTAGATCGAGCTCTATTATATATGCTAGCTTAAGAGTACCTGGCTCGAGTGTGCTAAATGTGGCTGATGCTCGACCAACAATTGATGGCGTAGAAGATTTGACTGGCGATAGCCTAACGGTCAACGCAGATGCTTTGCCTGAAAAACTAGTTATCTCGACAGTAGACGAAGATATTGTAGTCAACAGCAAGGCTCTTGCAACCGTATCATTGCAAGATCAATTCGGAAACATTACTACAACTAACGATTCTGATCGTAACTTTACCGTATCGTCATTGTCAGAACATACAAAATATGCACTAACTAGCAACGGTCAATATTCTAGCCAATTAGATTCATTGATAGTTATGGGTAGTGGTTCAAAAGAAATCTATCTTACTCAAGATACAGTAGAAAATGACGTAACGCTACATGCCAATATGGCAGCTTATGACGAGGCAGATTGTATTGTTAATATTATACCAGGCCCATACGAAGGTAAGCTTCGATTCAAAGATCCAAAAACTATCTTTGACGTTAATACTACTGAAAATTACACAATTGAATTGATTGATGAATTCGGTAACCCAACAACCTACGACCAAGATGTAGTAATTGGCCTTGGAGGCTCGAACACAAACCAACGCGACAATCTGCCTCAAGCTACATGGGTAACCATACCTGCTGGACAAAACGGCATCACAGCTGCATATTGGGATGAAAAATCCAGCAAGAATACTATTATTTCGGCTTGGGATGAGAGTAAGTGGACTAAAGATTGTGAAGAATTAAATTTTGATCATACTCAATGTATCGTATACGGACAAGATTACAATAGTTCAAGAATCAATCTGGAACTAACTATAAATGCAAAGGATCCAACAAAATATCTATTTGTAACAAATCCTCAGATTATTACTCAAAATGTTTCAAGCAAACCAATCAATGTATCGCTAACTGATAGTTATGGAAATCCAACTTACTTTGAATTTGACACTGAATTTGATTTAAAAACAACATCCGAAACTGGTGGTTTTTATCTGGATGAGGATGGTAGAGACAAAATTACTAAAATTAAGTTTAACGCTAGGTCAACCACCGCAACATTCTATTACAAAGACTCGACGATTAGTCCAAAAGAAGGCTATCCACTGAGCTTGGACGGCATATTATCAGGTGAATCACAATCAATTAGGATTGTTAAAGGTTTTGCAACTAAGGTCAAGATTGATACGCACGGCGCCTCTACGGTCAAAGCTGGTAATTATATTCCAATATCATTAAATACGTATACCGACGACGATATGGAAGTAATTGCAATTAATGACCAAATTATAAACCTTTCTTCTGACGAAGGCGGTTTTTATGAAAAAATTGACAATGAATACGTACAGATTTATAGCTCAACTATTGCCGCAGAATCTAGTCAAACAGACATATATTTCATGTCGACACTTGTCGGCACTAAAAAACTTGCAGTCAGTAGTAGTGCGCTGACTGGTGACGACGCGACTGTTGCAATTATACCAAATGATTATGCAAGATTATTGTTTGTTCAGGCACCAGAGCGTGTTGAGATTACAAAGGTATCGGATAGCTATGCTGTAAGCTCGGCTGATTTGTACGGAAACATTACACCAGCAAGTAATGATAGCGACACGATGATTGAGTTGTTATCATCTCACTATTCTGGAGAGTTTTCAAAAGACGGAATTAACTGGGGTATTGGTAATATAATCTTAAATGCTGGAAATAGTACAGTTAACTTTAAATATAAAAACGGTACGTTAAATAGCACTAAGGATACGTTAGTTGATCAATCTGCATTAGGTAATCAAACAATTATTGCCAAATCAGGAGAAGTCGTCAGTGATACAGTTACGAAAGTTGTTGGAAATAAAGTTAGATATCTAAGTATTAAACCAAAACTGGTCGATTTGATTGCGGGCGAAGCGTCCGATGCCGTCGAAGTGTCATTGTTGCAAAGCGACGGAAAACCAGCAATTACAACAGACGATCAACCGATCAATTTTAACAGTATCAATTTAGATAACAATAATAATTTCATTGCTACATACGGTTCGGATATTTTTAGCGGTTCGATTAACAATGAAACGGAAGGCGTAAAAGTTAAATCTGGTAATTCCAAAACAAACTTTTACGTAACGTCAAAAACGGCTGTCGACCACAGAGCTAGTGTTATTGCGTCTACTCCTGACAATTTTACTGACGTTGTTTCGACCGTGGCTGACACTTTATATATAAACGTCAAGCCAAATAAGTTAGAAAAACTAAGCTTCAGATCACCAGTACAAACAATCCATCCTATCCAGTACAATACGTCCGACGAATACAGCGCGCCGATTCGACTAGTCTTTACCGATAAATTCGGAAACCCAACAAATGAACTAGAGAACAGAAATATCGATCTAACGTCCAGCTGTTCTACGGGCATGTTTATGGATTCGCCAACCGGCAAAGAAATCACCAGTATAAATAATTTAGTAGGTAAGTCGGAAGTCAGTTTTTATTACCGAGATGAGAAGGCTTATGCTGACCCATGCAAATTGACGGCTTCGATTAAAAACTTTGATACGCAAACGCATGATATAAACGTGCGAGAAAAAGTCTTTGGGTTAACCATATCAAGCGACCCAAGAACCGTTGTTGCTGGCGGTGTCAGTGAACCAATTACGGTGTCTACTATCGACCGATTCGGTAATATAGTTACGGTCGAACATGCTACTGGCATAAATCTAACTTCAAAAGAAATCGACGCTAGGGTTAGAGTCCTTGGAACTTGGTCTAGTAATAAATATGCAACAAATTCTGCAAGCTCTAATATTAAAATAGGCGATAGCTCTGCTTCATTTACCTATTCATTTATTAAGACTGTAAAAGTTCGCAAAACTGATAATTTGGTCGCAGGTAGTAGTCTAACTGAACTTGGCAATGTGGATCAGGATATTGAAATTATTTCTGGTGAACCAGTTGCGGTCAAATGGACTAAAACTGGAATAAGGGGTGATGTAGGTGATTATATTCCGATTGGAATTGGATTAGTTAACATATACGGATTAGATACATACGCTACAAAAGACACGACAGTTAGACTTACTAATAACGCAGGTACTAATGGTGCAACGGGCAAAGCGGCTGCCGGTTTCTATACAAAGGACGACAACGGTGATTACCAACTGACAAATGAAGTTGTTATCAAAAAAGAATCTACACTTACATATAACTTGTTCTATCAACAAACAACTACAACCTATGAGCAGCGATATTATTCAAGTGGTTATGTTCCGCCATTAAGCTATTCGATGATTCCGTGGCCGGCGACTGTCATGGCCGTGTCGCAAGATTTGAAAGAAGCAGAGTTGTATAAAGCCGTTAATATATCACCATTAAAATTAGCGTTCTCGAGCGGAAACCTTACAGTCCAAGGACGAGTGTTTACTAAAATGTCGGTCAGTATTTCAAAAGCCGTTCCTTTCGATACTACGGTAAAATTAAGCAAACTATCCGGGAGTGATGCATATTATTACGACACTAATAAAATAGCTGATGATAGTGAACTGGCTGCACATAGAATTACTTCTGTATTAATTCCGGCCGGATCTACTAAAAGCTCAGACTTTTATTTTAGACAAGATAGTCAATCATCATCGTATCCTTATCGCGTACCAACTGTCATAAGTGCTGAAGCTGATTCGAAAACTCCTTATTCAGTTTGGGGCGGCAGAAATTCAATATTTGTATTCTTTGGTAAGGCCTCACAACTAGTCTTTCAAAAGGGGCCAAGCTCACTTGAGCAAAATCAATCCGGCACATACACTTTCCAAACCAAGGACGACAAAGGCAACCTTGTTCCCGTACTGGCATATGTTCCGTATGCAAAGGAACAGCCAAAATATTGTATGTATGTCAAAACCAGTTCGATTGAAGGAAAGATTTCTAGTGGTCGAATATCCGAAGAATATTGTGCATCACAACCAGGATATGTAGGACTGGTTGTTTATGGTGGCGAATATAATATCAGCTTTAATTACAAAGACCAAAGAATAGGTACGCCAAAACTAACGATGTCGACTGGGTCTAGTTTCCAAACAAACTTTACAGCAAGTACTAGCGTTAATATAACCCAAGCTATTACCAAAAAACTCACATTCGAGCCAGAAAGCTACGGACTAATTCGCGGTGATGTAATTCAAAATATGCGCCTTAAGCTAATGAGCGATTATAACTTAAACGTCAATACAACTGGAGACACCGTCGTAACATTAACTACCGATTCAGAAAACGGACGATTCAAGGATCCAGCTACGGGTGAATGGTTAAACACAATAACAATTACTATTCCGGCAGACAAGGCGTATGTTGATTTAAGTTACAGAAATGATTTATCAGCAATAAATACCGTAGACACTATAATTGCGGCAAATGAAGAACTAACACCGGGCGCTGCAAAAGTTATGATTGTTCAGGGTGAGCCAAGCGGATCTAATTTCTATACAAAAGCTCAAACACTTGAGCGGCAACAAAATGGAGTTATTTCATTAAGGCTAGAAGATGAGTTTGGTAATGAGATGATAGCAACTCGCGACACTTGTGTTTACCTAACTTCAAGCTCAAAGACGGCCGTAATATCAGGTGCAAATGATGTGACATCGTTAAAATGTCCAAGCACAAAAATGCCTGGTATCGATTACGTTTACGGATTTACGATTCCAAATGGGAATAGTAAAATTAGCCTATCATATATTGACAATGTTGCAGGCGAATACGAATTACGCACTAGCACGTCATTAGGCTTTAAGGATGCATATAAATCACAAAATATTTCTATTGTTGATGGCGAACCCGCTAAGGTTGCATTTAGTTCTAATTATGTAACTATGGAACGCGGCGCAACCAGCAACCTAGCGGTAATTGTTACAAACAGCCATGGCGCAGAAATCAAAACTAAAAAAGATAGATATATTAAATTAGCTAGCAGCTCAACTACGGGTGAATTTGCACTAAGCGAAACAACCGGCTGGAGTGCGCAGATGCAAATTAAAGTACCAGCAGGTATGTCTAGGACGGAAATATTATATAAGGATACTGTGTCAGAACTCGGCGTTTACGATATTTCAGGAGTGCACACAGACATTAACGGACAACCATTTACGGTTCAAGCCCTACAATCTGCAAGTGGTAAAGTTGAAATAATTAATGGTGAAGTTGCGGAATTGGTATATACAACACCAACTTATACAACATTAGCGAATCACCCATCAAGTATTGTTACGATTGAACTACGAAACAAATATGGGTACTCGGTCACTGCTTCAACTGATCTAAATATCCAGCTAAGCTCATCAGGAGAAAAAGGTGATTTTGCGCTGAACGAGGCGGGCCAATGGGGTATTGCAAGCGCCAAGATATTAACAGGCGAGTCACAGCTGAATGTATTTTATCGTAATCCTGTTGATGGCACCTATCAAATAACCGCAGGAACTATGGTGGGTATTGATGAAATTTCAACTACCCAAGATCAGATTATAGCCAAGCAAGACATGGATCACTTTGTAGTGACGAACATATCGACACCTCAACTTGCTGGTACTCCAAGTTCGGTTGTTATCTTTGCCGTTGATAGCGAAGACTATGTAGTAGAGTGGTATGACGGAACTGTATCGTTTAGCGCAGATACTACAGATGCTGTTTATCCAGACGAGCAATACACTTTTAAACCAGAGGAAGATCGGGGTATTCATACATTTACCAACAGTATTGGATTCAAGTTGTCAGGAATCAAAAATATCACCGCCAGAGATGCTGAAAATTATAATGGTACACAATACGATATTATTGTCCTAGGTGGCAATGAATCTCCTGTAAAATCAATCAACTTCATACCTACGACTATTACGTCAATTGGATTAGACCCAAATCAAAACAGCAAAAGACTAACACTTCAGTTGCGCGATGAGTTTAATAAACCAACAAATGCGTTAGAAGATGCAGGCTATCCAGTGCATTTGACAACTTCGTCATCAACCGGATTGTTCGCAACAAGTCAGAATGGCCCGTGGACAAATACGTTGGATGTGTTTGTAGAACAGGGCTTGAGCTATACTAATACACCTATTTATTACAAAGACAGCGAATATGGCAATGCAACGATAACCGCAGCAGACTGGTTAAATAGTAGTGATAACGAATTAGTAGACAATGATAGTCTTGGCGTTACAATTTATGGACTAGACGTCAAGTCTGATTTATCGGTTAAGTCTATGGACTATGACAGTAATATGATTGCTAATAAGTACATGTTTAGTAAAAACTCAAATGGTGAAGTTATAGGTGAGATAAATCTAAAAGCATCTTCGACTAGCAAAAAAACTAATGAGTTAGCTAAATCAAATTGGCAAGTTGAACTTACCGACGGGAATTTGAATATGGTTGAAAATAAAAAATTCGATAATCAAACAAGCATTGATTACGCATCCATTAACTTAAAGCCAAGTCGAACCGACCAAAATTACAATTTACGCACAGTTGCAACATCGGACTCGCTAAAAGGTGTCAGCGAAAATACCGCTAATATCTCATCGTGGCTACTTGACATAAGCCAAATTGATTATGACATCAATAAAGAAGTGTTGAATTTTGAAATTAACTCTAAAAAATCTGATGATCAAGCAAACATCGTAAATGCAAGTGTGATTATTCCTAAATTAAATATTTCTACTACCCTAAACTATTTGACTAAAAATAATTACGCAAAGTTAAACTCGACAGGTAATTACAAAATTACGATTCCAGTCGGTAAAATTGCAAATGACATTTACTTTATCAAGGTTGCAATTATGGGTGATGGATTCTCGGCAGCGAATGAGTCTTTGGATACATTTACAACTCAAGGTGATATCTTAGCCCAGGATTGTAAGAGCTTTACCGTTAAAGAGACTGCGAATTATATTATTCCATCCGTGATCGAGCCTGAAAATCTATCCAGCTCTAGCAATTCAAGCCAAAATATCACTAACTCAATTCCTGCAAAGTCATTCCAAAAACCAACAATCAATAAAACCGATGACGTCAAATCTCCAACTATCTTAGGTAAATTCTGGTTATCTGCTATCTCCTCACCAATAACCCCAATCGCAGCCTCATCTTCATTCTTTATGGTCATGGCCATCATTGCAATCGTCCTAGTCTACCAAGCTTACCGTG
>PGXZ01000009.1 GCA_002839415.1 Candidatus Saccharibacteria bacterium HGW-Saccharibacteria-1 | reverse complement strand
CTTCTTGGCGGCGGGTGTGTTTTTAGCGGCTGCAGCTGCTTCTTGGGCTTTTTTGTCGTTTGCGGTTTTAATAGTTATAAATGTAAAGACGCCGCCTACGGCGAAGATGACGAGAATAATAGCGGAAATGATTAGGATTTTTTTCTTACTTAACATTGTTATATATCCTGTTTTTATTTATTTATTTATATTAAAAACACAAATTTGTTTCTACTACTAAGTCCAATTCTAACAAACATGAAGCAAATATACAACCAAAGAAAAAGACCACCCTATTCGGATGGTCTTTTTATAATTCGGCACCGTGCTAGTTTCCCACTTGCGTAGTATAATCGCCGCTGCTGGGCTTGACTTCTGTGTTCGGAATGAGAACAGGTATTTCCCCAGCGCCATGGGCACCGAAGTAAGGTTTAAGACGCTTTCACTGATACGTAAAAGTCATCGTGGGTGGGTCTTTAAACCTTGCTTCGATGTCCAAACTTGGACACGGTAGTTTGTATGATGAAAATTTTAAAATTGACGTCATCGGTGATTGTCACCAATTACTAGTTAAGTCTACCCTATCACCTCTGTTAATGCAAGCATTAACATCAATGATAAGGACATAAAAAGGCGATGGGACTGTTAGTACGCTTCAGCTGCACATGTTACCATGCTTCTACCTTGCGCCTATCAAACTGATATTCTTTCAGTGTCCTCATAGGGAAATCTTATCTTGAAGTTAGTTTCGTGCTTAATATGCTTTCAGCGCTTATCTATTCCAAACGTAGCTACTCGACAATGCAGCAGGTGGCCACAATCGATACACCAGAGGTTTGTCCGCCCCGGTCCTCTCGTACTAGGGGTAGATCTTCTCAAATTTCCTAACGTCCGTACCGGATATAAACCGAACTGTCTCACGACGTTCTGAACCCAGCTCGCGTACCATTTTAATCGGCGAACAGCCGAACCCTTGGAAGGTGCTCCCCCTCCAGGATATGATGAGCCGACATCGAGGTGCCAAACAGCGCCGTCTATGTGAACTATTGGGCGCTATAAGCCTGTTATCCCCAGGGTAACTTTTATCCGTGTGCGCTATCGATCCCACGTTCATCGTATATAAATATACTATATAGCGGGTCACTTGCTCCTACTTTCGTATCTGTTTGGGATGTACCCCTCACAGTCAAGCTGGCTTATGCGCATACACTATCACTTCGATTTCCATCCGAAGTTAGCCAACCTTTGAACGCCTCCGCTACTCTTTAGGAGGCAACCGCCCCAGTTAAACTACCCACCATACACGGTCCCGTTACCAGATAATGGTAACGGTGAGATCAAGGTCACAACAAGGGTGGTATTTCACTTGGTGCCTCCACAAATACTGGCGTATCTGCTTCAAAGGCTCCCACCTATTCTACACATGTTGTAACCCGGATCAATGTAAAGCTGTAGTGAAGCTCCATGGGGTCTTTTCGTCCTGGTACGGACAGACGGCATCTTTACCGCCAATGCACTTTCACCGAGTCCTTCGCTGAGACAGTGCCCACATGATTACTCCATTCGTGCGGGTCAGAACTTACCTGACAAGGAATTTCGCTACCTTAGGACGGTTATAGTTACCGCCGCCGTTCACTGGGGCTTCAGTTCGCACCGTAAAGCACTCCCCTTAACCTTCCAGCACTGGGCAGGAGTCAGCCCCTATACATCTTCTTTCGAATTAGCAGAGACCTGTGTTTTTGGTAAACAGTTCCGTGGGCTCTTTTGCTGCGGCCCCCACATCATTAGATATGAGAGGTCGTGCTCAAGAATCATTATTAATCAATCATGATTTGTCTATCTCAGTAAAAAATTGTGATTTAAAAAGGGTTTTAACACAACATATCTATTACTAAACATGCTGCGTACTCAATTATCTATTCTAACCACCTATCACCAAGTTAGTTGAACACGGCTCACATCGAATGATGTGGGGGCAGACCTTATCCCGAAGTTACGGTCGCTGTATTGCCGAGTTCCTTAGCGAAGGTTCTCTCGTAAGCCTGAGTCTACTCGACTCGAGCACCTGTGTTGGTTTGCGGTACGGGCGGCTATAATCACGCGTACATCTGCTTTTCTAGCCAGTGCTTTGATCAAAATCGCAACTCCGAAGAATTACTTTCACTCCCTTTGCGTTCCCGCTAGGTTGGACGGATACATACCATGAATCCGCTTCGACTACTTCACCGTGAACAGTGTACAAATTATAACCGGTTCAGGAATATTAACCTGATGTCCATCGCCTACGCTATGCGCCTCGGCTTAGGCCCGACTAACCCTGAGATGATTACCATGGCTCAGGAAACCTTGCTCTTACGGCCGACAGGATTCTCACCTGTCTTATGGTTACTCATTCCAGCATTCTCACTTCCTAACGCTCCACCCAACTTTCCAGTTGAGCTTCACCGCAGATAGGAACGCTCCTCTACCACGTGTGTAAATAAATTTACATCACATCCATGTCTTCGGTAATATACTTTAGCCCCGTTACATTTTCCACGCAAAATCTCTTGACTAGTGAGCTGTTACGCACTCTTTAAATGAATGGCTGCTTCTAAGCCAACATCCTAGCTGTTTAAGAAATCTCACCTTGTTTCCCACTGAGTATATATTTAGGGACCTTAGACGATGGTCTGGGCTGTTTCCCTTTTGAGCGCCGAGCTTAGCCCCGACGTTCTAACTGCCATGGTACCACCAACGGTATTCGTAGTTTGTTAAGGGTGGGTATCCTTGCGGACCCCAGTCCTTTACAGAGCTCTACCCCCGTTGGCTAATTACATGACGCTAGCCCTAAAGCTATTTCGAGGAGAACCAGCTATCTCCGAGTTCGATTGGCATTTCACCTCTAACCACAAGTCATCCGAGCAATTTGCTGCTTGCGACGGTTCGGTCCTTCACGACATGTTACTGTCGCTTCAACCTGCTCATGGTTAGGTCACCCGGTTTCGGGTCTAATCCCTAGTACTTATTCGCCCTATTCAGGCTCGCTTTCACTGTGGCTCCGTCACTTGACTTAACCTTGCACTAGAAATTAACTCGCTGGATCGTTCTACAAAAAGCACGCCGTCACGGAATAAATCCGCTCCGACTCCTTGTAAGCACACAATTTCAGGATCTATTTCACTCCCCTCCCGGGGTTCTTTTCACCTTTCCCTCACGGTACTGGTTCACTATCGATCGTATATTATATTTAGCCTTGGCAGGTGGTCCTGCCGGATTCAAACAGGGTTTCTCGTGCCCCGTCCTACTCGAGAAAACACAGATAAGGTCAGCGTGGTTTTCGTATACACGACTTTCACGTTCTTTGGTTAGTCATTCAAACTATTCCACTAACTACGCTATTTTCTTACCTTACTCACTATTTTCAGTTCATGATCGCACGTCAGACAGCTAAAGTAAACTTTAGTTCTCTGACATGGTCTTGTGTAATCTCACAACCCCTTATACATATTCGTCTGAAAACTTATTTACCCAGTAATAAATTACCAGGCAAAAATGTAAAAGGTTTGGGCTGATCCAGTTTCGCTCGCCACTACTCCCGGAATCATTATTTATTTTCTCTTCCTCAACCTACTAAGATGTTTCAGTTCAGTTGGTTCCCGCCAAATCCCCTATATATTCAGGGACAGGTAATACGACATGACTCGTACTGGGTTTCCCCATTCGGATATTCCCGGATCAAAGCTTGTTGACAGCTCCCCGAGACTTTTCGCAGTCTTCCACGTCCTTCTTCGGTAATATACGTCTAGGCATCCATTGTGTGCTCTTGAGTACCTTTTTATGCATCGACTTAACTAGTAATTGGTAATAACCATTTATTACAATTACTTGCCGTCAATATTAAAATCTTTTCTTTTCTTACATACAAATTGTTAAAATTCTTGTGTCTCACACCTTGAGGTCACATTCACACACATCAATGATGTACATTATCTGAACTCAAGCCTACCCATATTATCACTTATCGATACTCGCTGTAAAGTGACATTTGTTGTTGTTTTTGCAATAAATAGAACCCCTTACGATCCACCTATTTTTGCGTATCGCCAGAGGTTCATTTGAACATTCGCTAACTTCAAATAACTATACTCTATGGAATTATGTTTTGCAATAGTTTTTGCTAAAATTCTTTAACTAATTTTCCATACCTAATTCAAAACCCTCTTTTTTAGTCTATACTATACAAGCTTCACCACTGTTATGACCCTGTATTAAAGGCGTGAAGTTAATTTCTTTAATCCGTTGTATTAAATCTTGTATATCAACGTACTCGAATGCGTAATCACCCATTGACGGTAGGTACGTATTACTAATACCCTTCTTAGTTGCGATAACAACCTTGACGCCTCTCGCGATCGCATAGCCTATCTCGATTAACATCCCTTCGCTGCGAGCCTCGCTTGCCTGGATTACAAACAAAAAATCAGAATTATCTATATGTGAAAATGCTAACTGCATCATTTCAGCCGGAGACCTATCGCGGCTATTTTTATAATGCTCAAAATACACACAGTATGGGTTGATGTCGGCAAATTTAAAGGCACTACAGACATTAACCAATAGAATCTCAAGATTCTTTATTGTTTCGCCGTGATAACGATATGATATTACTGTTTTCATTTTTCCTCAATAATAAAATTAAAACACCACGTAGTGGTGGGCGATGAGGGACTTGAACCTCCGACCTCGTCATTATCAGTGACGCGCTCTAACCAGCTGAGCTAATCGCCCACAATTATGTGGTGTTTTATAAAAAATTCATGGTGGAGTAGCTCAGACTTTCGCCTGCCCTACCCCGTATGGTGGAGCGTCGGGGACTCGAACCCCGGACCCCCTGCTTGCAAAGCAGGTGCTCTAGCCAACTGAGCTAACGCCCCATGTGCCACGAACTTAACCTATTTTATATCAAAAGACATGTCGCCGCAAGAGGTAAATGTGTAAAATATTACATTTTAAACACTAAAATTAGAATCACTATACATAAACGCGACATTATCCATAGCTCAAAGAAACTACAAACAATTATTAAAATCTGATCAGTTATTTTAGAATACTATATAGCCTACTGTTTAAATTTTTAGTCTAATATATAAACTAAAAGTACCCCTAGCTTTCGCTAGAGGTACTCTATTTTAACAATCTAGTTGTGCAATCATATCGTCAAGCCTACGTCGAGATTTCTTTGAACTTAGTCTTGTTCTTGATAAATCAAGAACTACGTTATTATGTAAGCTCAACACAATAACAAGACCGACCTAGCTTCAGCAATAGATTACTCGTATTGCTGGCATAACTCTCCCTAGAAAGGAGGTAATCCATCCGCACCTTCCGGTACGGATACCTTGTTACGACTTAACCCCAATCATCCCCCCCACCTTAGGCCGACGAATCGGACTTCGGGTGTTGGTGACTTTCATGGTTTGACGGGCGGTGTGTACAAGACCCGGGAACGTATTCACCGCAGCATGCTGATCTGCGATTACTAGCGATTCCAACTTCAAGCAGGCGAGTTTCAGCCTACTATCCGAACTGGGACTGGTTTTGATGCGATTTGCTCCGTCTCGCGACTTCGCTGCGCATTGTACCAGCCATTGTAGCGCGTTTCTAGCCCAGGGTGTAAGGGAAATACTGACCTGACATCATCCCCTCCTTCCTCCCCGTTACCGGGGCAGTCTGAATAGAAAAATACAACTATTCACAAGGGTTGCGCTCGTTGATGGACTTAACCAAACATCTCACGACACGAGCTGACGACGGCCATGCATCACCTGTCACTTGGCTCAATAAAGCACTCTCTGCTTTCACAGAGATTCCAAGGATGTCAAACCCTGGTAAGGTTCTTCGTTTATCGTCGAATTAAAGAACACGCTCCACCGCTTGTGCGGGTCCCCGTCAATTCCTTTATGTTTTAGTCTTGCGACCGTACTCCACAGGCGGGATACTTAACGCGTTAGCTTCGCTACTGAAGGGGTCGATACCTCCAACAGCTAGTATCCATCGTTTACGGCGTGGACTACCCGGGTATCTAATCCGGTTCGCTCCCCACGCTTTCGTGCCTCAGTGTCAGAAATAGCCCAGTAACCTGCCTACGCCATTGGTGTTCCTTCTAATATCTACGGATTTCACTCCTACACTAGAAATTCCAGTTACCTCTGCTATTCTCGAGTTTGCCAGTTTGAATAATAGTCTGTATGGTTGAGCCACCAGATTTCACTATTCACTTAACAAACCACCTACGCAACTCTTTACGCCCAGTCACTCCGGATAATGCTTGCACCCTACGTATGACCGCGGCTGCTGGCACGTAGTTAGCCGGTGCTTATTCATAAGTTACCGTCATATTCTTCACTTATAAAAGCAGTTTACGACCCGAAGGCCTTCATCCTGCACGCGGCGTTGCTCCATCAGGCTTTCGCCCATTGTGGAAGATTCCTCACTGCTGCCTCCCGTAGGAGTCTGGACCGTGTCTCAGTTCCAGTCTGACTGATCATCCTCTCAGACCAGTTAACGATCGTAGACTTGGTGAGCCTTTACCTCACCAACTATCTAATCGTACGCAGGCCGTTCCCAAAGCGGATAAATCCTTTAATCCGAAGACCATATGCGGCATTAGCCACCCTTTCGAGCGGTTATTCCTCACTTTGGGGTACGTTCCCACGCGTTACTCAGCCGTCCGCCGCTCGCCGCCAAGTAGTAAACTACTCGCGCTGCCGCTCGACTTGCATGTGTTAGGCACGCCGCCAGCATTCATCCTGAGCCAGGATCAAACTCTCCATAAAAAAACTATAGCTAATAAATTAACTTAGTTTATAACTCAATATAAACTGACGATTGATTGCACAACTAAATTGTCAAAGTTCTTTCATCTGTGTCAACTCCACGTTGTTTCGTGATTTGTTTTCTCACGACCAGATTGTTTTCAATCATACCGCACAATCTATACACCCGTCAATAGATTTTCGAAATTAAATTGTAGACAAAAAGACAACTGCACCAATTATGGATCCTAAAAGCGCTCCAAAAGCCACTTCAACAGGGGTGTGACCTTTTGAGACTCGCGGAAGCTTAATTTCTGTATTATGTGCTTTTATTAGGCTCTTTATTGCCTCTCCTTGTTCACCGGACGACCTTCGGACCTTCATTGCGTCATACATTACGATTAAAGCAAAAAGCACAGCCAGGCCAAATAGTCCCGAAGCTGTGCCATCACGAAGCCCAATTAACGTCGCCATCGCTACGACCGTAGCGGTATGCGAGCTTGGCATACCGCCCGACATAAACAAATATGATCGAAGTCCGTATTTTTCTTTTTTTATTAAACTAATAATGTATTTAACGACGTGAGCGCCAAACCACGCAATAACAACTGCTACTATGTACGGCGAAATCACATCATAAATCATAGTAGTTAGTCTTCAACCTCTTCATCGACTTTGTCTTGCTCTGGCATTAGCCCGAGTGAGGCTACCTTATCACCTTCACGCATCCGCATAATACGAACACCTTGCGTAGTTCGGCCTAGTGTAGGAATATCCTTTAGACCTACCCTGATCGCTTGACCCTCGTTAGATATTAGTAGCACCTCGCTTGCATCTGGCTCAAGCGTATGAACAGCAATAATTGGACCAGTCTTAGCGGTTACAATCGCCGCCTTAATACCTACCCCGCCGCGTTTATGTGATGGGAAGTTAGAAACTTTCGTAGCTTTTCCATAACCATTCTCACTAATTACCAGCAGTTTACGGCCATCATCTGTAACAATATCCATTCCAACCACTTGATCATTTGGTCGTAAGCGAACACCTCGCACTCCACGAGCCGAACGACCCATTGGTCGAGCATCTTTTTCATTAAATCGAATAGCTTGACCAGCTGATGTCGAAATTATTACATCGGCATCACCGTTAGTCTTCTGGATCCACCTAAGTTCATCACCGTCATCCAATTTAATAGCGATTAAACCATTGGTACGTATGTTCGAGTAGTCTTTTAATGGAGTCTTCTTAACTGTTCCCTTTGTGGTCGCCATAAACAAGTATCCATCATCATTTGCATCTTTTTCTAGACGAATAATAGATGTAATCTTCTCTTCTGGCTGGAGTTGCAACAAATTAACCGCCGCAACACCCCTAGTAGCAAGGCTAGCAGCCGGCACTTCATAAGCCTTCAACCTAAAGATTCGTCCCTTGTTAGTAAAGAACAACAGATAATCATGCGTACTAGCAGGAACGAGCTGATCGATTACATCTTCCGCCTTGATGGTCATTCCGCGCTTACCTTTCCCACCCCGATGTTGGCGGTGATATTCGCTAACCAATGTGCGTTTTATATAGTTTTCTGCAGTTAGTAATATAACGCTATCTTCTTCTGGAATTAACTCTTCATCGCTAAATTTGCCAAGTTCATGATTTATCATTTGACTTCGGCGATCATCACCGAACTTTTCTTTCATTTCTATCAACTCTTCTTTTATAATTCTAAGAATTTCTTTTTCGTCAGACAGAATTAACTCAAGTTTAGCAATCAGCTCAAACAGCTCCCTTAATTCGTTTTCAATCGCTTCCCGCTCAAGACCAGTCAATCTTCGCAGCTGCATTGCCAAAATTGCCTTAGCTTGAATAACAGATAAATTGAACTTTTCAATCAAAGACTTCTCGGCGTCTTCACTTGTTCTACTTGCACGAATAGTTCTAATTACCTCATCAATATGATCAAGCGCTATTTTGTAACCTTCCAAAATATGAGCTCGTTCTTTTGCTTTCTTTAATTCAAATTCAGTTCGGCGACGTACAACAACCTGACGATGTTTAACGAATTCACTCAAAATTTCCTGAAGACCCAAGATGCGTGGTTGAATACCATCAATTAAAGCCAGCATATTAAAATGGAAGCTTGTCTGAAGTGATGTTAGTTTATATAACTGATTCAATACTTTCTTTGGATAAGCGTCTTTTTTAAGCTCAATCACTACCCGGACTGAACCTCTGGCACTCTCATCGCGCAAATCACTGATTGTTGTAATTTTTTTTGATTTTACAAGTTCAGCGATTTTTTCAATCAATGTTGCTTTATTTACAGCAAATGGCATTTCAGTGATGATAATTTGACTACGACCTTTTTTGGTTTCTTCAATATTTGCAACAGCACGAATTACAACACTTCCTCGACCAGTCTGATAAGCCTGCTTCATTGGAGCACCACCATAGACGATTGCACCCGTTGGAAAATCAGGACCCTTCACATATTTCATTAAGTCATCCAAGTTAGCCTCAGGATTGTCAATTAAGTGAATCGTGGCATCAACAAGCTCGCCTAAATTATGAGGCGGAATGCTTGTTGCCATTCCTACAGCAATACCAATCTGACCATTTAATAGTAAGTTTGGGAGCTTGGCTGGCAATACAGATGGTTCTCTTTCTGAACCATCGTAGTTGTCTCGAAAGTCAACCGTGTCCTTGTCAAGGTCGGTTAACATTTCAAAACCAGCCTTATCAAGTCGAGCCTCGGTGTACCGAGATGCAGCCGCAGGGTCGCCATCCATAGATCCAAAGTTACCCTGACCATTAACTAATGTGTAACGCATCGTCCAGTTTTGAGCCAAGCGAACCATCGAATCATAAATAGCGCTATCACCGTGTGGGTGATACTTACCCATAACGTCACCTACAATACGAGCTGACTTAGTGAATCGCCCACCTGGTCGCAAACCTTGCTCGCCCATCGAGTATAAAATACGACGATGAACTGGCTTTAGGCCGTCACGAACATCAGGCAACGCGCGATCAATAATTACACTCATTGAGTAACGAAGGAAATTATCCTCCATAACATCTTCAACTGTTCTATTTTCAACAACACGTGAATGTGTTGCTGTTTCTACAACTTCACCTTCAATTGGTGTATTTTTGTCATCATCCATAATTATATATCCAACTCCTCAATATTTAGCGATTTTGCTCTTCCCTGAATAAAGCTCTTTCTTAAATCAACTTGATCGCCCATTAACTTTGTAAAAATCGCATCAGCCTTTTCAGCATCTTCAACTTTTACTTGTATCAATACACGATTCTCTGGATTCATAGTAGTATCCCAAAGTTGTTCGGCATCCATTTCACCAAGACCTTTGTACCGTTGCAGCATTGTTATGCCAGCTTGTTTCGTCCGATCAGCGTCATCATCAACCTTGACGCCTTTTTCCCTACGCTCGGCAATTAAACGATCGACGATCGAGTCACGCTCTTCGTCGCTATAAGCATAGTATTTCTTGGTTCCAACCCTCAACAAGAATAAAGGCGGTTTTGCCAAATATATATGTCCACCGTCAACAACTTCACGCATATAACGGAAAAAGAAAGTCATAAGCAACGTTGCAATGTGGCTACCATCGACATCGGCATCGGTCATAATAATAACGCGATGATACCTGAGGCCCGAAACGTCAAATTGATCACCAATCCCAACACCCATACCCTTAATCAAGCTAACGATTTCATTATTTCCAAGCATTCGATCTAATCTTGCTCGTTCTACGTTCAAGACTTTACCACGAAGTGGCAGAATGGCTTGAGTTTTACTATCGCGTCCAGATTTAGCCGATCCACCAGCTGAATCTCCCTCTACAATATATAGCTCTGAGTCAGCAGGCTTCTTACTTGAACAGTCAGCCAACTTACCTGGTAGATTAAGTCCGTCAAACACACCCTTTCGGATAACGTTGTCTCGAGCCGCACGAGCCGCTTTGCGCGCCCTAGCAGCAAGCAATGCCTTACCAACAATCTTTTTTGCAACATTAGGGTTTTCCTCAAGGTAATATGAGAAATACTCGTTCATGACTTGCTCAACATAGCGTCTAACTTCTGGGTTACCAAGCTTGTTCTTGGTCTGACCTTCAAACTGAGGGTCGGGCAGCTTAACCAAAATAATAGCAGTCAAACCCTCACGGATATCATCACCTGTCAGATTATCTTCCTTTTCCTTAAGCAAACCACTCTTGCGGGCATAATCATTTATTACCCTAGTTAGGGCAGACCTAAATCCAACAAGGTGCGTTCCACCATCCATAGTCAGAACATTATTTGCAAACGGTTTAACTAGTTCAACAAAAGTATCATTATATTGAACAGCGATTTCCACCATCGAATCCTCGACTTGCTTTTCAACATAAAAAATATTTTCACTTACGATGTCTTTGCCGACGTTCAAATGCTTAACATAGCTCTGAATACCGCCTTCAAAATAAAAAGCTTCCCGTTCATTCGTTCGTTCATCTTTAACATAGACATATATACCCTTAGTCAAATATGCTTGGTGACGCAGGTAATTTACTACCCATTTATAATCAAACGTTACTGTTTCTTTAAAAATAGTTGGATCGGGATAAAACGTAATTGATGTACCGCGGACCCTATCAGTTTCACCAACTTTCTGCAGCTTACCTTGTGTAACACCTTTTTCAAATTTAATTCGATACAACTGGCCTTTTCTAACGACCTCGGCTATAAGATTCGTTGATAATGCGTTTACGACACTTGAGCCTACTCCATGAAGACCAGATGACACCTTATACCCACCACCGCCGAACTTACCGCCGGCATGTAAGACAGTAAGTGCTGTCTCGAGGGTGCTAAGGCCGGTCTTTGGGTGTTTATCAACCGGTATACCGCGACCATCGTCGTCGATTCTTGCTCCACCATCTTTTAATAGCGTAACTGTAATTTTAGTTGCATAACCAGCGATAGCCTCGTCAATTGAGTTATCTGCAATTTCTTTTATTAAGTGATGTAGTCCATCATAACCGGTACTACCGATATACATTCCTGGACGTTTACGGACTGGATCGAGTCCCTCAAGGACCTGAATCTGAGACCCGTCATAAGTATTATCAAGTTTCTGTTTAACCACTGCGAACTCCCTCGTTTATTTCAGACTGTTATAGCTATTTACAATATTAACATTATAACGGATAATTTGTGTTCACTCAAGCTATTGCGCTGAACATATTTCTTATGCTAAAGTGTCTTATAAGAGGATATACCTAATAAAAAATAAAAACAATATGTTTAGAAAAATAGTTTCCAACCTTCCATTCAGCCCTGCCCTAATCGGACAGCTTAGTTTTTATGCTAAAAGACTAAAAAAAGAAGAAGCAACTAGACGACTTGGCATAATATTTATAATATTAGCTTTAATAGTACAATCACTCGCCATATTTCAACCAGCTGAATCAGCCAACGCCTCTAACCCAAGCGATATGGTGTCTGGAGGATTGGGTACAGGAGAATCGAGATCATTCAGTAATTACCTTGCACCTTACGATGCAAACACAAAATATCTAAGAGATGTAATGAATTACGTCGGCATTACCAGGGATGAAATAACATCCACACAATTCACATCATTCAAGGTTGGTAATCGATTGTCATGGGGTTTTGCGCCAACTTTCAGCTACGAACAGGGCGAAAGACAATACAGCATACCTAATTCCGAAGGCCAAATCGTAACAACTGCCTATTCAAGGCCCCTAAACCTACGTATGAGTGAAGACACCGATGTCTGGGGCTGGGTTGGACACTCCAGTAAGATTGGCTGGTTCGCAATCATGCAATCGTGCGGAAACCTAGTGACTGACATCACACCACCCCCTCCGCCTCCACCAAAATGTGTCGTAAATAACGAACTACTTGCCAGCGATGAGAATTGCAAACCTTGCCCCGGCAACTCAACACTATGGATTGATAGTCCAGCCTGTATCCCAAATATTATTAAATCCAAAAGCGCCACTAACACCACCCAAGCCTCAAAAAATGCTTCAACAGTAGTAGCAAAAGCCAGTGATCAAATTAGTTATACGATAACAGTCGAAAACAACGGCCTAAAATCTAATCAATTAAAATTAGAAGAGCACCTTGCTGACGTTCTAGAATATTCAACTATCATAGACAACGGCGGCGGAACCTTAGACAAAGATACGAATATACTATCGTGGCCTGATATTACGCTAGAGCCAAACTCTAAACAGACACGCACTTTTATAGTCAGACTTATGGACGCAATTCCTGCAACAGCAAAAGGTAAAAGCAACGACACATCCTATGATTGTGTTATGACAAACACTTTTGGAAATTCAATCGACGTCAATGTTGACTGCCCAACACCTAAGGTAATCGAAACCGTGACTGCAGAGCTTCCAAAAACAGGAGCAACAGAAAATATGTTATTTATGGGTATAGTATTCTCAATAGCGATTTATTTCTACGCTCGCACACGCCAAGTCAAAAAAGAAGTACGCTTAATTAGAAAAAACGCAAACACCGGAACAATCTAAAAATTATGAAAGCATTATCCATATGAGTAATAGCCCAGAACAATTTCAAGACAATCAAGAAAATAACGTCGAATCAGTATCTGCTTCAACCGAGCAGCTAAACAAACTACGCAACTCCCAGGAAAAATCCGCTGAGTTATCACCCAGGGATGCCGAAGCTCAAGCCGAAAGAGCTCGACAAGAAGCTCTTGAATCTGCAGTTAGCGTTGAAAGGGGCGGAGCCGAGAAAAAAAGGCCCAAAGATCAATCAACTTTACATAAACGCGGCCCAATCAATAAAAAGATTCGAGACGAAAGCTACTCGCGAACGATGAAACACGTCCAAGCTGACATGTCATCGTCTGAACGGTTATTTAGTAAAGTAATTCACAATAAAGCCGTTGAAAAGACTAGCGATATCGTCGGCAACACCGTTGCAAGGCCAGCCGCTATGCTGTCAGGAGCATTTAGCGCATTTATTATAACGCTTGCAATCTATGCAATTGCCAAAACAATCGGCTATCCATTATCTGGATTCGAAACGATACTTGCTTTTGTAATTGGTTGGCTTGCGGGATTATTATTTGATCTTGTTCGCACCCCATTTTCTAACAACAAATAGAGTTAAGCAGTCCAGCCCTGTGATGCTTGGCTATTTTTTAAGATAGTTGTCGCAAAAATCTATCTAAGTTTAATTACGACTTCATCTTCAGGGTTATTATCAAAACTATTTGTATTATTAGCCTCTTTATCTGCATTAACTGGCTCGTTCCGAATAGGTTGATTATAGTTTACTTTATCGGCCGGTTTGGGTACTGTCGACGCAATTTGCTGTCGTTTTGCAAGCCAGTCATCTAGGAATGAAGCGCTGCCACTACCAGGTGCAGATACGGGCGTTTTTGAACTAGCACTCATAGTAGTTAGTCTCTCTTGTTGAGCCCTCTTTAATGCGTCAACCTTCGCCTTCTTAGCGACATCACCAGCACCAAGGCGAGCAAAAATTTCTTTCTCGACCTGTGCCCTTGGACGTCCATATTTAGTCGCAGACAGCTTTTTGAGCGCATCTCGCAACTGATCGCTGCTTTTACCCATAGGTGGCACCAATGACATACTAAAGGCCGCAGAAGGCACGCCATTGATCATAACCGATGCAATCGTTTGATAATTAGGTAGCTTTGTTAGGTCCTCGGCATCAAAAGTCGGCATAAACTTCTTTTGTAATATTTCAGCGTCAGTAATACCCAAACGGCCACTAATAACTGTTCCAATATTTCCCAATATCGACTCACGGATGGTATCCGTCAGCTGAGTCATAAACTGGTTAGCAAGCACTAGGTTTAATCGATATTTCCTAGCCTCAGACAAGATCGTCGCGAACGAATCTGTCGCAAAGTTTTGAAACTCATCAACATACAGAGAGAAGTCCTGCCTTTGATCTTCTGGTATATCTGCCCTTCCCATTGCAGCAGCTTGAAACTTCATAACAAAGATCATACCAAGTAGTTGCGAGTTCAGCTCACCTGTCTTGCCCTTTGATAAGTTGACTAACAGAATCTTTTTATTATCCATAATATCGCGCATATTAAAGCCACTCTTAGTTTGGCCTAAGATATTTCGCATCATCTCATTCGATAAAAATGCACCAAATTTACTAACAAACCAACCCAAAACTTCAGATTTATTAGCATCGCTAGTCTGAGCCATTTCTTTGTTCCAGAAATCAAGCACAGTCCTATCGGTTATATATTTCATCTTCTCATCAGTAAATGACTGATCATTAAAAACCTGGGGTACATCGATAAATGTTGATCCATTTGGATCACTCATAATCGTAAGTGCTGCATTTCTGAACCAATGTTCATAACGAGGACCAATAATTCCTGTATGCCCCGGATCGTATAACCTATACAACATCGCAATTGATTCTTGAATCAAGAAGTCTCTTTGATCCTGAGTATCGAACTCAAACAAGTTTAGCCCAATTGGGTTTTCCATATCACCAGGACTAAAATATATAACATCCTCTACGCGTTCACGAGGAACCATGCCCAGCAGTTTTTCTGCTGAATCTCCATGTGGATCAATAAAAGCGAATCCTCGGCCATCCATCATATCTTGAAAAGCTAAGTTCTCCAGTAAACCAGACTTACCAACTCCAGTTTGACCGATAAAGTAAGTATGCCTACGACGATCATTCGTATTTAGCCTAATCTCTTTTTTAATTCCACGGAATTCGTTATAACCCAGCAAAAAGCCCTCTTCCATAGTCTGAGTCGGGCCATCAACTTGCTTGGCCATCTGACGCTGGACTTGTGATGTTGGAATGCTATTTTGATCTGGCAAATGGAAGACTGTCGCCAGCTCGACACTGTTTAATATATTCTGATTAACCGTCTGCGGAAAAAAGCGAAAAATATAAGCAGTAACTAGCTCCTCAATATCTTTTGCCATAGTAAATTTAAAGCCGTTATTAGTAGTCGAATCAAATAACGAGAAAGCCGCAATCACATTCTTTAACAAAGCTTGTGATCGATTGGCTGTATTCGAAGACACAACAACCCTAATCAACGTTTCATATCCAGGGTGCCGAGTCTTTTCTTCAATAGCTTCAATTAGACCTTGTTCGAGCGAAGATAATTGTTTATCCTCTGGCTTTACTTCTTTTGCTTCAGGTGGCTTCCACAGAGCCTCCATCAAGCTTTTTGGCTTAAACAGCCCAGACAAACCATCTCCAGCACCCTTATCTTTTTTTATTTTATTAGCAGCAAATACAGAGTTCTTAGACCAACCATCTCCAGCTGGCCTAATCATCACCTGAATTGCAACACCATCATCGCGACTAGCTGCAGACAAGGCATTTAATAATGCACGCGCCGCATCTCGTTTAGATTCTTGATAAGTCGCAATTGGATAAACATAACTTTTTTTCAGTGTAAATTCGCCGCCGATAGTTCCACTTATTTTACCAGCCTGGCTAAAAATATTATGCTCTTCTACTTCTTCTAATCTTGCCGACGGGTAAGCAGCCGCGACGGCCTGTTTAACTAATTCCGTTAAAACCGTAGGAACAAGCGCATAATAATGTATCAAACCTTCATTAGCAATAATCTCAAACGACATATGGCGCTGACCATAGATCTTACTCTTAAAACCTTTCACGGCTGTACTAGATATGATGTTATACATCACCTGAGCCTGCGACAAGACTTCCTCGGTTAGATCACGCTCATCGCGATTATTTCCTTCGATATCATCACTTGATGGTGGGATGTGTATGTACATTGGCACCATCTTTAGCCCGCGTTCATAATTTTTAGCCTCCCGAAGAGTCTTTTTATATTGTGAAAATATCAACAAAGACACTATCATTCCTATAAAAATTATTGTAAATACCGTGAACAAAAAACTAACCATGTTACTTAAAATACCCAGACACAAGCCTATTCAGCCGCTCCAAGCTCCCTCCCATACCTTTTCTTGATGTAATCAATCTGCAGCCTACTTACTTCTTTTTCCCTCTTGTACGGATCGTCTTTAGTTTCCGCAAGAATCTTCTTTGCTCTATCCACCCACTCTTTCTCAATTAAATCATCGTCATTTGCAATCAAAGGATATCCCGAAGATGTTGATGTATTATCTACAACCGGTGTTGGAACAACAGGCATCGGTAATGGAATAGTCAAGCCCGTATTTCCAGTGCGCATATCAACTTCTGCTCTTTTAGATGACTGCTCCGAGCCAATTCCATTATTTAGTTCTGGACTAATAACTGGCATAATTTCAGCACTTGGCCGATATTGATTAGCTGAATTTTCAGAGTTAAATTGGGGTTGCGGAGCTTCTGGTTTCATATCTGTAATTATATCACGTAAACAACGCGGTTATACTAATATAACTAGCTAACTTTTTTTGATATATATAGGCACCCAATAAAAACAAATAATAATATCAGTAAAAATCCATAGGCGCTAGTAGCACCGACAGATTGCAATCCAATAAACATCACTGGCGCCGCCGCTATAACTGTTGAAAAATAATATGACCGCTTAAAAGATAGCCCATCATACGGCCGTCTCGTAACAAAAACAGTTGAAGCATAGGCCACCAAGCGACCCGTAAAAAATATAAAAAAAGTCATCACCCCTAGTGATGATAAATATGCAAAAACAAATACAGCCAATATACCAAAAGGCCCAACAGTAGATGGGGTTGATATATTTAAAACAATAGCAAGCAAAATTGCACTGGCTAATGTTGTAATAGAAATAATAATTTTAAGCATTATCACTCTTAACTATAGCATTTAATAATTAGAGTTTAAATAAGCCCGGGCGACGAATCGGTCAGGCATCCCTTAAAATAGACGCGTAATCTACTTTAAGGGAAACCTGACATGTTTGGGTTACTGCAAACACTCTTACAAAAAATATTGAGCGTGTGAACCTGCAAACAAATCCGCCACCGCGGACTAGACTGACCGCTCTGAATAATCAGAGCATACATTTACGTGAAGGATTTTCTAATAAATAAATTACTCTATTTTTATACTTCGCTTCACGGCTACACGCCAATTTGGCGGAGCAACGGTGATGTCAAATTGCAAAAATTGATACCACCGAATTTCCGTCAAAATGCGCGGGTCAGTCGATAATCTTATTTTTAAAATGCTGAGCTTTTTATATATTTTTGTTTTTCTAAAGCTTGTTCCAAATATAGCATAAGTTGCATAAAACGTCAATAATTTACGCAAACATTTACGTTGTAATCATTACTTTTATAATTAAAGGTTGAATATATAACAGATTATAATTTTAATAGATGAAATATAAACAACGTTGTTTTGAATACAATATTGGTTCAAAAATCATCTTATATTTTTTACAGCTAGACACAAAAAATATCGAAATACCTACATCGGGCTTTAAAAAACAATTACTAAATTTAACTTCTATTCATTTCAAAAAAAGATGACCACGCAAGATAATAGCCTGCAAAAAATAAACCTAGAAAAAAGCAGAACACAAAGATTATCGGAAAAATCGAAGCTCGCCCCTACTATTTAAAAACGTTCAGTCGCCTAATTATAAAAGTATTTAAATAACCACTGCCTAATGAACTATGATTTGTTTTAAATCCACACTACCTTTGATACAACGATTGAGCACTTTTGCTGAAAACGTTAGCTATCAACCATCTAAAAATCTACAAATTACTACAAATATTTTATAAAATTAAAAATAGTTAGAAGTGTACAACAGACTTGATCAAGTTTTGCAGTTAAGTACGTAGTATTTTTTACTAGGTTATTTTTAAAAATATTGTTGACACAAGCGGCATATAGACATATTATAGGGGTAGCTTCTGAATAAAAAACTTATACAGAGGCAAAAAACAAACAGACACTTAAAAAACTTCACTAGAAACAACCGTTCCTCGCAGGCGGTTGTTTTTTATTACAAAAAATCACCCATTTCAGGGTGATTTTAACAAATTCATTGGTGGAGCTGCGGGGAATCGCACCCCGGTCCGAAAGGTAACAAATTATCCTCCTACAAGTTTAGTTCAACTTAACACTTAACGACCACTAAAACTAAAGGTTAAACAAAAAAGTTATAATTGTCGCGCAATAAAGTTCCTTCATTAGCGTTGCTGCCCACTAAATCAGTAAACGACATACTTTATAACACCTTACTTTCTCTATGTCGTCTGGAAAGAAAGATGGCAGGGATTAAATCCGAGCTGTTGCAAGAACAGGAGCGTTAAATGCACTAGCGAAGCTAGATGCAAGTTCAGCTACAAAGTTCTTAGCTTTTGCAGAAATTGTTGCAATTAAAATTTTGTACGTAACGAGTACTTTCGACTTGCAAGATAACTTATTAAAATCCTTTCGTCGAAAGCTAAAGTCAGCCCCAACGTAACACCTTTATTCTATCATTATTTGCATGTAATTGATAGTCATGCTTAACTTATTGCATATTATGGTTGCCAGAGTAATAACAGTTGCGCCAATTGGATTCGACGGATCTATCGTCGAGGTTGAAAGTGACGCAACCAAAAGCCTTCCCTCGCTTCAGATAGTTGGACTCGGCAATAAAGCAATTGATGAAGCAAAAGAGCGGGTTCGAAGCGCAATCACCAACTCTCTACTAGAGTTTCCTAAGAAGAAAATCACAATCAATCTAGCGCCAGCGGAGTTACCGAAAAACGGCGCCCATTACGACCTCCCTATTGCCCTAGCCATAATGTGCGTAAGTGGTCAGCTGCAGCAAAAAGAGCTTGATAATGCAGTATTTGCCGGTGAATTAGCCCTTGACGGAAGCTTGCGTCCGATCAAAGGGGCAATTAACATCACTCAACTCGCAAAACAGGCTGGATACAGCCAGATATACTTACCCGGGTCAAACGTTAAACAGGCCAGTTTGATAAGTGGTATCGAAATATTTGGCATATCATCCCTTAAACAACTTTACTTGCATCTAAAAAAAGAGTTGATAATTCAGCCTTATCGGTCAAATACCGAAAAGACTAAGACCACAAAAGCCTTAATACCGCCCATATTAGACGATGTAAGGGGCCAGGAGCAAGCCAAACGCGCACTTATCATATCTGCTGCGGGTCATCATAATATTTTGCTTTCAGGGACTCCTGGAGCCGGCAAAACTATGCTCGCGAAGACACTTGTTAATCTATTACCTGATCTATCAGACGAAGAACAGATAGCAGCAACTAAAATCCATAGCCTAGCAGGTAGCGTGGATGGCGAAATTATTAAACAGAGACCCTTTAGGTCACCTCATCACACCGCAAGTCGAGTTTCAATAGTAGGAGGCGGCAACAATCCTAAACCAGGAGAGATTAGCCTAGCACATACAGGGGTATTGTTCCTTGATGAGTTACCCGAATACCCAAGATCAACACTCGAAACCCTCCGCCAACCACTCGAGGACAAGAAAATCGATGTCAGTCGCGCAAATTCTCATGTATCCTACCCTGCCGACTTCATGCTGGTCGCAACTATGAATCCGTGTCCTTGTGGTTATTTTGGCGACAATACAAAAGAATGTTCGTGTTCAAGCACTCAGGTTCTAGCCTATAAAAAAAGATTATCCGGACCACTGTTAGATAGAATAGACCTAAGGGTTAATGTCTCTAGAGTATCAAACGAGGACCTGCTAAATAAATATTCGTTGACAAATAACCAACATTTAACAGCTTTAGATTTAATAAATAAAGCAATAGATATCCAAAATAAACGCTATAATAGTAGCATAATTTACAACGCTTCACTGTCAAATAGCGACATTAAAAAATACATTAACCTCTCAACCGAATCAAAACAATTATTATTAACTGCAGCTGATAAGCTATCGCTTAGCGCACGAAGCTATTTCAAAATAATTAAAGTTGCCAGGACAATCGCCGACCTAGATAGCGAATCTGAAATATCTACAAAACATATTAGCGAAGCCCTGCAATACAGAAAGTGATCCGAATTAAGCCGATATAAGTAACTTTACCCTTGTAAGACTGATGCATATCTGGTAAAATAACTATCGAGTATACGCTCAACTGTTTAAGTGATTCAACTAAGGAGACCCAAGATCAGTAAATCAATTCGCATCAACCAAGAAATCAAAGCTGAACAATTACGTGTTATTGGACCAAGCGGCGAACAATTAGGAATAATGAGTCTATCCGAGGCGTTAAAAATTGCCGAAGAAGCAGGAGTTGATCTTATCGAGATCTCACCAAATGCTAATCCACCTGTTGTGAAAGTTGTTGACTGGGGTAAATATCAATACCAGAAAACAAAAGAGCAACAAAAGAATCGAAAACACGCAAAAGCAGTTGAGTTAAAGCAAATTCGTATGGGACTAAAGATTGGAGCAAATGATTTAGAAATCAAGCTTCGCAAAATCCGTGAGTTCCTACAAGTTGGCCATAAAGTAAAAATTCTCATCTTTTTCCGTGGACGCGAAATGGCTCACCAAGAGCTGGGATACGAAATGATTGAGAAAATTGCATCCAAATTAGAAGAAGAAGCAATAATAGAGCAAAAGCCTCAGATGGCAGGGCGCAATCTGAGTATAGTAGTAAGGAGTAAATAATGCCAAAGATGAAAACACACAAAGGAACTGCCAAGCGCATCAAGATTACCAGTACTGGTAAATTGACACGACGACGAGCATCCGGAGTTCACATGCTTGCAAAGAAAAGCAAAAGCCGTAAACGAGCTATCAAATCGACGGCAATCGTTACCGGAGGAATGGCGAAAAAAGTTAAACGAGCGCTAGGCGTCTAAGAAGGAGAATAATATGCGAGTAAAACGAGGTGTTAATGCCAGAGCAAAGCACAAAAAAGTATTAAAATTAGCCAAAGGTATGCAACATAACCGCACCAGGTCTTATAGACTTGCCAAACAAGCTGTTATTCGTGCCCTACAATATTCTTACCGTGATCGTCGTAACAAAAAACGCGACCTACGCGGACTGTGGATCACTCGAATCAACGCTGCTGCCCGCGAGCTAGGTACAACTTATGGTAAATTGATTGCCGGCCTAAAAGCAACTGATATTAAGTTGGATCGTAAGATTCTATCCGAACTTGCAGTTAACGAACCGAAAGCTTTTGCAGATATCGTAAAAGAAGCTAAATTGATTTAATAAAACAAACCAAACAAAATAACCACATTTCAATCGAGATGTGGTTATTTTATTTGGCAGTCCATCGATAAGCCGGGTTCTGTCGTGAATGATCATCTATCTAGCCTAGTAGTTGCCTATCAGGTCAAGCGGATATCGGCTTGCGGACGAGCCGCCCTTTTATACAAACCTCCTTGCAACTGACAGGGTTTACCTTCAATCCATGTCGCCATGGTATGCTGTGAGCTCTTACCTCACTCGTTTCACCTTTTCCTATATAAATAGGTAGTTTCGTTTCTGTGGCACTTTCCCTAGAGTTACCCCCGGTCGCCGTTAGCGACTGCCATGCTCTATGTTGCCCGGACTTTCCTCTCCAAATTCCTTTAAGAATAAGGGGCGATCATTTAATGAACTGCCTAATAACTAGTATATCAAATAAACATTACAAATTACCAAAATATCCCGAAGCTTACTGTCGGCGCGAGATATTCCCTACCGAAAAGGCAAGGTGGGTGCTCGCAAAACACTTCCTCAGAAGTGAATCATTAAAGCTCCCTATCTATATGATATTCAGGAAAATCATGCACGCCTAGGTTGCCCCGGGACACTCTTATTATAACATTTTAAAGCATAAAGATGCGACTAAATAGCTCAAAAAAGAAATTAATTACATTAGCCATAAACATTCCTAGAGCTGAGCCTGTAAATAAAATAACAATAAATACAATCATTACGCCAAACTGCTCCATAGCCTCCATGCCACGCCTGACAAACTCTGGTGCAAGCGTATATAGCACCCTCGACCCATCAAGTGGCGGGATCGGTATCATATTAAAAATAAAAAATCCAAGATTAACAGACACTGCAGAGATTAGAAATTGGCCTATAATTCCACGGCTCGGCGTACCGACGGCGACCCAAAGGCCAAATGAAATAAAAGCAAGCAAAAAATTAGTTAATGGACCTGCCAGCGCAACAATTGCCACGCCCCATTCGCCATAACGAACATTATTAGGGTTAAATGGCACTGGTTTTGCACCGCCAAATATAGGAGCCCCTGCAATAGCCAGCATAATTGGCAATAACAAAGTTAAGATAGGATCAATATGCTTTATTGGATTTAAAGTAAGCCTACCCTGCAACCTTGCGGTATCATCTCCAAGCCAATTGCTTGCAAAAGCATGCATAGCCTCATGCAAGGTCATTGATAATAGTATTACCACTAAAACTATAATTATATAAGTAATGTTCACAAGTCCTAGTATACCAATAAATTCAAACAAAAACACCTGTCAACTTGACTTGTAAGCCAAAAAGCATTATACTGATACAGATTGTTAAAAATAAGTGGAAAAATATTATGGTAGCACGTTGCGAATTAACCGGAAAAGGTAAACAATTTGGTCACAATGTCAGCTTTTCTTTGCGCCGTACTAATCGTGTCTTTAAACCAAATCTTCAAAAGAAAACTTTTGAACTTGACGGTCAAAAGATAACAATGGTACTTAGCACTCAAGCTATTCGAACGCTTAAGAAAAAAGGCATTATCGCTTAATAAACTTATCTTAGATATTAAAAAACTCCCAGGATTTCCTAGGAGTTTTTTAATATCTAATCTTTGGTCTAAGAATGAGCGACCTGAACAATAGACAGAGTTTCGGGTGCTGACAAAAACTGCTTTAGAGTGTATTTTGAGACAGACTCAGATGGAACGCCTAATTCAGAAACAAAAGTACTTAGTTCAGCTTGCGGGACTTCGTATTTCAAGCCGCTGTCTGCATAGTGAACAGGTATTACAACTCTTGGATTAACAGCGCGAACAACATTAGCGGCACCTGTTGAATCAAGCGTGTACCCACCACCGCCAACGGGCAAAATAAGAATATCGATAACTCCAAGTCCCTCAAGTTGATCATCTGACAATTTCTCAAATACATTACCGATTACGCCAATTCTTACATCACCAGCTTCAACTCGATAGATAGTCGAAATTAGTGGATCTTTTTCACCATCTAAATGACGCCTTACTGCAATCCCCCTTATATCAAAACCAGAGATTCCGTATTCACCAGGGCTTTCGATTGATAAAATTGCATCGGGATTTTTTGTATCAAACCGTTCTTCGGTAGCTATTTCAACAGCCCCTTTTGTCGATATATCCTTTAATCCAACCAATGATAGCTTTGGATCAACTATTAACTTTGATTTCTTTGTGCTGATAACAACACAGTTAGCTCCCTTATATTCAATTTCAAACATATTACTTCTCGTTCTCCTTTATACTATTTAACACATTATCTTTGTCGATGATAACTTCATGTTTTCCATTCATTATTTCGGTGATAAACCTATCCCGAATCCCCAACCTGTAATGGAAGTCATCGTATGACAAAATGCTGTAATTTATTTCACGACCCTCGTTCTTTTCGATAGTTTTAATCAAGGTTTTAACTTTTGCGGGAGTTATATTTCCAACTAATACTACATCAACCGAAGTAGTCGAGCCCCGTACTAAAACACCCGAAAATATTGCAAGCCTTAGACCGGCTATGTCATTCATAATATGAGCATATTCACCCACTAAGCCATTTTCGGATATATGCGCAGCAAGAACGATATCGTCCGCTGTATCGCTAAAGATGGCCTTGAGCGGTAAAAAGAACTCATATCTTTGGTTCACTTGATAATACAGCTTGTTGTCAGCACTATCGCAAGTGATTATACCTACCTCAAGCATATTCGAGAGTTCGCGACGAACAGAATTTATTTGTTCATCAATCTTTCGGGTAATTTCGCGTACATAAAAAGACTTACCCTGATTGTTCAAAAAAAGATGCAGGAGCTTTACCCTTGTCTTTGAACCAAATAATGCATCTATCATTGTGTTTTACCCCGAATAACTTTCGTGTTCTATAATAACACGTCTAGCTCTGTTTTGCGAGCAAGTCATTTAAGTACAAATCCAAGTCATCAACAGATCCCCAGTGAATAAATTTATTACGTCGAAGCCAAGTTAACTGACGCTTCGCAAGACGCCAATCTAACGTAATCATCTTGACCCTCATTTCTTCAAACGTGATCAAGCCAGATAAATATGCTTTTATTGGGGGATAAGCATTACCTTTAAAGGCCTCGCCCTCCCAGCCATACATTTCGCCCAACATTTTTGCTTCATTTACAACACCATCGTTAAATAATTGTTCAATTCTAAGTGCAATTCTAGTTCTTAAAACGTCTCTATCTGTTGATATTGCTACAACAATAGCATCATCTATTGGCGAGTCTCGCCTCAACAAAGCCTGGCCTCTTCGCTCAATATTGCGTATAACATACCTTTTATTGTGTTTATTCTCAGGTATACTAATGTTGTTATTATTGCAATAATTCCACAATTGCTCGATTGACATTTTATCTAACTTTTCACGCTCATCATTGTCAGTTTTACCGCCAAAATTATAATCAAAAATAATAGAATCGATATAGAGGCCTGTACCTCCAACTAAAAAAGGAATACAACCGCGAGACCTAATCTCAGAAATTTTCATTAAAGCAAATTCCTTGAAATCAGCCACTGAAAAATACTCACCAGGCTTGACCATATCTAGTCCCCAATGAGGTATTTCAAGTTGTTCGGCTTTAGTTGGTTTTGCAGTACCAATATCCATACCTTTATACACGCTTCGCGAATCAGCACAAATAATCTCGCCACCAAATTTCTTGGCCAGTTTAATGGCTAGTGAGGTTTTGCCACTAGCAGTCGGGCCGGTAATTACAACTAATGGTAATCTTATAGATTCGGACTCCATCTTAACTCCTTAAACTTATCGACTTTAAAATCCACACAAACAATACCCTCTGCCATTAGTAGTTGAGCCTGAATTTCCCTTCCACCAGGAAATCCCGACGCTAAACCGCCAAAACGATTGACTAATCTGTGCCAGGGTAGACTATCATCGCCATTATGCGCAATTCCACCAACAACTCTAGCAGCATAGGCACTCCCTGCTAAGGCCGCAATATCACCATAGGTTATCAACCTGCCATAAGGAACCTTTAATATTATGGCGTAAACCTTTTCACGAAAATTTTTATCTAGCATATTATAGGTTTTGGATATACGCCGCCAAATCATCTAATTTTACTTTTATCTCGTCAGTTTGCGTACGAACACTGACCTCGCGAGCTTCTTTGTCTTTTGGACCTACAATTATTTGAACAGGTATCTTCCAGCTAGTAGCCTCGCGAATTTTTTTGCCAAGCGATTCGTTACGATCATCGACAGTAAATCGAAGTTCGTTGTATTTAATTGGTTTCATTAAAACAATTTTATTAAATATATTCTTAACCTCATCTACATAATCAGATATAGTGTCGTTGATAGTCAAGATACGAACCTGCTCCGGAGCCGTCCAAAACGGAAACCATCCGCCAGTGTGTTCGATAAATACACTCAGAAATCGCTCGATTGAACCAAGAACCGCACAGTGAATCATGACCGGCGTTTGGGCATTGCCTTCATTATCGGTATATTGAAGTTCAAAACGGCTTGGCTGCACGAAATCTAGCTGAACGGTCGCAACTTGATGTTCACGACCAATCGCATCGGTTGCCATGAAATCAATTTTAGGACCGTAAAATGCCGCTTCACCCTCTTGTTCAAAATAATCAAGCTTGTTGGCGATTACAGCTGCTTTTAATTGGGCTTGGGCTGACTCCCATAATGAGATGTCGCCTAAATAACCATCACTATCATCACGATAAGACAAACGAACTCTTAATTTCATCGCCATTGTTGAATATAGCTCATTTGCGGTTGCCATTAAATTACTAATTTCTTGCTCGACCTGTTCGGGTTGGCAAAATACATGACTGTCGTCTTGGGTGATTGCCCTAACTCGATCCAGTCCACCTAGCTCACCCGTCTTTTCATCGCGATAAACTGTGGTTGTTTCTAGGTACCTAACCGGCAAGTCGCGATAACTGCGTGGACGACTGGCATAAATTTGCGAGTGATGTGGACAGTTCATTGGTTTTAGGGCCATTTTATCGTCTGTTTCTTGGCTAGCTACCAAAAATAGTTCATCGCCAAATTTCGCCCAATGTCCAGATTTCTCATAAAGATCAGTTTTTGTTATATTAGGCGTCCAAACTTTTTCAAAACCGTATCCAATTCTAATTTGGTTAGAGTAACCAGATAATACTTCGCGAAGAACAGTTCCGCGAGGCGTAAACATTGGCAAACCAGACCCAACTAGCTGCGATGTTGTATAAATGTCAAGTTCTTTGCCTAATTTACGATGGTCGCGCAATTTCGCCTGTTCAAGTCGTTCAAGATAAGCGTCCATCTCAACCTGAGTCTCAAAAGCTACGCCGTATAAACGTTGCATTTGAGGATTAGTTTCTTTGCCGCGCCAATACGCACCGGCAATCCGCATCAATTTAAAGACGCCAACTTCTTTTGTGTTAGCAATGTGCGGACCACGGCATAAGTCCATAAAATTACCGTTTTTATAAAAAGTTACATTCTCGATTACAGATTGAGCATCCGTTGATAATCCCAGCTCATCGACACTAATGTCCTTGGCGATTGTAGTGCCTGAACGTTTTAAATCATTCAATAATTCTTCTTTATATGGCTGATTGTTATCTTTTGCCCAAGCAATAGCCTCGTCAATTGGCATTTCAATCTTTGTAAAATCATCACCATATTCAATAATTCCACGAATAGCTTTTTCAATTTTTGCGAAATTAGCTTCAGAAATCTTCTTTTCACCAAGGTCGATATCGTAATAAAAACCATTGTCAATAACTGGTCCAACCCCGAATTTAGCATCAGGCCAAATACGCTGAACGGCTGCAGCGGTAATATGGGCCAAGCTATGTCGCATTATATGTAGTTTGTCTTCGTTCATATTCACTCCTTTTTTAAATTAAATAAAAACATGCGATGTCTAAATTTAAAATATAATTAAATCTATTTATCGCATGTCTCGGACCCATTTATAACGGGCGGTTCCACCGGACTTTCTGTACCACATTAGTTGTACAGACTCTTATAAAGCAACGTTTCGCACATCACTATACCCGCGGAGCTCAATAATTAGTTAGATTACATCATCGCTCACTTAATATAATATCACATTCTTGCTTCCTAGGCTTCATTTTGATATTCTAAGTAGTAACGGGCCCTTAGCTCATTTGGCTAGAGCGCTACATTGACGTTGTAGAGGTGGGAGGTTCGAATCCTCCAGGGCCCACCAGAAATCAGATAAACCCATTAGGGTTTATTTTTTATTGATTACATTTCAGAATAAGATTGTTTGATTGGCGATATATCTTTCAATCCTAATTTATTCAATAAGGCGCCTACTTTTTGTTTTGAATAGTTATTATTCAATTTTATCTCAACGAAAAAACCTAAGTTAGATTCAATCCCATTTTCGACTTTGATAACCGAATCTATTACAAAAGGCACGCCATCTAAGTTGTAAAATAGTCGTGTCTTTTTAATTAACTTACCTTTTTGATTATCATAAATTACTAGAAAGGAGTCGGCCGTTTCTCTGTCGATCTCAAATTCAAGCTTTAATCGCTTTTGATATTTTGACTTAATAATCGGACCTTTGTACGTCATCCAAACATGTCCATTTTCTTCACGGACTCTTACTATTTCATCCACTCTAGCCGGCTTATTATCCTTGGGTTTGCAATAATAATCTTGCTGGATTACCGACCCTAGACTTTTAACAGCTAACCCGCCTAGAACGTTAGAGTTGCTTTTTAGCTTAAATTTCAATTGAACATCATTAGCTCCGACCTCAACAAACTCAATATTTGGATCATATTCATTTTTAATAATTATATCGGCATTTTTTCTGGTACTTTGGACATACTTTTGATGCATTGGCTCGACTACGTCAGAAAAATATTTCAAAATTTCATGTGGACCCTGGCCAGTTCTATTGACGTCACGAAGTATCCTTCGCAAAACCCTGCCATGGACACTTACATCTACGAAAGCTTTGATATCTTTATCGTCAATCAATTTATCGTTCAAAGCAAACAAGCCCTCAAGAATAATTATCTTGTGTGGTTTTACTGTTTCAAACTTAGACATTGGGTCAATATTAAATCCGTAGATAGGTTTGTTTATTGACTCACCCTTCCTTAAGAGGTTTAAATGTTCACCTAGAAGTTCAATATTTAAAGCCTCGGGCTGATCCCAGTTGATAATATTACCCTTTTTAGCCTCCTGTTTTAAATATTTACTACCAAAATAATAATCATCCATCGAAACAATAACCGCCAATTCACCAAAAGTATTTTTTATTTTATCCGCCACCGCGCTAGTTTTGCCGGAAGCCGAACCACCAGCAACTTTAACCAGCACTACCCCGCCGTGTCGCGATAAAGCTATATTTATAAGCTGGCTTAGTTTATCAAGGCCATCTTCAAGATTATATTCAGGGATAAAATCACCACGTTCTGCCCTAGCCGCATATTTAGTAGAAATTGATGATCTACCCATAATAATTACACCTTACTAAATCCAGTAGCTTAATTTCCATATTTTGAATTATAACAAACAACCATTCTTTTACCCACAGTCCACATAAGTTTTCCACCTAGGTTAGACGGCATATTTAAACCGCAATATATCACAAATAGTATATTAGCCAAAAGCATGTTCCATTGACATATTATGGTGTTTATGCTAATATTAAAGCATGAAACAGAAACAACAGATTCAAAGCATTGCACAATCATCACAACTTGAGCGATTTAATCTTGGATTTGAATACGACAAGACCTTGCGACAAGTTAAAAATGACGTCCAATCGCGCACACATAACTAGATTTAGCTTTTATTTAATAGATAACAAACTAGCACCAAGGCATTTGGTGCTAGTTTTAATATTAGACTATATATCTAGACCATAATAACGACTGACAGACAGATAAAATTAAGCGGCTTTCGGCGGCTTTTTCTTTGAGAGCTGTTTTGCCATGGCAACTGATTCGTGCGTGGCCTTGTCAGTTACGTCAAACTTGTCTAGATATTTTCCTAAAAATAGCCGCCCTTGAGAGTTAAGCGCAGAGATAGCACTGTAAATAATGGCCGTAAAGGGCATTAGGACCCACTGTAACAGCATTAGTACCGTACGACGCTGTTTGTACCTCTCTGGACGCGGCGGCAGCATCTTGAACGATAAGAATACTGTGATAAACAAACCAACCATAGCAATCTGTTGGAGTACACTGACAACCTCTGGTAATTGGTGCGCTGGAATACTCCTAGCTGCTTCGCTGTTTATAAATAACGGCACCCAGCCACCAAAAGCACTTAAAATCGAAACGCTAGCTAGCGTAACGTGCCCGTCAATTAGCCTCACCAACCTTGCAAAGCCGCCCGCGAATGGCACATTGCGATCACTAGAAAACAATCTAGTTGCAACATACGGTACATCTGAAGCGCCATAAGCCCATCGCCTTAATTGAATAAACTGAGCCTTTAATGTCTTGATGTATGTATTAGACAAAACAGCATCTTGGTAAATCGGAATATAAAGTGGTAAAACCGAATAATTACCACCGAAATAGAAATAACTTCGCCAATATTGATGACCGTCTTCTACGATCGTACGAGTACTCCAGAAATCCATCTCTTCGAGCGCTTCCATCGGCTGTGAATGTGATGCAAAATTGCGTAACGTGTGCGGACGCATTGAACTAATAATATTCCAAAATGAGTTACCGGTTGCAATTACCCTCATTGGAGCTGGCGCGTCCCAGATGTTACTCATAAATAGAGCTATCGGTTGGTATGACAAATGCTTGCGATCCTCATTAACAATATACTCGTAAGTCAAGTAATCAAAATACTTTTCATGAGGCTTGTTATCGGCATCAAGCGTTGTAACTATAACATCTTTTGACAATATACCCTCGTGCTTTAACCAACCCTTCAAAAAACGGCCTGCATGTGTTATGTTACCGCCCTTACCGATAACCTCGTTTGGCAAATCATTTGGGTGTTTCACCAAGTTAAATGCATAGAATCTATCACCAAACTCCTTCTTGAGCCGCCTAACGGTTTTTTCAGTCGATTCTCCACCGCGCTCTTCATAAGCCACACTTAAAATGATCCGCTTCGAATCGTAGGTGCAATTTAACACCGATTGAATTGTAGGCGCAATTATTTCGTAACTTTCATTGTATGTTGCCAATATAATCGCATTATATATTTGCGATGGCTTAGGAAAGGCGCTCGAATCTGCCGAAATTAAGCGAAGGTTTTCAGTATGTGCAGAATATGCGAATGACGAATCACTTTGACCAATAACTCGCTTGTATGACTTTTTAGGGTTTTCTAGGTCCGCAAGCCTAGAACTCCAGTCAACTTTTTGAGCGGCTTCGAGCCTATTTCTACCTTGAATAGTGTGAATTGCAATGCCGACGGCTTTTACAAGCAAGGTAACAATAACCAGTAGTAAATAAACAGCAGCTAACGCAGGGCTAACTAAAGACAACACCACGAGCAAAATAAGCGCTCCGTAGCTGAGCGCCGCCGGTAACATTTCGAACAAGCGATACTTAAGAGATCTCTTCCCTATGGGAATTTCTATATCGATCATAAATTTATAGTGGCGTCCATACGTTTAATACCGCTAGGGATATTATAGAGCCAATTATAATCACACCAATACCTAGCCATGCGAAAACTAGCGCCAACGACCGATCGCGAATAACCAATAACTTTATAGAGATAATAGCATGTAAAATAGCCACAACCGGACCAAAAACAATAAATGATATTAAATAATACCACTGATCTCGATAAAGGTGCATTACGCCATACGCTGAATAATGTGAAACTAACTGCAATTCACTAGGGTGAACCGAAAAACCAACAACTATCGACAAAATAAACGACAGCAACAGCATAGATGAGATTAAAATTAACAGATACCTATCGGCAAGTAATTTTTTGAATGATTCTTTAATAATTGTATTCATAATTTTATTATATGGAGCCGCTGTCCGGATTTGAACCGGAGACCTACGCTTTACGAAAGCGCCGCTCTACCAGCTGAGCTACAGCGGCATTAGTTTACCAGAACTATTATACCACCCCCATAACTTAAAATAAACGACCCTACTCTGTTGCAATCAAACAAAAAAACTGCTATCATATTTAAAGTTCACACGAATCATGGGCTCGTAGTGAAGGGGTTATCACGCCTCCCTGTCACGGAGGAGATCGCCGGTTCAAATCCGGTCGAGCCCGCCAAAATTGAACTTTAAATCACACCTTTCGGGGTGTGATTTTTTATGCAACCTACTCTATATTGACAAATGAATGAATTAGTGTTAATGTTTAAGTTAACAACACTTAAAATAATTAAAATAAAAAAATGAATTCTCCAGAAAAAAGTTATTCTACCAGTCCAAACCACGAGCCGTTAAAAGAGTCTCCAGATTTAAAGAGGTCTATGGGCGAAGTAGCCTTATCTAATACTATGCTTGGAACATCAGTCGCCAACTTTTACGATGCAAAAAATCATTTCCTTCGCAGCAACGACCGTATCGCAGAAGTGGTCATAGGTGTCATCAACAAAGACAACATTGAATACAAAGTCGTTGGTTCTGGCGAAGATTACGACCAAGCCTTACTAAACAGCCTGGATAGAATGAATGAAATGGAAACAGCCAACACTAAGTCTCTAGCAAGAATAAAAATGTCCGAATCGGCATATGTTAGTTTTACGAAATTGGAAGATTATAAACCAAAAATCGCCCCCAATAGAGATTTTAACGAAATACCAAAATATATCGAGGATATATTTATGGGTGATAACGAAATGATGCCCGACACATACGCAAACACATTAAACGAACCCGATTGGCAACTAAACCTAAGTAATCTATTGGCCAATTATCTCAGCCAGTATACAGATGGTAAGAAACTTAAAAAAGATCTAAAAATTAATTCGCTAAAGCATCTTACACCTGAACAGGCTGTCAAATTAAGCACCGTTTTTGTTCAAAAGCTATCAAAATACTCAAACGATGACGTGGCCCGCCCCTACCCAACCCGAGCCGACATCTCAACTACCACCAAACTATTACAAGAAGGTATTTTGAATAAAAACAATGAACAATGGACTGGAAATGGCATATGTAGGAATGTCGCTTCGAATGTTAAATCGGTATTTGAATCATTAAAATATACCCAAGATGAATTTAGTATGCTAAACAACACATACTGCGAATTTAACGTCGGAATGGATGGATCGGGCTATGAAGATTCACGAAAAGCTGCAGGTCATTCAGACAACCTCACGAATATCGACCGGACCCGCGGAGGCCACGCCTGGAATTCATTCATCACGATAGATTCGAAGGGGTCAGCCTCAGTCGCTATCTGCGATATGACGTGGGCACTCGATAACGAGCAAAATAGCCCAGACTATACCGAATCTAGATCTATCTCGAATGCCATCCAACTATTTGAGCAAAGTCAAGACAAGGATGAAGCCTTTGAAGACCTTACTTTATATGCCGACAAAGCAGTTAAACACTCATACCTAGATAGAGAACGCTCCAATATGGCTTCATCTAGAAATAGTCGCGAATTTATCACAACTGAATACCTGGAGGTTGCACGCAAACAATTAAATAAAAATTCTGAGATACTCGAGATGCCACTAAGTGTCCTAAGGTGCGCCAAAGATATGAGCGACAAACTCAATAGCCAAGAAATTGAGACTTTATTCTATTTAAACAAAATAAGTAATTCAGATCAACAACACCAGATTATAAAAATAATTACCGAAAATTGCGAATCAACAAAAACCATAGCTAACAGCATAGCCCACAAAGCTGAAAGGCTAATCTATACAAATGACGAGTTGCAACTACTAGCCTATAAAGCAATTGAAAACAGCACGCTGAGTATTGAAAACCTTGCTAACCAAAATGGTAATTTTCGTTTTAGATTACGGGAATTATGTCCCGAACAATTGCCTCCGTTTAACCCCGAAAATCCAGCCGATCAACTTGAAATAAACTATCTATCAGCCAAAAATAATATACATACGACGAGCTATAATGAAACTATTCGTTATCACAAATCTCACCTAAAGCGTATCATAAATAACGACATTATCTACAACAAGACAATAACTGATATATCTGATTATGACTTGGTAAAGTATTTTTCAAAGATAAAAGATATTTTTTCAAGTAAAAATTAGAATTGTTTAACCAAGAAACTTTTGAGCGTCATCTTTGCCATAGTATGCCTCTAGAAATTCACGTTTGTAATTAAAAAAGTCGTTATTGATAATACTGTTACGAATGCAATCAACCGTTCGCACTACAAAACGCTCGTTATGAATACTAGCTAACGTCAATCCAAGTATTTCACTGGATCTAAATAAGTGATGAATATAAGCGCGAGTATAATTTTTGCAAGTATAACAATCGCAACCTTCGTCAACTGGCGAGAAATCCATCTTGAAAGCACCGTTTCTGATATTCAAACGGCCACTATACGTAAACAAAGCACCGTTGCGAGCCTGGCGGGTAGGAGCCACGCAATCAAAAGTATCAATTCCGTACTCTACACCTAAGAACAAGTCAGCTGGTTGCGAACCCATACCTAACAAATGACGCGGTTTATCAACTGGCAAAATATTATTTACCCAGCCAAGTACCGTCGAAATTTCAGTTGGGCCAAATACGCCGCCAATACCATATCCGTCAAAATCCCTACTGCCTAAATATGTCGAGCTCTCTTTGCGCAGATCCTCTTCACGAGCTCCCTGAACAACGCCAAATAGCGCCTGTAAATTTTCACCTTTTTTAATATGTTCATCATTTAGCTCTTTGTGTCTTTTGAGCGATCTATCAGCCCAAGCGTGGGTGCGATTCATAGCTTTTTGGATATATTCCCTAGTAGCTAGTGGTGAAGTTAATTCATCAAAGGCAACATGAATATCCGCCCCAATTTGATGTTGCAACTCCATCGAGCTTTCAGGCGTCATAAAAATCTTTTTACCATCAATATGAGAACTAAAGTTAACTCCATCGTCAGATATTTTTGCAAGTTGTGATGATGAATGAACGGCAGTACTAGAATCACCCTTTTCACTACCACTAGTGATATCAATACCTTTTTTATAAGCCATTCCAAGTGAAAACGCTTGAAAACCACCGCTATCAGTAATAGTCGGACCGTCCCAATTCATAAATTTATGAATACCGCCGGCTGCGGCTATTACGTCGGCACCCGGCCTGAGCATTAAATGATAGGTGTTAGCTAGAATAGTTTGCCCACCTAGTTCTTTAACATGTTCTGGTGTTAGGGTTTTGACAGTAGCCTTGGTTCCGCCAACCATAAAAGCTGGCGTATTGATTATTCCATGAGGAGTTTCGATTATCCCGACTCTAGCCAAGGTGTTCTTAAGTGTATGCGTAATAGTAAATTTTAAAGCCTTATCCATATTGATCAAATAATTTATACAGCAATATACTTTTTTACTTTGTTATCTTTTGAGGCCTTATCCAAGGATTCTGTAAATGCAGTCAATGGTACTTTTACATATTCATAGCTGACCTGAGCGTCATTGATATCAATCAAGCGGATGACATAATAGCCATCGCCAATCGTTGACTTAATTATTTTCGATGATTGTGCTTTGGTCAGCTTTGCAGCCTCGTTCGACAATCCACCGTCTTGGTTGTTTTTTGGTACCCACCCAGAGGTTCCATAAACAGCCTTTGTGCCAGTTTGATCTGCAATTGTAGTTGCAAGCGTTTTAAAATCAATTTTCGGATCTTTTTTGACCGCACTCGACACTCCATCGATTGCGCTAATTGCCTTCTTATCCATAGCATACGATACTTTTTGGCGCAGCAATTTACCTTCGGTAATGTGCTTATATTCGGCTGGGCTCCAACCGTAATAATCCAAAATTACCGCATCATAAGTCTGTTGAGATATTTCACCATCACTAGATTGACGCTGTTCTTTCAAAAAACCCTCTAACTCGCTGCTACTGATGCTAATATTCATATTTTTAGCTAATTTAGCGGCATAAGCATCTGCAATAGCATCCCGCATCGATTGCTGTTTAATATATTCGACTTGTCGCTTGCCGTCGTCAGTTTTTAAGCTAACCTGTTCTTTTTGCTCAAGATAATGAACCGAGCTTCGATATTTTAACAAATAATCACTATAAAGAACCGTCCGACCATCAATCGAAGCTATTGGCATTGGCATAACTTTGGTAATGCGATACATAAATTCACTAGTATTCTGGGCTTTGTATAATTGCCACCAACCTACTAACAAAACTACAATCAGCGCCGACAAACTAATCAAAATAGCGTTAAAAACAAGCTTATGACGTGCATATTGAACCGGATATTTGAAACGACGACCACCCGCCAAAATACGCTCACGATGGTGCGCGACAGTTTCACTGGTTATCCGAGAAGACGGCGGCACTTCTGGTTGCTTACGAATTTTACGTAATATTCTCTTCATGCATTCCTTGATTTTCTAGGGTATTATTAACTGCATCCTGTAATTTATTGTAAATTTTGTCCGGATGCTCGACGTTATGAATAACTAAATCTCCAACAAAAGTCTGAATCACGATTGTTCCGTATTTGAACATCTCGCCACTTAGTCCTGGTATATTATAACTTATATTCTGCACCTTGGACAGTCTTAGCTCGATGACGTCCTTGCCAAAGAAGCCTTTTTGAGTGACCTGCCTAATGCGTTGGTCGGTTACAATATAAACTGTAAAATACCACATTATAAAGTGATAAGAAAATAATAACGCACCCAGCAACAAACCACCGATTGGTAGTAAAAACAGCTCAAGATAATCGCTCCAAACGAGTGGCGGAACTGCACTTAGCGCAAATGGCACAACCAACATATAAAAACCTTTTCGCATTGCTATCATGTGCCGCCGAAACACGAATAGGACAACTTCACCATCGCGTTGTCCGTCAAAATCTTTATACAACTTGTTTTTTTGTTTTTTTGTCATTAAAAAATACTCCAATATCGATGGTACCCCGGACAGGAATCGAACCTACAACCTTATCCTTAGGACGGATCTGCTCTATCCAATTGAGCTACCGAGGCACACACCATATATTATAACAGACTAACGAATGAACTTTTCATTCAAAGCTTGGTAATCGTAAATCTCACTATCTGAGAACCAGTGATTAATCTCTTGCTCGGCATCATCAGCACTTTCACTGGCATGAATTAGATTTGCGACAGCCTTTTTCGTACTATCAGCATGACCATAGCTAACGTGGCAATAATCACCACGAATCGTGCCGATTGCTGCAGATTTTGGTTCGGTCGAACCAATTAGTTTCCTAGCGACCGCAATAGCCTCGACTCCTTCAAAAACCGTAGCGATGACTGGGCCTTCTGACATAAAATTTAGTACTACATCTAGCGTGTCTTCGCCACGACGAGTTTTTACCTTACCAATAGTTTCGTAATGACCAAAAAATTGTTCACGAGTTGGAGTAATCATTTTCATACCAACGATCTTTAGGCCAATACGCTCGAAACGAGTTAGAATTTCGCCGACAATACCACGCTGTACGGCGTCTGGTTTAAAAATAACTAATGTTTGCTCTATGTGTTCTTGTGATGACATTTTAACTCCTTGTATTAACTATTCCCTATTGTATCAAATTATTACAAATATGTAGTAAACCGCCCATTTGAGTTATGCTAATAGTATGTATATGTCCGAATTGATATTAGATTACATTGAACACCTAGAAGTTGAAGGTGGTCGTTCTGCTAAAACTGCCGAGAATTACAAGTTATATCTGGAAAGATTCATTGAATTTACGGATAACATTATCGTTGATAAAATCACATCAGAAATTGTGCGTAAGTACCGTCTTTGGCTTAACAGATACAAGAATAACAACGATGACGAATTAGCAACGATAACCCAGAGCTACCATCTAATTGCCCTTCGTGGTTTTTTGGGTTATCTATCAAAGAGAGACATCAATAGCCTGCCACCAGATAAAATTGAACTTCCAAAAGTAACTCGTAAGCAAGTTACTTTTTTACATTACGACGAAGTCGAAAGACTGCTTGAACAAATAAATACCGATGAAGAACCAGGACTGCGCGATCGAGCAATCGTTGAGCTACTTTTTTCCAGTGGCCTACGCGTCTCGGAACTTGTAAATTTAAACCGCGACCATATCAATATCATTAGGCGTGAATTTATGGTACGAGGTAAAGGTCAAAAAGACCGTCCAGTTTTTATTAGTGAAGGCGCCAGCTCGCATGTAGAAAACTACCTGCAGTCAAGGTCCGACAACCTATCGCCACTTTTTATTAGTTACAGCCGCAACAACATACCAACTATGTCCGGTGATTATCGAAGATTAACTTCAAGAAGCATTCAAAGAATAATCAATAAATACACACGACTTGCCGGTATAACCAAACATGTCAGCCCACATACCATGCGCCATAGTTTTGCAACAGACTTATTGATGAACGGCGCTGATATCAGAAGCGTTCAAGTAATGCTAGGACACAGCAACATCAGTACTACTCAAATATATACTCACGTAACTGACGAGCATTTACGTGAGGTATACGAGAAATTCCATAGCGACACTTAAAACTCTAGTACGACTATGGCGTACAGCTAGTAATTGATTCTGACGCAACATCAGTAACAAAAAAGTTCTTACAGAAATTGCCAGTCACATCAACTGCGGCTTCTGGATAAGCAAAACTGCTGTCGTCCATCTCGACTCGTGTTTGAACCCGCTTGTATAAGTCATTGGCACGACCGGTTGAATCAATGCTTGGCTGAACACCACTAAATTTTACTTGTGAAGCGCCATTGTATAATTTAACTCTAAAGTTGGCCTTGCCATATAGTGTTGTTAGCCGAAGCAAGGAATCGTAAGTCGCACTTGAGGAAACGGTTAAGCGAGCCGTGCAAAGGAATCCGCCGCTTGAAACCGCGCCTGAACAACGAATTGCAGTCGGACCATCTGGACTCCGCCTAACATCGCTTGACATCGAGAATGAGTTTATGCCTGTATCTCTTGGATATAAGAATAAAGTGTTTGACTTCGCATTACTAGTTGAATTTGACGCGTCAAATTCACCCAACGTAAATCCTGCGCTTTTATTAGATTGGACTATCTGAGTTCGCATAATAGGCGGCTTGTTAGCACTAGCCGTCGTCCAAGGATTAGATAGTGGCATGTTCGCAGGGCCAAAAGTAACACCCGTCGAGGTGCTAGAAGTTAAATCTTTCATATTGAACCACTCGACTTGCACCGTATTAAATGGAAAGTCTGAAATAAGTGGAATAATTTTTGATTCACTATTAGAAATCGAACCGACGAAGTCAAGAGTGTCAACCTCTATCTTAGTACAGGTGTAAGCTTGGTTTAATGTGTCCGAACCCGCAACTTTTGTCTGAACCTTAATCTCTGCGCCGTCAGTTGAAGGAACAACCCCCTCAAGGCTCTTTACAGCTAAATTACATTCACTCGAAGATATAACAGCCTTTGCGTTAGCACACTCAGTTGCCGTGCCAATACTGCAAACAGTTTGATACCACAATAAAGCTCGTTTTGAGTCCTCTACACCAGCCTGCGCCGAATCATACGCACTTTGAGCAAGATCGGTTGCCGTCGCTTGCTGTTGGTCATTCACCATTATGCGAACAAAACTAACAACGATAGTAGTAATAAGAAGAGCTGCAAATATAACCACAAACAAGGACGCCGATCCTCGTTGCTTGCTTAATTTATTTATAATGCTTTTCATACCTATTTCATCTCCTTGTTACTTTATTTTATTACCGGCACGTGCCACTATATCAAAATCGTTTACCGAACAAAAATTAAAATCAGAATTAAAGTCACTAGGTGGCCTACAAGATATAATATGGGTAGTCGGATCTGTTATACGTGCAGCTTTTTTGTTAGTCCCTAATGTAAAACGGATATTATATAATCGCTCACCTGTGATTGAATCATAGGCGCTAGAGTTGCTATTGACACTAAAGCCAAGAATAGCCAAGTCAAGTTGCGTCTTGTCTGAAACGATAAGTTCAGAAGCATTAGCTAATGGAATATCACTATATACGCCAAACGATACCGGGACGCAATATGATTTATTGGCATCAAGTATTTTAATCAAATGAATCGGGCTGGACGTAGCTGGCACTGGCGCCACATACTTATTAACAAAATTATTATCTTCGATATTTGTGCCATTATTCCAAATATAAGTATATTTACCAGTGCATAAACGCCCACCAATTGCATTGCCTGTAACATCTTTTTGTACTATATAAGATTTAGCACTAAGATCAAAGGACGCTACCTCAATAATACTATGTTGAAGCTCTGTCGATATAGCCTTACCTACTAAATTCACCTCTTTTAACGTTATGCCTTTGTTATAGATGTTTCCTATTTGCACAACCGTCATAGCAATTATAATCATCAAGGCCGACAAAAAGCCCATAGCAAGCATTAACTCGACCAACGTAAAGCCTTTGTTGCTATTTTGTTGGTTCATATAACCTCACTACCGTAGCTAAGGTGGCCGGAACAGCGCTACCTGGCGCATCCCAACATGCCCTTATGTGAAAATCAATATAATCAGCATTTTTTTGCGTAGCAGGCGCCAGTGTATTTTTTTGTCTAATAGCCTCAATCCAAAGCCCCTCTGTTGAGGAGATAGCGACTCCGCTGTATTTAATCTGTGCTACGCCAGCTGACAGATTAAATGGGATTGTATTTTTTCGCACAAATTTTGCGTTCTGCGTGTCAAATATAAACATACTTTTTGATGAAGTCCTATTAACCATATATTCTTGGCAGCTTTTACCATCACCAAAACTGGATGCGGCGAGATGGCTTGAACTATCAATATAAGTCAACATGTCAGACCACTCTTTAGCTGGCGTGTTGAGCACATTAGTAGTCCCGCTACCAAAGGCCGATATGTATGATGAGTTTAAGAACCTCAGCGTTTCGGCCTGGGCATCAATCTGTTCTTTTACCTGAGTTATCTCGAGTGCCCGTTGCGCAGTAGCCACACCTTGGTTCATAATCGACAGCCCACCAACAGCAACTAAGCTAAAAATCGCCATAGCAAACATAACTTCGATTAGCGTATCACCACGACTAGTAATTTTGCTTATTAGTTGCATAAACTTGTTTCCCCGCCCTGAGTCTGAACACCGCTACTTGCGGTTGCGTTTGCGATTATCATAACAGCCGATTTCTTCATGGTAGACACACTATCACGCTTAACGCACATTTTTAAGCTATTTATTAAATAGCTATTCTGGACAAGTGTGCTGATATTACCGTCGGCCGTTATTCCGGTATTGTTTATAAAAGTCCTTGCAGAACCTGATAGCGGAGATCTGAGGATTAGAACAGAAAACGAAATGGGAGAACCAGCAGCATTGACTAGCGTTGGACTCCACTCAAGATAAAAATCATCACTAGCAGTTGCAATCAGCGGCTTAATATTATAATCAGTCAAAGCTGCTATATCAGAACTTTGACTTAATGGATCGGTATTCGGTTTTGGACTTCCAACTACGGTACGGATTACTAATTTGTCTGTACTTGCGCTATAAGTAATATACTTACCCAAAAACACGCAATCTGATTGTCCAATTTTCTTTGGACTAGAACCTCCAGTATATATATCAGCCATACCAGTACAGGTCATACTCGAAGTTGTGTTGCGCGTATTACTAACATTCAGAACATCCGAATACTGCTGCTGTAAAGTCGCAGCAATCGACTCAACACTGTCTCGATATCGTTGATTATTTATAGTATTACCTGTTCCCGCTAAAAAACCAACAATCAAAAGAGAAGTGATGCCCAAGAACAACATCGTTTCAATAATCGTAAAACCAGCTTTGCCAGATAACTTCATTTGCTTATGATTATAGCATAAGCAGATTATTCGTACAGTATTATATAAGAAAAGATAGATAAAAATTTACAATATAGCTTCCAAAAAGACCGGCAATTACAAAACCACCTATCAGCATCGGACCAAACGGTACATGAGAATCACGTTTAAGCTTTTTATATACCATCAATGGAACCACGATAATGCAACCTAATAGATTTGCTGCAAATAAAGCAACGAAGGCTAGTTTCCAATCAGCAAGCAATAAAGCTAGCCCCAAGCCAAGCTTTATGTCTCCAAAGCCTATCCAATTACCTTTCGAAAGCTGGTAAATAATGAAATATAGGCCACTTAATATCATAATTGACCCAGCTATTTCAAAAAGCTGACTAAACTTATCTTGAGATATTAACACAACTAAAGATGCGCTAACAAAACCAATTCCAATAACTATAAAATTAAGCTTATCTGGCAATAGATACCATTTAGCATCGTACGCAAACAATGTCGCCAAACCGACACCGGCAGAAAGCCACAGGACAAATCTTACAATCCCTAATATATCATTTAAAGGATAAGGCCAAAACATATACGATAGCACAAAAAAGACTGCAACGCCAAGTTCAATCAAAGGCTCTAACTTGCCAATAGGCACACGACACTTTCGACATCGACCACCAATAGATATCCAGCTAATCAAAGGTATTAAATCATACCACTTAAGCTCGTAGGCGCAACTTAGACACTGAGACCTATCGCTTAAAACCGACTTATTGATTATTCTTTTCAGTCGTTTGTATTCTTTTGAATCAACTGGCTCGCTATTCGCCTTGTCTTGTTCGAGTTGATGAGCCCTTAACCTCCACATCAATGCACCCGCAAAACTGCCCAAACAAAGCCCCGTCAATATTAAAGATAAATAAATTATAAATTGTTCCATAAGCACTATCATACCTTAAATTGCTATAAAAAGAATAGCCCATGCACTTCACCGCATTGGGCTATTCAATGTCTTAGTTAATACTAATTATTTACGCAGGTAATTCCACCGCCTTCAAGGTACATGCGGAAAGCGACCTTACGAGCACCGGCGCCAGTGACAATAGTGTCGCCACTAGTACCACAAGTAGCACCAACTGAATAAAAGATAATATTCTGGTTAGTGGTACTAGAAAAGCTTCCGGTAAGCGGAGTCACGACACTTGCCGTAAGTTGATACATCGCTGTCTGAGCACCAACGTTTCCTAGTGGATCAATAAAAGAGTCATTGCCATTTATAGTAACGTAGTTAGTTACGAATGTACCCCAAGCAGCCGCTGTTGCCGGTAAAGCGCCCCTATTATTCGACGTATAGCTAGTGATAGCTGTCTGTAACCTACTAAGGTCATTTTTACGTTGCGTATCGCGTTGGTTGCGTTGTAATGCTGGTAATGCAATAAATACCATCAAGAAAATCAATCCGGCAATAGCCAAGACTAAGACGACCTCAATAATTGTAAATCCCTTTGCTTCTTTTTTGGTGTTCATAAGAACTTTTCCACCTTTCTAATAAACTTTTTTCGCTAAATATTTTTTCGCTTATGCTTATACTACTACACGTTTAATGATATGTCCATATATTAATCTCGACTTTCCAATTTATCCGTTTACTAAGCTATAAATCGGTAAGAGAATAGCAGCCACCATACTACCAGCAACAAGCGCCAAAACAACCATCAATACTGGCTCGATCGCAGTTGATATGTTCTTGATCTGGTTATCGAGCTCATCCTCGAATACCTGGGCTGTTTTACCCATCATCTCGTCAATACGGCCTGATTGTTCACCGATCTTTATCATCTGCGGAACCAGGCTTAATATATACTCTTCAGGCTGAATTGCAACAGACAGCGCTTTACCACCCTTGACCTTTTCGGCAGCTCTTAAAATACTAGCGCTAATAACCGAGTTATTAACAGCTTTTGCTGTTATACCAAGCATATCCAACATGCTCACACCAGTACTTAGTAGCGTCTGACCAGTACGCATAAATCGGGCCATGTACAACTTTCTAAACATTTGACCAAAGATTGGCACGTTTAATTTAAAATTATCCATAATTTTAATGCCTGACTCGGTCTTCATGAATTGAACAAGGAAGAATATGGCTGCAGCGGAGATAAGAATAGCTAACCACCAAAAATTAGTAAGAAAATTAGCAGCATCTACCATAATTTTAGTCAAAAATGGTAACGATTTTTTTAAGTCATGGTACAGCTTCTCTACCTGAGGAACGACCGTAAATAACATAAAAGCCATAACGCCAAAGATAACCACTAAAACGATAATCGGATAGGTTAAAGCGCCCTTAATTTTACTCATAATAGCAGCATCTTTTTCTTGCTGATTAGCAACTCGTTGCAAGGCGTCATCGAGCGTTCCGGATATTTCACCGGCACCAACCAATGATAAAAATACTGGGTCAAAAACTTCAGGATGCTTTGCAAACGATTCAGATAAAGTTTTTCCACCCTCGACGCCAGCTGAGATTTCTTGAACAATAGCTTGGAGTTGTTTATTTTCGGTTTGATCTAACACTGTACTCAAGCTTTGAGATAGTGGCAAGCCTGCCCCAATCAAAGTTGCTAATTGGCGCGTAAAAACAATTTTATCCTTGGTAGTTATACGCCCGGTTATTTTTGATATAAAGTTATCGTCTTGGTTTAGCTCCTTAATATTTAAAGGCGTCATACCCTGACTAATTAGTAACTTTGCCGCAGCAGTCTCGGTATCAGCCTGGACAGTAGCCTTGGTGATTTTATTAGTCGATTGGTCTCTCGCCTCGTATGAAAACTTTTTCATTTATTAACCCCTCATTAATCTCTCAAATTCAACCAAGTCAACTGCAACTTCATAGGCGTTATCATAAGTGATAATGCCACTTTGAACCATATTGACTAAAGTTCGATCCATCGTTTGCATGCCTTGGTCGGCGCCAGTCTGAATAACCGCGTCAAGTTGATGCGATTTGCCTTCGCGAATAATATTTCTAACTGCAGGATTTGTAACTAGGACTTCGGCTGCCGCTACTCGACCGCCGCCGATTGCAGGAATTAGGCGCTGTGAACAAATTGCCATCAAAATGTTAGACAATTGAGCACGAATTTGCGGCTGTTGGTGTGGCGGAAATACATCAATCATACGGTCAATAGATTGCGAAGCGCTGTTTGTGTGTAGCGTCGCAAACACCAAGTGCCCCGTTTCAGCAATCGTAATGGCGGCGCTAATAGTTTCAAGGTCACGCATCTCACCAATCAAGACAACATCAGGGTCTTGACGCAAACTCGAACGAAGCGCCGCGCTAAAGCTATATGTATCGTAGTGAACTTCACGTTGAACGACGACTGATTTTTTTGATTTATGAGTAAACTCAATGGGATCTTCTATAGTAATAATATGCTGAGCCCGCTCACTATTGATTTTGTCGACAAGAGCTGCGAGTGTTGTTGATTTTCCGCTACCAGTTGGCCCAGTAATAAGAACTAAACCTCTTGGGTAATCAGCGAAATTCATAACAACATTTGGTAGACCTAGCTCAGTGGCAGTCTTGATTTCGTTAGGTATTAACCTAAGTGCAGCTGCAAGGTTACCGCGCTCGTGATAAGCGTTAACGCGAAAACGACCTAGCGTGCCGAACGCAAAGCTAAAATCAAACTCTTTATCTTTTAATAATATCTGACGCTGGTCTTGGTCGAGAATTGCAAAGACCAAAGCCTCGACCATTTGTTCGTCAAGTGAGTTTATGCCCATTATCGGCATTAAAGCACCGTCGATGCGAATCATCGGCGGCAAACCAACCTGAAGGTGTAAGTCCGATGCTTTTTTTCGTACCACTTCCTCTAATAATATTTCTATTCTTAACTCTTGATTGTTCATTTTATCTCCACCCTTCTATGCTGTATCTGATGTAACTCGATTTACTTCTTCGATAGTCGTAAAACCCTCTAAAACCTTCATGTAGCCATCTTGTCGCATGGTTACCATGCCATTTTTCTGAGCTTGTTTTTGAATTTCTGCGCTTGTTGCCCTGGCTATAATTAAGTTCTGTATACTTTCGTTTACATCCATGACTTCATATAAACCTTGTCTACCACTATAACCTCTGGGGGTTTGAGGACTATCGATGCCCTTAGCTAAAGTATAATCGCTTTGGCTAGTAAGTGGCAAGTCCTTATACCCCAAATCTTGAGAAACCCTAGCGACGTCATCCTGAGTCTTTGGTAATAAATGACCAATAGTCGATACAATATTTTGAGTTTCAATTGGATTCGACTGATAAATCTCACGCTTTTTTGCAATCTTACGAACCAATCGCTGACCAATAATAGTATTTACTGTACTAGCAATTAAAAATGGCTCTATACCCATGTCAAGTAATCGAGGAAGAACTCCAGCGGCACTATTTGTGTGCAGAGTACTGAAGACTAAGTGCCCAGTAAGCGCAGCTTGAACCGCAAGGTTTGCCGTTTCACTATCGCGAATCTCACCAACCATCACGACGTCAGGGTCTTGACGCAGAATAGATCGTAAGCCATTTGCAAACGTTAGTCCAACATCGGCATTAACTTGAATTTGATTCACTCCGTCCATTTTATATTCAACTGGATCTTCGAGCGTAACTATATTTACACTATTATCCTTAATCTCTTTAATCAAAGCGTATAAACTAGTTGATTTACCACTACCAGTCGGACCCGATGTCAGCACCATTCCATTTGGCCGCTTAATACCCTTGCGAATCGCCCTGAGTGCCCGTCCTGCATAACCCATCTCCTCGAGATCGAATGAATTTCCGGATTTATCTAGCAAACGAATGACCACTTGTTCGCCCCAAATGACTGGACTAATTGCAATACGAAGATCAACTTCCTTGTCGGCGACTTTAACGGCAAACTGACCATCTTGCGGTATTCGATGTTCGTCTATCTTTAAATTGGATAAAATTTTTATTCGGCTAATCAAAGCGGGTTCAATACTTTTAGGTAGTTGCATAATTTCACGCAACATTCCGTCAACTCGACATCTAATTTTGAGCGAGCCCTCAAGTGGTTCAATATGAATATCGCTGGCCCGAGATTTCATGGCATATTCCAGGATTGTACTCAAGGCTTTACTAATTGGCGAATCTTGAACAATTGTTTTAATTTCACGATTATTTTCTTGAGCAGCCTCCATTCGACTAACTTCAGCAGCTTCGTCAACGCTTGACAAGTCGGTCTTATATTGGCTTAAAACATGGCTAACACCTGTTTCAGAGGCCATAAACACTTTCAAGGGCCTCTCGATACGATTAGCTAGATAATCAACCGCCTGAACGTTATTTGCATCAATCATAGCAACAGCTAAACGATTTTGAACTTCCGCAAGCGGCACTGCCATAAACCTTTCGGCGATATCCTCGGGTAGTAAACTAAGTATGCTTTGGTCTATTATACTATTAGATAAATTTACATAAGGCACGCCCGAAACCTGTGCAATAGCGTGCGTCAGCAACTCATCATCGACAATTTTTTGCTCTGTCAAATAACCGAGCAAAGGTTTGCTTTGTTTTATCGCGTCATCTTGAGCGGCGTCTAAGGTTTCTCTACATACTAAACCCTCGTCAACCAACAGGTCGACAAGCTTTACTTGTGTGTCAGGTGTAAGTAGCGGCATTGGCTAAACCTATTTTGTTCCATTTATTTGAACTTGGACAACTGGGTTTATCGCGCTTTTGTTAAAAACCTCAGAACTTGGCTCTACCACTTCAGAACTAATAGCTCTTATAGTCTTAACCTTTGCGCTACCACTGTAAACATCACCAAAAATCGCTTTTGCTACAAAAAATGCAACAATAACACTTACGGAGGCAATTAGGATTAACATCGCAATATCTGATTTTTTCATTATTTTACCGTTTTATCCTCTAGTTTTACTTGTACCGCTGGCTCATAGAAGGCATTGGCACCTACCGTTAGCATTAGCCGTTGTTCTCCACCATCTTGCGTCTGATCTTCAACTATCAGGGTTGAGACATGTATTGTTCGAATCGACTTTTCGATATTTTCTAACACAAGCTGCAAGGGTGTTGCCCCGCGTCCATCTCCTGATGTGCCAGTAAAGCTTAGGCTGATTGTATTTTCTCCAGCTGAAATAGAAGTACCTGTCCCAGATTCATCTAGCGTTTCAATACCTACAACTGGATCAACTTGTAATTTGTCTAGTTCGAAGCCATCAATGCCAAATAACAATTTGTTCTGCAGTGACGAACCTAGGGCTGGAGAGTTAGCTTCAGAGGGCAAGGCATCTAGAACTACTCGTATCGCCTGCTCTTCAGGTGTCGACCTTGCGTCCATCAAAGCTTGGTTCGTATCAAGGATTCTAACTTTTGACTCAAGTTCTTTAATATTGACAATGTTTGTCTTTAAAGTTTTTAGAGTTATATCTTTTTCATGTAAAACCTTTTCATTAAACAGCAGCATTTGCGTTAGAAATATTGCTCCTACTAGCGCAAAACCAAGCAAAACAGAAGCCCCCGCTACCCATAAAAACATAGTCTTATTAGTCGCCTCTATTTGCGTTCGTTTTCGTACAGCTACGCCTTTGATATTTGGCTGCATACTACTTATCCTCCGTAATATCTTTAGCACGATTAGTAAATATATTCGGAACGCCTAACTTAGAGTCAGTGACATCGCCTTTAGCCGACACAGCAACTGATAAATCTTTTGAAGCTTGACTGAAGGTCTCTTCAGCGCATTTAAAGCTAATTGTAAACCTAAGAACCTTTTTTCCGGAAGAATCTTGGCCATAGCTAACATCTTTAGTGCTAATTTCTGACGCTAACGTTACATTAGTATATTCTTTATCATCAGAACTAGACTTAAACTTGACCTTTGCGCCTTCGATTGTCTTTTTAAAGACTTCGAGTGCCGCATAGCTATTCGAAGCCTGACCGTCAATTTTTATCGTATTCGTAGCAGTATCAAGTTTTATTGTCGAAAATTTAACAACATTGGGTTCAGGTGGAATAATAGCGGTTAGAACAGAAAATATCCTTGATGTTATCTTTTTGTTGCTGTTCAAATTTGATATTTTAGTAAGCTGGTTTTGAATTGTCAATGTTTTTGAAATATCTTCAACATCAGTCAAGGCCTTACTTTCGGTTTTTATGCCATTATCCACCAGAGCACCCCTAACAGTCTGTACAGTGAAGACATATAAAGCTAGCAGGGTAACTATGCCGATAGAGGCTGCACCAACTATCATTGAAACCATCATGACAGTAGCGCGAACCTGCTGTGCCTTTATTAGTTCTTGTTTGACGTCCGGGACTAGGTTAATTTCTATCATTATTTATTCGTCCTTTGAGCAAGTCCAATTACTGTTGCGAATTCAGACGCTATCGTACCAAGTTGTTGTTGATCCGCCTGAGAAACTCTAACCTTTTGCCAAGGGTTTGCAGCGCTAGAAGCTACACTAGTCTTGGCAGAAATATAATCACCAAACTGAGGTACGACCGCTGAATAACCAGATAACAAGATTCCACCGACAGAAGTATTCGGGTAACGAGTCTGGAAAAACTTAATCGATTTAACCAATTCTGCTGCAAAATTATCTAACATTGCCTCAACCGAACGATAAACTTGTCCATCAAGCTTGTCAGGAGCTAGCCCGAATTTCAGAATAAATTGTCTTGCCTGGTCATCTTGGACGTTGAGATTTTGTGCAGCCGCTCGAACAACTGATCTTAGTCCAGTTGGGATTGTCCTAACTAATCTTGGGGAGTCGCCAAATGTAATAGCCAGATCGGTCGACCTTTCTCCCATATCAATAATCAGTCTTGCGTCCTTTATGCCAGATGGCAAAAGAGAGCGAATCATGGCAATTGGATCAGGCTCTGCTGCAATTACATTAAAACCAAGCGATTCGACAAATTCCAATCTCTCTTCAGAGTAGGAATTAGCCGTACTGGCAAGTAAGACTTCTTGTTGTTTTGGATCATGAAGTGATTGGCCGAGCAAAGCCCAGTCAACTTTAGCATCTTCAATTGACATCGGAATGTATTGGTCCGCCTGATATTTTATAGTACTCCTAAGTTCAGCTTCGCTCATAGTTGGAACATCAACTACGGTCGTAAATGTTTTGTTTGAAGGCAAGCCAATAACGACATTTTTTTCTTTTATACCGCTTTGACCGACGGCTGTCATTATCGCCTCGCCTAGCTTACGCATTCCTTCTACTGAGTTGCTACTTGTAATTTTTTCGTCTACTGGTGCATAGCCATAGTGCAATAAGTTCCAATTATCTGGACCTACAGCAGAAAGTTGTACAACACGTACAGCATTCGTGCCTATGTCTAGTGCAAAAAAGTCGCCCGTTCCCTTTAGTGATATCATATTACCTCCCATTATACATAAGCATTAACAATAAAAGCAACTACTAAATTTAATATTCGTTATATCTAAAACCTAGGAGCCAACTCAACCGTATAAACCGATTTAATAACACTAGATTTTTTAGCCCTCTCATAAGACCACATGTAAGCATCAGCTCGTAGGTT
>PGXZ01000008.1 GCA_002839415.1 Candidatus Saccharibacteria bacterium HGW-Saccharibacteria-1 | reverse complement strand
TAGAATAGGCCATAGCAGGCCTCCTTTCTGTAATTGAGTGATATTAACTACAGTTTACGGAGCCTGCTTTTATGTTGCAATGGTTGTGAGTTAGTACGACTTTGTTGCTAATTATGCAATAATATGCTAATGTATATTTAGATAATTCAACAAAAATAAAAATGTCCATATACGAAAAATCACCCCGAGAAATAGTCGCCCAGACCAAAGAAGCTGGTGCATATTTTGATGATTTATTTATGCCCGAAGAAGAAGCAAACAGGCTTAAACAAAATTGGAAACAAATTTACGAAGAACTTGATTCATTCAGCCATGACCAGATCGACTCCGAAGGTTTTAATAAAACTCTCAGAGAATTAGGCGAAAAAGTTTTAAAGCTAGGGGTTATCGACCCAAACTATGGTGAGGGTAGTGATATTAGACAAAAATACGCCACAGAAAATAGAAAAAGTTGGGGCATTTACACGGATGAGCAAGCCAATACGCGCGGTCGTAGTGATCTAAGGAAAAATGGCGCAAATTATAGCCTTAAACAACTAATAAAAAACCAGGAATCAGTTTTTAGTGATGCTATTAGCAACGGATTCGACCAGGAGACCCTTGAAATAGCGATTGGAAATAACGAATACGAAAAACTTCTCGAAAAAACTATCGACATATCGACTATCACAGAGACTGAGCGCCTCAGGCTATCGGTTGATTTTCCGTCAGGTAATTTCCTATATCACGGTGCAAATACGGCAACTATCGTAGAAATTATTAAATCTGGCGCCATCTTGAGTGGACAAACTTTAAATAAACAAGGTGAAGCAAGGCGCAGAAACTCGGGCCATGAAGGCGTCTCGTTAAGTATGAACGGAATTGACGCCCTACCCGGCGATAGGCGACATATTGCTGGTTTTGTGGCCGCCCCTGAAGCGATACTTGGCCAAAACGAGCAACTCGCGATTCCATCCAGGCCAGCGCCAAATGAAGTTATACAAATTTCGTCAGAAATTGACGCAAACAAATACTATCAGGCCAAAACTCAATACGAATTATACCGCTCAGCAAACGCCTCCGAAAGTAACTCGGTTTATAGCAACCTTGTGGCAATTAAAATAAATAAAGATAGTGTAGGCTCGAATTTCAACATCAAACCTATGCTATACGCCGCAAAAGATGGTTTATTAAGCGACCCTAATTATCCCGATAAGTTGCGCGAGCACTATGAACTGGATAAAAATGGGACTATAAAACTGAAGCCTGAATTATTACAGCAAAAAAATAACGAAATTCCAGTCGCGGCAGTATGGTTACAGGCGGCGATAGATCAAAATAAATTTGACGGTACTGAATTTAATCACAAAAACGTCAATGAAATCATTGATATGTTTGACGGTGATAATATCATAGACGTCTTAAAAATAGCCAAAACTGATTGGAGCAGTAGTGAGCAGATTTTAGAAAAATATGACAATATCAACGCCGACATTACACTCCCTATTGAAAAAATGTATCTGGTAGCCGCGCGAAAAGACTTAAAATCTTGGTTGAAAATAATTGCGACTAGCGAACATAAGCCTGCTGGCATATTGCTATATGACCACACAAAGGTTAGACTAGAAAATTTTGCATCAGACCATAGGGGTGACAATGACAAATTAACCGCCGAACTTCAATCCGCAATAACACCGAGTGACGGCTACATTGATTATTCGAACGTCCTTGGTAAAGAATTCAATGAAAACATGCGAGCGGGTCATAAAAATCAAGTTATATCCGAAAAGCACCTTGATAATCGGCGCGTAGTCAAGAAAATAGACGATAAACTAGTTATCGTCTAAAAATAATTTCACTATGGCGGAGAGAGAGGGATTCGGTCACGTCCCGCGACCCCGAAAATTCGCGACTGCAAACACAGTTTGCATCGGAATATTTCCTTGCGGATTGCCATTTTGGGCAATCCTCACCCTCGACTTCTCGGGCTCGAGTCCAACAATCAAAATATAGAATACAAATCTAAAAATTTGTATTCTATATTTTGGCGGAGAGAGAGGGATTCGAACCCTCGAAGGCGTTGCCGCCTTACCGCTTTTCGAGAGCGGCCAGTTCAACCACTCCTGCATCTCTCCACTAGTAACTTATTTTATCAGATAATGCGCTTTAAAGTAAAAGCCAAGTTCGAATCTTGGAGTGAAGACAAAGAAAAAAGACTAACCTAGTGGTTAGTCTTTTTTCTTTGGTGAACCCGACAAGATTCGAACTTGTGGCCTTCGGCTCCGCAAGCCGACGCTCTATCCAGCTGAGCTACGGGTCCAAAAATGCAGAATTATATAAAAAATATAACTCTGCTTTTTTATGTAACTAGAAGGTGCGTCCTTTCCATGAACCATGGCGGAATATTGGATATTGTATCACATTTTATTCGGTGGCGATAGGCCTAAATAAGATATCAAGGACTAAATACGTAATTTTTTAACGATAATATCAAGGACATCAAGCTTAATGTTTTCCATTGGCAGCCTGGCACCGAAAACGTCAACTATCTGTTCGCCAACTTCTTGAGGAAAGTAGACAGACACACCCGGAGAAAAGCGCTTAATCGGAATCAACATAATCGAATTATAACCCTCATCTTGAATGATGCCAAAAGCTTTAAATTCATTAAAATGATATAACCTCTCTCCAACATACAGGCCGTGATTACCACTAAGAGCGTAATTGATTACGCGAGGTGGACGACGCAAGAAAACAACTACAGCTGCAGCCATTACTAAGACTAAAATCGAGAAAGTATACGACTTGAGCAAAAAGATATCAGATAAAATTAAAATTATTACAATAATCACAAACGAAATAAACCACAAACTGCTTTTCTCGCGATAAATAAATTCGCTTGAACTCCAGCGTATTGGTGCATTTTCTACAACAGGTTGTTTTATATCGTTATTTGTCTGTATCGGTTCTTGCAAAGCAACTCCGGGGGTATACATTTCATTAATATTGCCGGAATTAACTTGATTAGGGTTATTTTGTTGTTGATCAGGTTGCATGAACTTAGTATAACATGAGCTTTATAGGCCTGCGTATGGGTCACCCAAAAGAACTCTACGACAGGCAACAAAACCATCTCCCTCAAAGTAGCTGTCGCCGATAGCGCATGTATTACCATCGCCCTTTAGTGCGTAAGTAATACCAAATCCACCGTTACGCCTCAAATAAAGCAAACCACGATAATACTCGCTGTCGCCGCTCATATTAACAAAAGTTAAGCTCGGCAATACAGAGTTCGGCACCGTAGAGTGGTTTGACGCTTTTAGTTCGTCAATTAACTGCTGACTTCTCGAAACACCCCATCCAGGAGCCTTCATGCATTGATCCGCAAGATACGGCCCCTCGGCTGGATAACTATCACCAAGACACACATAATCCAGCTCGGTATTTGGAAAAGTTCCATTTATAGTTTCGTATGCTCTAAGTATTGTTTCCCATTGATTAACAGTGCTTAGTATCTGAACATTTCTAGCTTTTTCCTGAGCGCCTACATATGACACAAGGGTAATCGAGGCAAGAATACCAATTATAACAATAACTACCAAAAGTTCGACTATCGTGAAACCTTTTATTGATTTTCTTTGCATTATTAAATAAATTATAACATAAGCATAATAAAATATAAATTACAATAAAAAACAACCATATAGGTTGTGATTTAAATTTGGCGGCGGTATGTGGACGCGTTGCAAACAGGAGCCCTTGAATTACGTGATAATCCTACCTTCGTATCATTTGTTAATGACTATTTACCGACTAACCACAAAATACCTATCCATAGTTTCTATACGAAATAGAATATTTCAACACGCTGTTATTCGCAAAACAAGCATATAGATATCCCCTTTAGTCTTATTGCTGTAATAATGTTGTGATTTGTGATAAATTAGAAGAGTTGAGACCTACAATCAGACATTAAATGACCGCATCCTTGTGGTTTTGCATCGTATCTAACAATGCAGTCACAAGCGAATACAATTCGGGTATGATGCCCTGATTGTTGGTCTCAACAGCCTAACTTGTGGCTGCTTTTTTATTTTGTAGCCCAATAATTAAATAATGGAGGTTGCAATGAGTAAAAAAGCAGACGTAATATCATCAATTAAAAAGGTGGTGGCTATAGCATTGAAATTTATCAAAGAACACAAAAAGCTTACCATAACAGTGTTAGTATTTATTTTTCTATACTGGCTAGTATTTATACCCCATGGCGGTAGTGCGGTTCCTAATGTAGAGCCAAAATACATTTACGATAAAGTTGATGTAAATGGGCTAACGATAGAAAAAGCATGCGAGAAGTTGCGCGAAAAGGGCTGGAAAATTAGCAGTGTGGACGGCGTAAATAGCTACGAAACGGTGGAAAAATCAGATTGCAGCGATAAAACACATTCAGCTACAACTGTAGATTATTATGCTTCAGATTTGAATTCTAATATTTACGACACCGCCAGTATAAACTTTAATAGCGACAAGAAACCAGCAAGCTCAGAGACTAAAAACGATGCAGCAGCTACTAAAACAAACACTCAACAACAAACCCCTAAATATGAGATTATAAACACAAAACAAAACGTTGGCATTACTAACCTCGACGAATATTATGTAAAAATTAACCCAGTAAACCTAAACAATGATGAATTTAAGTCTAACGTTAAGCTTATTGTTTCAGCAATTTCAAAAGAGAAGAACACAGCTGACTTTATGGCTAAAATATTCACAGATAGCGACGTACTTGCATATAAGAATAATGCAACTGGATACTACAAAGACCTGTCAGAAACAGGTGTAACTACAGCAGACTTGGCAACATGGACAAAAGAGATGGAAGAGAAAAGCGCTACCACATTCGTCGCTGCATACACTGGTGGATTCGATTATAATACCGGCAAAATAAGTAAACAAGACGCGGCATATAGCATATCTTGGTTTTCAAGCACGTTTACTGATAATATTACCGTAGGTAAATATGTCGGTAGCGAAAAATGGAAACCATAGGAGATAAAAAATGGGACTATTCAGCGTAAGTGAAGAGGAAAAGGCACGACGGGAAGAAATTAAAAAATGTAATCTTGCTAGACAAGAAGAAACTGAGTTTAACGCATCGCCTATAGGAAGGGCACAACAAGCCTATAAAGACGGGCTGGGTTACTACCAGACGTCATTTGATTTAGAAGGAGTTGGTAGAAATACCTTAAACATATTGTCGCACTCGATGAATACACAGATAAAACAAACAAGCGACCCGGTCGGCGCAATACTCACAGCAATTGAAAAAGAGGGCTGGGATTTAATACAAGCCGGTTTTACCTTTCGTCAAACTCATCAAGATAGCCGAGACAAACTCCTCGCGAGTGGCCAGCAAGTTGCTATCACAGGTCAGACTGTTGGACTTTACTTATTTAGACGTAAGCCATAGATATAATCCATAATTCAACTTATTCGTATTTGGTGCATATTTTTTAATGTGCAATAATTAGTATAATAAATCCATTAAGGCAAGAAATGGCAACAGAAACAGACGTATCATCGCTAACTCACGACAATAATGAAATTATCAAAAGCTTCGTAGAAAGAATATACGAAGGATATAATCTATTGCCCAACGAAAGCCCAATCCGCGTGGACGCCGACATCGCTGAATACTATAACGACCAGCAGGCAATCAAGTATCTAAAAATACATGGAATAATTCTTTCGCACACCCAAAATAATTCTCAATTTCCCAGCCACTACTACGTCGAAGTGGAACCAAAAAAGCTTACAGATATACTTGATGCCCTAAACAATCAATCAAGCAACATTACGATTACGACTACATCTATTTCCAAACCTAAGGATATTAACTTTATTGATAATGAAGGACCAGTTTTAATGTGGGGTAATTTAGCAGTAAAAATCCCAAAAATGAGCTTACCATATTGGATATTGAAAAAACTATTCGAAGAATTTCCAAACCACACATCTATCGAAGAAGTGCTGAGCGATTGGGGTCGCGAGGAACGAAAGAACACTGTTAGCGACGGCATTACCAGTATAAATAAAAGAATCAGAGTAGCGCTTGAAACAGATGACACTAGACTGGCACTTGTGCGACAAGACAAAGGCGAATTTCGATTCGTCAAAACATACATCGACTCGATATCGACTAAAAAATAGATAGGTCGATAGTTATTCCATTTCGACCTGTTAAATTCGACATGAGAGGAAAATCATGTCGAGTACACAAAACAATATCAATTTAGACGAGCAAGCAGTGGAGGCTGTTACGGCTCTTTTCGACGTACTCATCGAGATGGACCTCGAACGTAAAAAATAACGAGAGGACAGTTCTAATGGTTGACACAATAAAAATTGTACTGGGAATCTCCGACCCAATGAAGCTGGATTGCGGACGATTTAGTCCGCTCACTATTCCACAACTAATGAGAGGACGGGGATTTAATAAAACAAACCTAAATATGGCCAAGCAATACGCCAAACTCGGAAGATATATGCCGAGACTTACGCTTTATAAACGTTTCAATGAGATAGCGCCGTATTACGAACTTGGTGTGGAATTTTCCGCGCCCAAGCTGCTGCTAGGCAATAATTTCGAGGAGTTGACGGGCGCTGATTTGCCTTTGTTGCTTGAGGCTCTTCAGCGGGCATTAGATGAACTCGTAGGCTATGTGTTTTCAATTGAAGACTTGAGGAAGGCGCCGATTATAGCGTTTCATCCATCAAAAAATATTGTATTGCCGCACATAACCGCTTGCCGTGCTGTAATTAACGTCCTAGCAAAATTAGATATCACAATGGTTTATGATATGCACCGCACCGATTACCGCGATGGCTATATCCTGCACCTGCACACCAACACTATCGATATTGCATTTTATGATAAACTCGCCGATTTACGCACAGCACGTAAAAGCACAAAACGAGCCTATGAAAAGGAGCCTACATTACAATCCAAAATAGTTGATAAATTGATTATAGAAAACGAGAAAAATATATTGCGATATGAAATTCGCCTTAATAAACGGATAAAGATAAAACAAACCTATCCCGAACTAAATGAATGGACCCTAAATAGTATGTTTAATGAAGAAATATGCCAAAAACCTCTCCTATACCATTGGCAAAAGATAACTAAGTCGATTGATTTAATTAGCATGGATGCCGATAAGCCTTACGAGATTTTACATAATCTAATCGTAAGTAAAAACGGCAAAACACTCAGACAGAATTTGGCAATTACGGCAGGTTTAATGATAACGAATCAAGTTGGCTATCGAGATTTCCAACACCTAGTTAGTGGTACAGCCGACACTTCAACATGGTATCGTCTAAAAAAAGAGTTAGTATTTCCAAAGCGAACACGTCTCGATTGGGTTTTAGCAATCGACAAGGCGCTGCATGATTTTAACCCTGTTCAAGAGACTAGCCTAACAAAGCACGCCTTTGACAAAACTGTAGATTTTGGTAAGTTATCGATAATAGACTTTGAAAAGGAATTAAATGTATGAAAATGATTTTAATCGCACGCGTATCAAATACCGACCAGTTGGATGCGCTCCCAGCACAAGAGCGTAGACTCGTGGATTATGCAAAAATCAACAACGCAGAATATGAATACCACCAATTTGATGAAAGCGCATTCAAAGATGGGCGAGTTAAGTTTACGAAACTTGTAGAAAAAATCAAACAAGAAAAAGAAAAATGTTTAGTAGTTTTTGATAAAATCGACCGGTTAACTCGAGATTCATCACAACAAGTCGTATCTGACCTAAAGTCACTTGTACATCAAAATAGAATCGAGTTACATTTTCCGCATGATAATTTAACAATCGACTCAACTTCACCAGCGATTGCGTGGTTTCAATTAGACATGGGGATGTCGCTCGCCCAATACTACGCCAGGTCAAGCAGCGATAATGTCCGACGTCGCTTTGACCAAATGCTAAACGATGGCTTGTGGCCACACAAAGCTCCAATTGGCTATAAAAATATACGCAAGAGTAAAAATGACACAACCGTCGAAATTGACAACGAGCGGGCACCATACATCAAATCAGCATTCGAGATGAGAGCTAGAGGCCTCCCATTCGCTGTTATTGCAAAAACATTAAAAGACCAGGGTTTGCGCAGTAATTATCCAGGTAATGGATTTATCAGTACGGCACATATGGAGCGTATACTCAAAAATCCATTCTATTGCGGATGGATGGTTCATAATGGAAAACGCTATCGTCATAAATATGAGCCAATAATTAGCGAAAAACTATTCGAACAATGCCAAGACGCTAACAATAAACGTGGCGGCGGTAAAGCAACGAAATACGATTCAAAGTGGTTTACACTCAAATCTATCGTACGCTGCGGTAAATGCAAGACACGCACAATGTCACCTTATTCGATTAGGGGTTACACATACCTCAAATGCCCACACACTGGTAAAAATAGATGTAGAAATAGTAATGTATCTGAACGTTCGATATTACCAAAGATTGAACGAACGATTGAGGCGGTAGCAATACCGCCTCAATTTATTACGCGAATTATCAAAGAGCTCAAGAGCAGCCACGACACGCATGACCAGTTTCGAGCACATAAAATTGAGCAAATAATAAAATGCCGCAAACAAGTCGATGGCAGCATCAAGCGTAACTATATGAGCTACATCCGCAGTAGCGGGAGTATTACAGAAGAGATGTTTAACGACACTGCAAAAGAACTTGAACGAGAAAAGACTCAGCTCAACGAAACATTCAAATTACTGTCTAATAACAACAAAGGCCTAGAAATAACTGAATCATATCTGTTATCACTTGCATCAGAAATGCCTGAGTTATTCAAAAGTTCGAAACCCGAGCTAAAACAAAGGCTCTTAACTATACTAGTTTCTAACATTGAAATTACTGACAAAATCATTACATTTGAGGTAAACGACCCCTTTAATGAGATGATACAAATAAAAAAATCAGACCCTAATGGTTCTGATTTTTCTACTTGGCGGAGGAGGGGAGATTCGAACTCCCGCTCCAGGTCTCCCCAGACTAACGATTTAGCAAACCGTCCCCTTCAGCCACTTGGGTACTCCTCCGTGCTGATTTATTGTAACATAAATTTATCACGAGAGGCTAGAATATTTTTAATATATTTGCTATAATACAGGTATATGGTTTAACTACCAGGAAAGTGTTATGAAATATTTAAATAAAATCAATATTATGCCGTTAGTAATTACGATAAGTATATTTTTATGCTTATTAGCTTTTAGCGTACCAGCGTTTGGGATAACGCCAATCCAAGCCGGTGCTGAGGCAGCGCAATCACAGGGTCAGCCAGATTCATTATTTGGCACTGCTGGAATTTTTACAACAATTACAAATACTATGCTATTCATGGTGGGCGCATTAAGTGTTGTAATGTTAATTTTCGGTGGCTTGCGTTATGTCATCTCGGGTGGCAATGCAACTACTATCACCGCTGCTAAAAACACCATTTTATATGCGATTGTTGGTCTAGTTGTTGCTATACTGGCCTATGCGGCTATCAATTTCGTTCTTTCGACTTTGATACCCGGGGCTAGCGTTGGCGGGACTAACGTTTAGCATTATTTAAGGGCGAGATGTCGGCCAAAGCCTCCTTCGCTCTTTCATAAAAAGTGTAAACACTTTTTTACTTCAATCGCTTCACCAAACTCACGGTTGCGTCGGTCTTACCGACGCCCGCGAGTTCGAAACTCGTAATCTCGTTAAATTAAAATAATGACCTAAATGGTCATTATTTTAATTTGGCGGAGAGGGCGAGATTCGAACTCGCGGTGCCATTGCTGACACGACAGTTTTCAAGACTGTTCCCTTAAACCACTCGGGCACCTCTCCTGATAATGCGTTACAAAAAATAACATTTACAATAATAACAGATACCGCCAGCTCAGTCGAGAGTTTGTCGCGCAATTATTGCAACAAATACTTGCTTTACGCCAGCTTTGCGCAAAATCTGGCTTGCGCATTTTATCGTCGCACCTGTTGTATAGACGTCATCTATCAACAAATAGGGGGCATTAGTGTCTGTATCGCTTTTTAGGCCAAAAGCCCGCTTAGCTTGCTCCATACGTTGCCTGGCGCCCTTTTGACGTTGCTTTGTATTAGTTTGACGATAAATAAGTTGCCGGCATTTCAAATTACGCGCATTTGCAATATATTTTGCGATCAACAACATATGATCATAGCCTCTTTCGCGAATATGAGACGAAACTGTCGGTATAGGTATAACTATGCAATTACTCGGTAATTCAGGTAAGATATCAATTAGCAATCCGCCCAGATCCTTATAAGCCGACCTGGTTCGTTCAAATTTGTAAAGTCCGATTAAACGTTGCAAAATACCATTTCGTTCACCAACAACCCATGCCTGGTTGAAGGGCGCTTCACAAGTGTTACATAAGCAATTTGAATTTGTGGGTCGATTACAGACAATACACGAGCTAATTGGTTCATGTATGATGTTATATTTACAATCATCACACAATAAACCGCCAGTTTTACCGCATCCACAACAGTGGTGTGGAGCTATCATAGAGATTAAATCATCAATCATTGTATTTTTTACGTTTAGAGGCCTCCTAAGGTTGATTATACCGTATATGTTAGTTATAATGTGAGAGACTATTTGTCAAGTAGAGCCTAGAGAAAGTGGAGGATATCATGGCCCGTAAACAAAACGATGATTTATTAATCGAAGATGAGCTGACTGCAGCTTTCCTAAACGACGACACACTAACATCAGACGATGAAGGTATTACGACAGTTGTTGCCGAGGACAATTGGGATGATTCAGAAGAAGAATTCCCAGGTCAATTAGCAGTGGATATGTACGAAACTGACGAACAATTGGTCGTCAAAGCTCGTACAGCCGGCGTAAATAAAGAAGAGCTTGATGTAAGTATCAGCGACGGTATTTTGACTATCAGCGGCACGCTAAGTAGCGGTGATGACACAAATGCAATCAACTGGCACATTCAAGAATGCTATTGGGGTGAATTCAGCCGTACATTAGTACTACCAGTTAGCGTCAAAGAAGACGAAGTCGAAGCAGTCCTAAAGGATGGCGAGTTAACCATCAGCTTTAACAAAGTTCGTCAAGAACAAGCAAAGAAAATCCAAGTTCAATAAAAGTACTTTGGTAAAATTAAAAATACAGCCTCATCATGAGGCTGTATTTTTAATTAAATAACGTCCGAAAATCTATGCTGATTTAATAAGTGCTGTTATAACAAAATTAACAATTGCATAAGACAACAACGCGACTATGATACCGATTATTGCGTATAAAATTGTATTTTTTGCTGCAACTATTGATTCACTTTTTCCACCCGATGTAGTATATCTAAAACCACCGTATATCAACATCAAAACACTTAATGCACCCAGCACATATAGCGCTACATTAACAATATTTTTAATTACTACGGTTAAATCTTTTGGTAAATCATCATCACCGACAACAATACACGCACCATTTTGCAAAGTGTAGCCATCATCACATGCTGCAACCAGAGGTACGAATGGGAAGGTTACGCCCACACTAATCGCTAATACCGCCACCGAAACTACGCCGATAACAAAATTCTTAATTGTTTTTATCATTATTTTTCCTTTTTTAAAATATCTATCACTATTTATAACAGATGTCTAACAAAATGTTAATGCATAAAAATATTCCACCCCGGCTTACCAGGGTGGAATATTTAGGTTAATCGACCTAGGGGTTTTATTTATTTACAAAACTAAGCTGCGACTAACGACTTTAGAACGAAATTAACTACAGCATAAGCCAGTAGGGCAATAACAATACCAACAATCGCATAAAGAATAGTATTCTTTGCTGCTGTTACAGCGGCCGAGTCACCGCCAGAGATAGTATACCTAATACCACCATAGATTAACATCAAAACGCTAATTGCGCCGATTACATACAATGCAACGTTAGATATGGTCGTAAAGATACCACCGTCACCCATTAGTGTATCTGCTTGGCCAGTTCCCTTAGCTGCGCTTGCACCCTCGCTAATTGATGGTACGGCAGTTTGTGCTTGCGCGTAATCTGGCTGGATAAGTGAAATACCCATATTTGCGCCTAGCGCTAGCATAGGTACTATCAACAGACCAGCAAGCATAGTTTTAATCGCTTTTTTCATTTTTACTAATTCCTTTCATTAATTCTTACTATATTTATAACAGATGTTCGGGAGTTTGTTAAGCTTAATTTATATTTTTATATACTTATGTAATTTTGTTATTTAAAGTATGTTAATACAAAGTTAACAATCGCATACGCCATAACTGCAACCACCAGGCCTACAACTGCATAAAGCAGCGTATTTTTTGCTTTGGTCGTAGCGGATGGATCGCCACCGGATACTGTGTAATATATACCAGATACGATAATCATAATTACCGAAACTGCACCAAGAATATAGAGTAGTATGTTCACGCCAGTTTTAATAAAAGTTTTAATATTGTCATTTTTATGACTGCATATAGAAGAGTCACTAGCGCCAGTACATCCATCATAGATATCAGCCATATTAACAGCCCCGACCAAATTAGGAGTAAATACTAAGCCCATGCCCAATATCAATCCGAAAATTACAAAAAAATTCTTAATTATTTTCACTTAAAATGCTCCTGTTATGAAATTAGTTATTGAAAATGCAATGATTATGATAATCAAGCCTATGACTGCATATAAAATAGCATTTTTTGCTTTCGCAACCGTAGCAGGGTTGCTGCCGCCAGTTACGAAATAATATCCGGCGATAATAATCACAATCACAGCCGCCACACCTGCAACAAAATAAAACACATCAAGAACACCACCTAATACCTCGCCGGCTGTAAAATGGGGTAGCTTGACGTCGTCACCCAATAATCCCGCAAAATTATTTAAAAAATTCATATCTAAATTATACCAGCTATTAGATTAACAATAGAAACCGCAGCAATGGAAATGACTAATCCGATAACAGCGTTTAAGATAGTTTGCCTTGACTTAGCCACTATATCAGAGCTGCCACTGTTTACTATCATCATAAAGCCCGCGTACAAAATAAAGAAGGTTGCAATATAAGCCACCGACACTAATGCAATTTCAATACAGTTAAGTGCAATATGCCAAACAAAGCCGCTTATATCATCGCCTGGACTTTTAATATTACAATCGCCGTCGGTCAAGCCCCTATACCAAGCCGGAAAACCTAAAAAACCCTTATTACAGGCATCTGCCGCAAAAGCAACTTGAGGTATTGCAGTTGTAAATAATACACCGCCCATAGTTATAACCATTGTTATTGACAATAACCAGCTACGAACAACTTTCATAATTAAAACAGACCTCCAGGGATTATATAATTCAAGAAAGACCAGGCAAGAAAATAAGTTACCAGACCAATAACAACATTTATAATTATATTGATCGCCTTTTTAACCTGATCCGGATTTGATTTGGCGGATGTATATAGTATAGACCCATATACAATTCCACCCACCGCCACAATACCAATACCAGCCGTCAAGATGTTAATTGCAAGCAGTAAAAGCGCCCAAACGCCATTACTCTTAAGGTCGGTACCGCCCGTTTGAGTGCAGTTGATGATTGCCGTTTCGTGACCACTACAATTAGCTGCAAAAACAGGGCTAACATTACATGCCAGGCCGCCAATCATAAAGGCTGTCAAAAATACTAATTTTACTATTTGTTTTATTTTCATATCTATCTATTAAAATACGATAAAACCCAAAAAATCGCAATAGACGCTATAATTATTATAGATACACCAATAATTAAAAAGTAAAAAAACTTGCAATTATTGAAAATTAGTGTATAAATAGATTCATATTTAGTTTTTAAGGCTAAAATATAAACCGAGAGAGTAATCCTACGTAACCACATAAGCATACAAGGAGACTATAGTATGGAAAATACACCAATCAATAACTCAAACGAATCAGAAATCAAACCTTATGATTTAGACAAACTAGACAAAGAACTAAAACATGCCGAAGAATTTAATAATTCAGACAATTCCGAAGAACAAACGGCCGAACTGACTAACGACGTTCCAGAGAAAAAAAGAAATAAATTAGCCTTAAAAATCGGTGCCGCAGCAGTTGCAGTTGCACTTTTTGTTGTCGGCGGATATCAATCTATCAAGATGATGACCAAACCAGCTGAAGAAGTTGCAAACACACAAGGAAACAGAACACAAACTGAAAGCACGCAAGCCAGTAACGTAACATCTGAAAAAGAGCAGTCAGAGCTTACGACAAAGCCAGTTGAGAGCACATACGCAAGCAGTAGCTCAAATGAAGCAACTGGCAATAAAGTCGAAGTAGCTGCAAACACCAACACTGCAACTAACGAAGAAAATAACGTAAATACCACCGAAACCGAAAAAACAGGTGAGCAATTATCATCTAGCCTAGAAATACCCGCTGGCTTAAGTACGGATGAGTATGGCAACGCCGTCGTAGAAGCTCTTGAACTATGGCGAAACTGTGGCTACGTTAGCGAAGAAGACGACGCAAAGTTAATGGAAGAATGGATGAACGCCAGTACTACAAAGTTATCTATTTTTGCCGAACCAGTAGCTGAAAAAAACGCAGAAGCTTTCACAAAGGCCTTATTAGTGCCGGAATATGATCAAAATACAAATTTAGTAGATTTACAGAAACGACTTATTGATGCAAATAAAATTTCAATTATGTCACATTTATCTACTGAACTTGACGAAAAAAACAAAGATGGAGCATACATATCGTACGATAAACTAACCGTAGTAGAGCTTTACCGTAGCGATACTACGAGGTCATTTGAAATGTCGTTTACCGAACGAATTAACATGGAAGACATAACCTCTAGCGACAGCGTTTTAAGCCAAATAGAAGGTGAAACCCTTTGCGTAATAACAACAACTTCAGACGGTGTTACTGAAAAAATCTCCGATTTCTCTTGGGCCGCAAAACCTAAATAGACTTTAAATATGTTCACAATTATGCTTCAATAGTTCATAGAATGAACTATGCAAATAAAAATTCATCACAAAGAAATAATAGCGAAAGAGATAAGCGCAAGTTGACTAGGTTTATCTCTTTCGCTTTAATCTTGTCTTTTTTTATTAGTTCAATAATCACCCCTCTTTTTGCAAATAATACCTACGCGGTTTCTACTGATATAAGTTCTAAAACATCGACATATCTTAAAGTATCAGCAATGCAAGGCTGCATACAAAATATAGATACAGGCAAACTAACCAATTTGCATGATGGCGCACTTAAAGATTATATCGATGAATCGAATGCAAGTAACGGTCTTTGGTTTACAGAGGTGGGTTTTGGAATAAAAGAGACAGAGGTTAATATTGGATATATCAACAGCGAAACTGGAATAAAAAGTTGTAATAGTATTTTATCAGATATTAAATCAGAGCTAGGTTATTCAAGCTATACCGGCAGCGGTGGCCTGTTATGTGTTCTAATGAACCGAGCTGGATTAAAGAGAGAGAACGGTACGACTTGCGAAACTGGCAATGGTAAGTTCAAAGAAATATATAAGCTTGCAGCTGCCTTTAATGACGTAGCCAATGAAAAACTCTACAGCAACAAGGGTATAGTTCTTGATGATGCAGGTTGGTATATTATGTACAAAAATACCTTTTTCAAGGGTTGCGGCGCGCAGGTCGCAGCAAATCAAACAATGCCCGAAAGCGATACTATTTACATAAATGTAAATACCGTTGGCGGTAGTGATGCTTCAAAAAGCGGTACTAATTACGAGGGATTATCAAAAAACACCACAGTACCAGTTAGGACCGACTTAGGTAGTGGTAAAAAAATTAATATGAAATGTAGTGAAGTAGCTTCCAATATAAATAAATATGTTGACGCTTACGTTAAATACCTAAAAGCAAATCCCGATGAAAAAGTCGAAGACGGCAGTGTAGGCGAAACGGAGACGGGAACAGGGGCTGATGAGAAAACAACTTGCGCAATCGACGGTGTAGGCTGGGTCGTTTGCCCTGTTATGAACTTTTTAGCTACTATCACTGATACGGCTTTTGATTTTTTAGCATCAAATCTATTAGAAACAAGCGCTAAAACAGTCAGTTCAGACTCGGAGAGCGCAACATATAAAGCCTGGAAAGTTATGCGCGATATTGCCAACGTCGTATTTGTTATTGCGTTTTTAATTATAATTTTTTCACAATTATCTAGCTTTGGAATTGACAACTATGGAATAAAGAAATTATTGCCAAAAATTATTATTGCAGCAATATTAGTAAATGTGTCATTCATAATATGCCAATTAGCTGTTGATATAAGTAATATCCTAGGATACTCACTAAAGTCACTGTTCGATGGTCTTGGCGATTATATCAAAACCCCTACGGATGCCGTTGCGGGCAGTAAGAATGTATTAGGTGGAGCAACACTAATGGCTGGATTGCTAGCCGCCGGAGTTACGTTAGCACTCGCAGTTAGCATACCAGTGATAATTTCTGCTCTGTTTGCATTACTTGTCATAGTAATAATATTACTCGCTAGAAACGCATTGATCGTACTACTAGTCGTTATATCGCCACTGGCATTTGTTGCATATTTACTGCCAAATACCGAAGAATATTTTACTAAGTGGAGAAAGACATTTACTGCGCTACTACTAGTTTTTCCAATTATATCAGTCGTGTTTGGCGCTAGCGCGTTAGCAGCTGGAATAGTAAAATCTACGGCAGATAATCAACTTACCCAAGTAATGGCAATAGGCGTTGCATTAATACCCTTATTTATAGTGCCAGGATTATTAAAGAAATCAATTGACAGTGTTGGTAATATTGGGGCGAAGATTAGTGGAATGGGCGATGGAATTGGAAAAAGGTTTGGAGATAAATATTCAGGATCAAGCTATAAAAAACATCTAGAAAGCAAAAAAGCTGAAGATATCGCTAGAACAAAAACCGGTTCATATAGAGGCAACAATCCATTTAGAAGAGTTCACTCATATGCGAATAGAGGCATTAATAGCAATTCCGCATTTAACGCATTAACAAGAGGCTATGGATCTCAACTGGAGCTAGCAAGTGAAGGACAGTTAGCCGAAGATATAGATAAACAAAAAAAAGCGTTTAACGGAAATGATAATCTTGCTAACGCCTGGGTTAATTCTGGTGGAGATTTAAGCCGAGTGCCAGCGAACACTCTCTCTACCGCTGAGCAGTCACAGTTTAGAAATATGCAGAGAGCTAACCATAATCGTAACCCTGCATCATTCTTAGCCGCCAACCAATTACTAGCTGAGTCAGGGAAAGGATCGGCAGCTGCGTTAGTAAGCGGATTTGAAGCAGCCGAGAGAACCGGCGCCAGCGCATCAATGGTTGATAGCAATATACAATCTACATTATCTTCTTTGAAAAAAAGTGGCCGTGGTGATTTGTTTGAAGACTTAAGTAATGAATACGCATCTATAATCACTCCCGCAACCGCAACTAGTCCAGCAGTAACCACTCGAGAGGCAAGAGCTGGTGTCACTAGGGTTGATGCTGGTCACGGTTGGGACTTTGTTGCTCCATCTTCAATATCGGCTGGTAACGTAAGGTCGGCTAACCCTGCGCTTGGCATAAGAGAAGGTGCTGGTCGGGCTTCATATGAAGCATACTTATCAGCTGACCCTAATAATGCGCTAAAAGCACTCAATGGATTTAGCCAGATGGATTCAGCAACACAATCTGAATTAAGGACGGAAATCTTAGATGCAGTTAACAGCCACCATGCTTTGACATCACTTACCCCAGCAGTTGCCGGAACTCCGGGACCAGCTTCTGGAATGTTTAGTACTATTGAAGAGGCTAGGCTATATATTAATGGTCGCTAAATGGTTTAATTACGAAAATTATGGCAACATATAAAGTACCCCAAGACGTAGAAGCAGATGACAAACTAATTGGTCCGTTTAGTTTTCGTCAATTTATATACTTGATTATTGTTTGCATGGCAGGGGCTGCTGCCTGGGGGTTGAGTAATTTATTCATACCACTTAGTATTATCCCCATTCCAATAATGATTTTTTTTGGCGCACTAGCATTACCACTTCGCAAAGACCAACCAATGGAAATTTACATGGCGGCGATTATCTCATTTTATCTAAAACCACGTAAACGTATGTGGGATCCCGACGGAATCGACTCGTTAATAGAAATAACAGCACCAAAAGATGTCGAATATCAATTGACAAAAGACTTATCTCAAACCGAGGCTCAACGACGTTTTAGCTACCTGGCAGACATTGTCGACAGCCAAGGCTGGGCAGTGCGCGGAGTAGGCGTTCAGGCCCCAAATAGCGCTATAAACAATGACATATACTTTGAAGCTCAGCAAATCGAGGACATCCAAGACACCAACAACACAACCGCTCAAACAATGAAATATAAACTTGAACAAAGCGACGCTCAACACCATCAAGAATTATTCGATATTATGAACCATAAACCGGTTGATAATACAAATAAATATTACACACCGATACGCGAATCGCAGCCAGTTGGAGGTATTCCGATCTATAACCCATATCCAGACAGTATTCAGCAGTCAGTTATACGCCCAATATCAGAACAAGACGAGCCGAGACATACCGACAATGTCCAAAGAACATCAACAAACAGTCATAATGCAAGCACTAGCGTAAAACCACTACCTGCTGATATAATAAACCTTGCAAATAATACCGATTTGTCGATTGAAGCAATTGCGCGTGAAGCAAGCAGAATCAACAAGAGGGAAGAAGAAGTGTTAATTAAGCTACGATAAAACCCAACAAGGGGAGTGGGAATATAAATGCCACAAGCATCAAATAGTCATTTTCATAACAAAGCACAACCAGTGGCGGATAGTAGTGCCGATACTTTGAATATTCAAAAGCCAAAAAACCCAAATTCTACTCAAAATAGCTTATTGCTATCAGAGATACGCGATAATATGGTTATTATGACCGACGGCTCGTTCAGAGCGGTCGTAGCCTGCAAATCCATCAACTTTGACCTAATGAGTAGTCGTGAGCGAGAAGGGGCTGAATATAGCTATCAGAACTTCCTAAACGCCCTTAATCATCCAATTCAAATCTTAATTAGGTCACAGCGCGTCGACATTGCTCCTTATATTGATCGACTTGTTAAAATTCGTCGCGATCAAGACAATATGCTACTAAACGTTCTAATGGATGATTATATAAACTTTATTGATGTAATTTCACAAGAAGCAAACATTATGGATAAATCGTTTTTTATCGCTATTCCATATTACCCACAAGGCGACTTGAATAATTTAGTTGAACAAAGCAAAGGCTTTTTTGGAAAATTATCTCCAAAGAAAAATATGATTACAAAAATTAATACCGAGACTTACGACAAAGCCAAGACAGAAGTTAAGAACCGTGTTGATGGAATTATGGCTGGTTTATTCCAAATTGGCGTTCAGAGTGTGCAATTAAATACAAAAGAATTAGGTGAGCTATATTATAACTTTTATAATCCCGACACAGCTGTTCGTGAACCACTAGGTAATTTTGAAGACACTACTGCAATTTATGTTAAAAAAGGACAGGGCAACCCACCACAAAACGGAGGCATACTTTAATGGGTCGAAAAAAATTAGATGCAGTCGATATAGCCGCTCAACAACGAGCGCGTGAACAAGTTGAAGTCGAGCAAGCGTTTTTAAAGGGCGTAACAACATTACGAGACCTAATCGCCCCAAGTAGCCTTGAAATCCATTCATCATATTTTCGATTAGGCACTAAATACGGCAGGACGCTTTATGTTTACGGCTATCCACGTCAGATATATACAGGCTGGTTAAGTTCACTCATCAATATTGACGAAGTTTTAGATGTAAGTATGTTTATTTATCCAGTTGAGAGTCAAGTGGTATTAAATAACTTACGCAAAAAAGTTACTCAAATGCAAGCTACTTTATCGATTAACAGTGAAAAAGGCTTAACTCGCGACCCTGGACTTGAAGCTGCTATTAATGACGCCGAAGAACTCCGAGACCAAATTCAGGTTGGCGCAGAGCGATTTTTCCGATACGGCCTTTATATAACACTTTATGCAGACAGCTTGGATGAGCTTGGTTTTGTCCAACATAAAATTGAAACATTATTTGGTCAACAAATGATATTCAGCAAATGCGCAAGTAGTCAGCAAGAGCAGGGCTTAAATAGCAGCATCCCGCAGATGTCTGATCAACTACAAATTCGACGAAATATGAATACTGGCGCAATCAGTACTAGCTTTCCATTTACTAGCGCCGATTTAACCCAGGAAGATGGCGTATTGTACGGTATCAATATGCATAATAATGGATTAGTTATCTTTGATAGATTTAGCCTTGAAAATGCAAATATGGTAGTATTCGCCAAGTCTGGTGCTGGAAAATCATTCACCGTCAAATTAGAGGCACTACGCAGCATGATGACAGGTAGCGACGTGATTATTATCGACCCTGAAAATGAATACCAGAAATTAGCCGAAGCTGTTGGTGGAAGTTACATCCGGCTCAGCCTTAGCTCAAACATTCGCATAAATCCATTTGATTTACCGCGGGTTATTGATACCGATGAGGCTGACAATTCACTTCGCGCCAACTTGATTACATTGCATGGACTATTAAAACTAATGCTTGGCGGTACCCAGATCACCAACAGCGGCTCTGCTGTATCATCCCTAGCACCATCAGAAGAAGCCGACCTTGATCAGGCGCTGATTGACACCTATGCACGCGTTGGCATCACTAGCGACCCATTAACGCACGGGTCTAAACCACCAACAATAGGTGATTTATACGACACATTACTACACATGGGCGGAAATGGGCCACAATTAGCTCAGCGCTTGCGTAAATATACAACAGGGACTTTTGCGGGTATCTTTAGTCAACAATCAAATATCGACATCAATAACAATATGGTCGTATTTAATATTCGCGACCTAGAGGACGAGTTAAGGCCAGTTGCAATGTATATTGTCCTGAGTCATATTTGGAATATTATTCGTACTGAACAAAAAAAGCGAATGCTAATCGTTGATGAAGCTTGGCAGCTAATGAAATATGATGACTCGGCTAATTTTATGTATAGCATGGCTAAGCGTGCGCGTAAATATTACCTGGGGCTTACGACTATTTCTCAAGATGTTGAAGATTTTATGGGCAGCAAAATGGGACGCGCAATTGTCGCTAATAGTTCGATGCAAATATTATTAAAACAATCTTCAAGTGCAGTCGATGTTCTATCTGACGTCTTTAAATTAACCGAAGAAGAAAAAAAGCGACTAACCAATTTCCCGGTTGGCCAAGGCCTATTCTTTGCCGGTCAAAATCACGTTCACATCCAAATCGAAGCTAGCGAAACAGAAAAACAACTAATATCAACTAGTCCAAAAGATTCAACTCAGACACCGCGATCAGGAGCCACCAGTTATATAAATCCAGAATCAATTATTTAGGTTATAATAAAAACAGTTATGGGAAGACCTGCCGAAGAAATCAACAGCGATAGCATCGAAGATGATATCTATTCTAATATTCACGAAAACAGCTCTTCAAACCTTAGAAATCTAAAAAATCAAGAAGAAAACCCTGAAAGTTTAAATTCTGATCCCATTCAAGATCAAGAAGAGAATGGTTCCGATAAAGACCGTGGCAACTGGGCTAATAATACCGAAAAAGGCAATAAAACACTCAAAAAGGCACCAGGTAAATTAAAATTCGCCAATGCTAGCTTGAAAATATTGAAAAAAAATGGAGCTATGTCAGCAATAATATTGTTGCTAATTTCTATGTTAATCCAATTAATGGCTTTCTTTGTACCCGGCGGTTTAATCGTCCAGTTAAAAGAAGTCGTTACTGCACGATTTAATAATCAATTTACTAGTATGGATATTCGCTCAACTAATATGTTGGTTTCAAAAATGAATACCACAAAGGGTGTTTGCGGTAGTAAAATTTCTGTTAAATGCAAGTATTCGACTATGACAGACAAACAAATCAAAAACTTTAAAGACGCAGGAATCGAAGTTGCCATCGACGAAGCCGAATCAAAAGGCCTAACTGGCAGATCGAAAGTTAAAGGTTTAACATATAAAGACAAAACTATACTCGCAGGTGGTCTAAAAACTGAGATACTCAAAGATCCAGAATTTAGGTCGGCTATGCATAAAGCCTATAATCCAAAATACGCTGGTTTTTCAGATAAAATATGGTCAGCTTTTGCTAAAATTAAAAAACTATCGAAAGTAGCACCTGATATCGAGGGTGATACTGACGAAGCTAGGCTAAAGAAGATTCAGGACGCAACCAACGGTACGGCAAAAAATTCAAAAGCTTCAACCACAATCAATAAAGATGACACTAATCCAGAAACCGGTAAACCATATACTGATACTGAATATGAAAAAGCGGTAAAAGCTGCTGCAGATGCTGATAAAATAGCTAATAACATAGCAGATGAAGCTGGAGATGTTTCAAAAAGCGGCATAAAAGCTGGAACCGAGGTTCTCGACTCAGTTGAAGACGCAGCCAAAAAAGGACTTGGTTCAGTATCTGGTACGTTGGGTATCGCTGGCTTTGCAGAATCAGCCTGTACGGCCTATGGCTCCGTTCAGGCTGTTGGTTATGCCGCAAAAACCGTTCGTGCCGCACAACTTGCATCTTATGCAATGATATTTCTAAACGTAGCAGACCAGATAAAAGCTGGTACGGCAAAAGCAAAAGATGTTGAATTCCTCGGAAAAATATTAACAACCGAATATTTAAAAAGCGATGGTAAAAAAGGTAAATCTGCCACTGATTCATTCGGTTATAAATACGCCGCCTACGGCGACACTGGAAAGATGTCTATTAGCGCTTCCCAGTATTTAGCTGGCGGCGGGTTAACGGGTGAATTAATTCACATAACCGACATGATAAATTCAGCAACAGACAATAAACCTAAAAAAGTATGCAAAGTAATAGGTAATCCAATTGTCAGTGGCGCTTCACTTGTTGCAGGCATTGCATTAATGCTGATTCCAGGCGCAAACGTTGCTTTTGGCGCAAAAGATATCGCCCAAGCAGCTTTCTCGATTGCACTCAGCTTAGCCTCTCCGACACTTATTACTATGCTAGCTGATATAGTAGCTGGTGTCGTAATTGACAAAAATACATACGGTGAAGCCTCCGGTGATGCTATTATATCTGGTGCATCGGGTATGATGAGCGGGCTAGCATCTATGGGTGGTAATTCGCCATTAACAGCGTCCCAAGCGGTTGAATATCGTCAGTTATACGAAAAAACCGCATCACTATATGCCGAAGAAGACAGATTGGCATACAGCCCACTTGATATATCCAACAGTAATACTTTTATGGGCGGCGTATTCTCGCAACTGCTGCCATATTTATCTAAAATGTCATCACTGTCAGGATCTATAAGTTCAATCGCGTCACTATCAACCAATTCTATGGCTTTTGCTACATCGCAAACCGCCAAGGCTGTAACGGAATCTGATTATACAATATGTAAAGATTTTGATTATAATGATTTAAGGGGTGATGGCAACGACACCACAGACGATAAAGTAGCGACTGATCCATATTGTAATGTTATTTATGGTATTCCACCTGCGTATCTAAACAAAGACCCAATTAAAGTGGTCGAAGAATTAGGTGACGAAATTGATGAATCAACTGGCGATCCAAAATCAGGTAGTGAATATGCAAAATTTGTTACCGACTGCATAAACCGCGACAGGTCGCTTGGTGATAGTGGGGAAGATTTTAGCAAAGATGATGGATCTAAATGTTTATTCAACGATAATAATGCAAATTATTATTTACATTATATCGATCAGCGTGTCGATGCTGGTATGGATGGCTACGATGTCAGCTCGGGTACAAGTTCGACAGCCGACTCAACGATTGACGTTGCAAATTTATATAAAGATTCAACAAGTGTCGCCTGCGCGCCAGGTACTAATGACGCTGGAACAGCTGATGGATACACTGATGGAACATTGGTTAAAATTCGCGTCTGTACAATACCAAATACGGTTGACACAGACGAAAACCTCACCGCATCCAGAATGATGACAGTAAACTCAAGGGTTTCTGGTGCATATCTTAACCTAGTAAATGATTTAATAAAGAGCACTGGACAAGCTAATTTAACTATCAACTCAAGTTTTAGAACTCCAGAAATGCAACAAGCTGATGTTGATCGATATGGCGCATGGAATGGCAGCACTGGGGCAGCTGCAGTTGGCTACGGACCGCATCAAATGGGTATCGCGATAGATTATTACACAACAACTAATGACATAGCTGGTAAATACGGCTTTCATATTCCATACCCCTCTGAAACATGGCACATACAACCGAAAGAATAAAATATGAAAAAAATATTAACAAAAATAAATTTATACCTGTGTATCATATCAATTTTATTATGTTCAATAATACCGTCAAACGTATTCGGAACTGATTCTCAATTCTATTCTTCAAATGACATACTATATTATGACCCCGATGCATGCAAAAGCGGCTCGGGTGGTGGTGAATTGATTGGCAACGACAATGCTGAAAAAATACTTAGGTTCTTGGTTGGTAAAGATTTAACATTAATACAATCAGCTGGGATTATAGGAAACTGGTACGAAGAGTCAGGGTTAGATCCAACCGCTCTTCAAGTTGGTTCTAATGTAACAGATGCTAATTACCGACCTGAAAGTGGAAATGGCTTCGGTCTTGCCCAATGGACATATTACACAAGACAAGACAAGATGTTCGCTTATCATCAAGAAACTGGTCGATCGATGATTGACCTATCTTTCCAACTTGATTGGTTTTGGAAGGAATTTACCGAAGATTATGCTGGTGGAGTAGTTACCTTAAAAGAGAAAACTACAATATCAGATGCAGCAGTTGATTTCCATAGTAGTTATGAAGGTTCAGCCGATACCGCTTCTATGATTCAAGAACGAGTTGATTCTGGTACAAAGTTATACGAACAATATAAATCTGTAATTGCTGACAGTAGTGGTTCAACAACAAGTGGATCATCGGCAACATGTAATGCCGAATCAGGCAAAGCAACAAATTTCATTGATGGATTTGCAATATATGATCAATACGATACACAATGGGCAGATAAGCCATATGGAGGAAGTGCAACTATTGGCGAATCTGGCTGCGGTCCATCAGCTATGGCGATGATTATAACTGCATTAACCGGTCAAACAGTTACACCTTACGACACAGCAACCTATGGTGCAGCAAATGGGACAGCCGCAAATGACGGTATAGACGGGAGCAATTGGAATATTCAAACTATCGTCGGTGAGCATTGGGGATTAAAATCTACTCAATTAGGAGCCAGTGTAAATGAAATCAATACAGCTCTACAGGGAGGTGCACTAATAATAACCTCAGGTTCAGGTTCAGCACCGTTCACATCCGGAGGTCATTATATAGTAATTCGAGCCGTAACGGCCGAAGGTAAATGGCTAGTTGGTGATTCGAATGGTTCTAAGGGTGCAGAAAATAGTAAAACCGAATGGGATCCAGATACAATATTAAATGGCGCAGCCAAGGGTAATATATGGGCAGTAACAAAATAAAGTTAAAGTTAATAATATTATCCATATTTATATTTATATTATTTATATTATTTTGTATCTTTTATTACATAAATAATAAAAAAGAAGCCGTTATATATTCAGATAAGTCAAACAATAATTCATACATAGACCCAGGCTCAGGGGAAACCGTCAGCAGCCCTTCAGGAAAGGCTAAAGAAAAAACCGACACAACAAATACAATAACCTTTCTTGGATTTACAACTCTATTAGACCATGGTTTAAGCTATAAGCAATTAAATAAATTAAAATCATATTTTAATCAATACTCCTTAACTCAAAAAACTCCAATTAATGAAATCAGTATAACTACAGCTTCATATAATTCACCAAAAACTACAGACAATAGAGTGATGAATTTTGAAATAACTATTAACAGAAAGAATAAATTAAATACAAAGGTTGAAATAAACGACATCGATTCAATCATTTTGTATCTATATGACAAAACAACTCAAAAACAAGTTTATAAATCTTATAATAACTAAATTAAATTAATTATATTATATTTATTTTTAACATCTAAATGGGTTGAAGTAATTATTGTCTGATTTTGATTTAACAATAATTGCTCTTGGCGTTTTTTATCTAACTCACTAAAAACATCGTCCAATAATATAATTGGTTTTATATTAGTAATCTGTTCAATAATATCAACTTCTAAAAACTTCAAAGCTAGTACAATACTACGTACCTCGCCGCGTGAGGCGACGTCTAAGGCAGGTGAGTTGTTAAATTGAAAGAATACATCATGTCGATGCGGGCCGGTGCTTGTAAAGCCGTTTATTGAATCCTTATCCATGTGGCCATGTAAATCATTTAATAGTTTTTGTTTTATATCACCAATGAAAGTATGTGAGTAGTGCATCGTAACTGTGTCGTTAGATTTTGCAATCATATTATAAGCATCGTTTAGTTGACTATTTATTTTTTCAATAAAAGCAATTCGCTTATCAATAATATATGATCCATACTCACTAAGGGCGACGTCCCATACAAATAATTCATCGCGTGTTGTAAATTGTTTTTTTAATAAATTATTACGCTGCTTTAAGGCGCGCTCGTATTTATGTAAATTATGTGAATATAATGTATCGAGTTGACTAATAAATATATCAATAAACTGTCGTCGCCTAGTTGGTGAACCATGCAGCAACCTGAGGTCATCAGGTTCAAACAAAACTACTGGGTATTTAGATTTTACAGGCAAACGATAATTTGTTTTTTCATCGATAACAAATTTTTTCTTACCAGTCGGAAGTTCCGGATTAAAAGTAATAGTCCGCTTTATAAAATCATCAAATTCAACATCAATGCGCCACCAGGGTGCTTCGTATCGTAACATGTCTTTGTCGGAGCCTTTAAAAGATTTACCTTGAAGCGAAACATACAATGCTTCAATCAAAGAAGTTTTTCCACTACCATTGTCGCCAGTAATTACCGTAACTGTTGGGGATAATTTAATTGTGAAGTTATCATGTGATCGAATATTTTGAACCGATAACTTTTTTACCACCGTCATCTGTTATTAACTCTTTAGGGGCATGATAATGTGGTAATAATTTGAATCTTTGTTTATAGATTTCAAAACACATGGGGCAATCTTGCCACTAAAACTAAAGCTAACTTTGTCGCCATCAACTACAGATAAGGCTTCACTTAGATACCTTGAGTTTAAAGTAATTTGACCATCACTCGATACCTCGGCATCAGCCTCTGATGTATTTTCACCAAACTGAGATGCAATAGAGTGAATTGAGAGAGTTTTTTTCATCTCATCTGCGGTTAAAGTTACACTACCACCAGATTCACGAGCGAACAAACCGGCAATTTTTGTAATACGAACAAAATCAGATTTACCAAGTATGACTGTAGTTTCAGATGACGCTGGTACTAATTGTCGATAATTCGGGAAATTACCATCAATCAAACGACTAATTATCTCTGTTTCGTTAATTCTAAACCTTACCTGGGTTTCATCAAATAAAATATCAATTTCATCTGCATCTTCGGTGATATTCCGAATAACTTCCTGTAAAGTTTGAGTTGGTATAATTGCTGAAACTTCACTTTTGGTTTCAACTAGTTTTCGCTCTGATAACCTATAACCATCAGTGGCTGCTAAATACAATTGACCTTCGTGTGAATGCCAATAAACACCTGTTAAAACAGGGCGAGTAGTATCATTACTAGTTGTAATTATAGTTTGCGAGACAGCTTGTTTAAAATCTTCAATCTTAATACTGTATTGGATTGATGAAGTTTCGTTAATAGTTGGAAGCTCAGGAAAGTCATCCGCAATAAAACCGTTAATAATCGACTTATAGGTTCCGCTTTTAATATGTAGATTATAATTTACTACTTTAAGTTCAACTGATTCTTTCGGCAAACTAGAAATAAACTCCGACATTAAGCGAGCGGGGATTGTGATTGCACCCGGTTTAATAACTTTTGCACCAATGTATTCAGTTATGGCAATTTCTAAATTGGTGGCTGCTACTAATAATCGATTACCGTCTGTCCTAAGTAGTATATTACTAAGAATTGGTAATTGAGTTTTTGTACTAGCTACTCGGCTAACAGCTGATAATGCACGGGTGAGTTTTTCTTGAGTAACGATTAATTCCATTGTTATTACCTTTCTTTTAATTTTCCTTTAATGGCTCTAATAATAGGTACTGTGGATAATGAGTAAAACTTTTATTCAACAGATTAAATAAGCGATTTTTACGTGTGGATAGCTCGGTGGAAAGTAGTGGGATAGTAAACATATAAACTATCGGTTTACACACATAGTCAGTGGGTTTAATTACTAATACGTGTATATTGGTGGATAATAAACCACCAGTTTTACGTACAGTAATCCAATAGTTTTTCACATATTTTACACAGCTATAAATTATAGAATTAAGCATATAATTTCTCCCTAATTGAAGATACTTGTTCGCGAATTATGAAGTCTAACTTAATAGCTTTTTCAATCTTTTCAACTGAATGAATGGCGGTTGTGTGGTCTTTTCGGCCTAATTCATTAGCAATCTTAGGGAAGCTAAGGTGTAATTCGCTTCGAAGTAAATACATAGCGATTTGTCGTGGTACAACAATATATTTATCACGTTTCGAACTGCAAATTTCACTAACTTCGATTTGGAAGTGTTTAGCAGTACGATCAATGATTTGTTTACTAGATATATGTTGAGGTCTGGAATGACGAATATTACCCAATAATCCTTCAGCAGTAGATATATCAGGTTCGATGCCGCGCATTTCAGCATAGGCCAATAATTGATTTAAGGCGCCCTCAAGTTCACGAATATTAGTTTTAATGTTGGTCGCTAGGTATTCAATTGTTTCTTGTTTTAGTGTAATACCCGAGTGAGAAGCCTTGATGTTTAAAATAGCACAACGCGTTTCAAAATCTGGCATTTGGATATCAATTGACATGCCCATTTCAAAACGACTACGCAAACGTTCAGTTAGGGTTGGAATGCTTTTGGGTGGTTTATCTGAACTAATGATGATCTGTTTATTATTTTGGTGTAGGTGATTAAAGGTGTGAAAGAATTCTTCTTGAGTTTTTTCTTTGCCAGCAATAAATTGCATATCATCAATAATCAAAACATCAACATTGCGATATTTTTCAGAGAAGCCTTTTTTCTTAAATCTAATATGTTCAAGAAATTCACTGACAAAGGTTTCTGAGCTGATATATAAAACCTGCATTTTAGGATTAGTATTGATAATCTCATTACCGATTGCTTGCATAAGGTGGGTTTTACCAAGCCCAACGCCGCCGTATAGAAAAATAGGATTGTATTTAATGCCTGGATTAGCAGCTACGGCTTGGCTAGCAGTATAAGCTAGGTCATTACTTGAACCAACTATAAAATTATCAAAAGTATAACGAGGATTGAGGCCACCGACAGTTGATTGGGTTGGTTGAGCATTGTTTGACGGTAATAAATCATCAGCTGTTTGTGCGCTTGAATTATTAGGCGTATCGACTGTTGTTTCACGATTAAGGCGAGTGCGTTTACCAGAAGTATTGATGATATAAGTAATTTGTTTAGGATTTACACCATTTTTAGCTAAAACACTCTTAACTTGATCATTGAATTTGACCTCAAATTGTTTCTTGGCAAAAATATTCGGCACAGATATAACAACACCGGCATCGTTTTTATCAACTAACTCAGTGTTTTTAAACCATGTCGTAAATGTTGCATGCGAGACGGAGAGTTCTATTTCCCCTAGCACACTTTGCCACAATGCGTGATGCATATACTTTTTACCCTTCTTAAAAACACACTTTATTACCTTTAACTATACCTAACAAGGATGTTTTCCACAACCCATAATCAATAATTTGTACAAAAGGTCAATATAGAGGTGTCAGTTATACACATTTTACTGTCACCTCTGTTAAATATGTGGATAAATATAATGATTGTGGGGATAAAAATATATACTAAACAATCCAATTATATTAAATTCAAATAATTAACTTGCTAAATAGGGGTATTTTAGGTAAACTATAACAGATATGCCAAAGCGAACATTCCAACCACACACTCGACACAGGGCTCGTACACACGGTTTCCGTGCACGCGTTGCAACCAAGGGTGGACGCGCTGTAATAAAGCGACGTCGAATTAAAGGCCGTGCAAAGTTGACGGCTTAATATAAAAAACACTGCAGAGTATGCAGTGTTTTTTTAAACTTATCATATTTAAGGTATAATTAATTACAATGATTCCTTTTAATAACCGTTTTCATGGTCATAGTAGTTTGCGTTATGTTTATAAAAACGGCAAAGCTCTTCGAGCTCGTTTGTTAACAGTTAAGATAACTCAAAATAAACACCGCAAGAATTCTCGCTATGCGGTTGTTATTAGTAAAAAAGTTTTAAAAAGCGCCGTAAAAAGGAATCGAGTTCGACGACGAGTTTATGAATGTCTTAGGTTGCAATTTCCTAATATAGACGGAATTTATGATATAGTTTTGATTATTTCCTGTGGAGAAATTATATCCATTCCGCATGATGAATTAAATAATCAAATCAGGCAATTGCTCGATCAAGCCGGGGTTATAAAAACTCCTTAGATATATCCAGAAGTTGATAAAACTGCTATAATATTTAAATAAAATAATTAGACCTTTGTTTGGAGTTTTTCTTCTGTGAATATATTTGATATAGTAATCGTTCAGCCAATTTTTAACATGCTTTTGTTTATATATAGCCTCATACCAGGTGGTGATTTTGGTATTGCAGTTATCATATTTACAATTTTAGTTCGCCTTGCCCTGTGGCCGCTTGTTAAAAAGCAACTTCACCAAACCAAGGCTATGCAGAAAATGCAGCCAGAGCTGGCTAAAATCAAGAAACGAACCAAGGGTAATCGCCAAGCTGAAAGTGTCCAGATGATGGAGCTTTATAAGCAGCATGATATTAGCCCGTTCCGATCAATTGGTATATTGTTCATCCAATTGCCGATTTTTATTGCCCTTTATCAGGTGATTCAGATTTTTACGCTACATATTGACCAAGTTGCTAAATATACTTATGGTTTTATGTTAAATCTTGGGCCAGTTAAAGAATTGATTGCAAATCCAAGTAGTTTTAATATGGATTTTTTTGGTTTTATTGATTTAACTCAAAAAGCTATTTCAACTAATCCATTCGCTATCAATATTGCTTTGTTTATCTTGGCAGTGGTAGCGGTCATTACGCAATATATAATGTCGAAACAAACTATGCCAAAGCAGGGTTCCGAAAAGCGCCTGCGCGATATCTTAAGTGAAGCTGCTGACGGCAAAGAGGCTGACCAAAGTGAAATGAATGCTATCGTCATGAATAAAATGATGAAGTTTTTGCCAATAATGATGTTCTTTGTGATGATAAGCTTGCCAGGTGCACTGGCGCTCTATTATACTGTATCTAACCTTGTCGCGGTTATCCAACAACGTAGCATTCTAAAACAAGATGCTGAAGAAATGATTGAAATTGCTGACAAGGCTGATATGGGTCAAGGAAAAAAAGCGACAGCGAAGGCAAGAGCTAAACAAGCTCAAGAGGGTAATATTACCCGGATTACCGCCAAGGATACGACCGCTAAAAAGAGTAAATAAAAGGAGAATTTATGAATAGAGAAGAATCAGTCCAATTTGCACAAAAATATCTCGAGGATTTACTATCATTTTTCGGGGCTAATATTACTGTTTCGTCAACTTGTGATGAGGATGTGATTGAACTCTCCGTCCCTTCAAACGAACTAAATAGTTTATTGATTGGTCGCAACGCCGAAACGCTAAGAAGTTTACAATATATCGTTTCAACCATTTTACGCAACAAAGAGGCTGAACTGACTAGGGTTAATATTGATATTGCCGATTATAAAAAGCAACGAGCTGATCGAATAGCTAAACAAGCACGTGAATGGGTAGAAGAAGTCCGACGAACCGGTGATTCACGCGTGGTAAGCATGAATGCGGCCGATAGGCGAATTGTTCATCAGGTTGCAGGCGAATATAGCGATATCCATACCTCATCAGAGGGTGAGGGTCGTGATCGTAAATTGACTATCGCTCAGGCTAGCTCTTAGTATTATTTAATAGTGATATCTTTTGCGTAATCGTTAAAGACGAATTTTCGGTATAATAAATAATTCCACACTAGTGTAACGCAAGTTGCGATAGTTTTGCCTATAAATAATACTAATAAATAACTATTACTACTGATAAATAATTCTAGTATTGTCCTAGTTAATTCAATTATTATAGGTTGAATACCCCACAGGCCAAATAGTGTAATTATTAAAAAATATACAAATTGAAGCTTTGTTTTTGCACTATCATTCTTAAAAGTGAATTTCTTGTTAGCAAAAAAGCTAAATATAAGTGCAATGGATGTTGATATTATATTACTGAAAATAACATTAAGCCCAAGTAATGTTAATAAGAATAGTATAACAAAATCAATAGTTGTATTAGCGGCACCAACAATTGCAAAACGAAATTTATCTTCGTGTTTTTTTATTATCTTCTGAATGATGATACTCCTCAATAAAATATAATGGTCGTTGTTTGACCTCGTTAAATATACGACCGATATATTCCCCTATAATACCAAGTGAAATCAACTGTATACCACCTAGAAATAGCACAACTGCCATCAATGAAGGGTAGCCTGTAACTGGGTCGCCAAATAATAATGTCTTAGTTACGATTATTATTATAAAAACAAAGGCTATTAAAGATATTATAAACCCAAGAAAAGATGAAATCCTTAATGGCGCGGTTGTAAAAGAGGTGATACCGTCAATCGCAAAATTAAATAATTTAAAATAATTCCATTTTGTGCCACCGGCAGCCCGGGGGTCGCGGTCGTAAGTTATCTCTTTCTTTTTATAACCAATCCAGCTGAACATTCCTTTGGTATAGCGTTGTGATTCGCGAATTTGTTTTAAGGCCTCTACACAACGTCTGTCGAGTAGGCGAAAATCACCAGTATCGATTTGTATTGGAATACTAGTTGTTTTTTGAAGGATTTGATAAAACCATTTAGAGCTAGTTTTTTTAAACCAAGTTTCACCATTGCGACTGTTCCGTTTGGCGTATATATCATCATAGCCTTTTTCCCAATACTTAATCATTTCAGGGATTAGTTCCGGTGGATCTTGTAGGTCAGCATCAATAATAACCGTTGCATCGCCAGTAACGTGGTCTAGGCCGGCAATCATAGCGATTTCCTTGCCGAAATTACGCGAGAGGTTAATGTACGACACTCGGTTATCTGAATTTGCGTAATCTTTGATTATCTCTAAGGTTTTATCACGACTGCCGTCATTGATAAATAAAAACTCGAAATCGTATTTTTTATTATCATTTGCCAACTTACCCAATCGGATATAGAGAGGTTCTAAAACTTCCTCTTCGTTGTAAGCTGGTATTAGAATGCTAATTTTTTTCATTTAATACTAATTATAACACCTAAATCATCTTGATAAGTATTGTATAATAGTTTATAAGGAGAATATTGTATGTCAGAATTATCTAAAAAATTATCCAACATAAACACGCACAAATCAGTTGAAAAGCATCAAATAGTCCGTGATATTAGTACTCATATTGAAAATAGTAACTATAATATTATTGAAGTAAATCACGATAAGCCATGGGGAGCTTATTTTAGACTTCACAACGATGACGCTGATAGCTTTGTTGAAGAATTCTTTTCTACTCTTAATCCAGATGAAATTAGGCTTGGTAATGATCGACTTGAACTTAGTCCAAAGATATTATTGGTCTCACCTGGTCATAAATTAAGCTGGCAATACCATAATCGTCGGGCAGAAATGTGGTCATTTGTAAACGATGGCGCCTATTGTAATAGTCTGACTGATGAAGAAGGTGAATACTTTGAGACAAGTGCCGGTGATGTAATTAGTTTCGTTAATACTGAAAGACATCGATTGATTGGTCGGTCTGCGATGTATACACTTGTGGCTGAGATTTGGCAACATGTCGATCCCAATGATCCATCTGACGAAGACGACATTATAAGATTAGCCGATGATTATAGCCGATAGTCTTTATAATGGTATAATTGATAATAGATTTTAAAAAATAATCAAGGAAAAATATCTCATGTCTGAAACCAAGAAAAGAGCCCTAGTTACTGGCATTACAGGTCAGGATGGTGGACATTTAGCTAAACTATTACACGAAAAAGATTATGAAATTTACGGGATTATCCGAGGCCAACATAATCCAAAACGCGAAGCTATTGTCGAAGAATTTCCATACGTAACGTTAATTGAAGCTGATCTATGTGACCAGTCTTCGTTAATTAGAGCGATGGAGTTGGCGAAACCAGATGAAGTTTATAATTTAGGTGCAATAAGCCATGTTGGTTATTCATTTAAAAACCCACAATTAACAGCCGATATTACTGGTAAGGGTGTTTTGAATATCCTAGAGGCTATTAGGTTGACTGATGCTGAAAATAAGGTTCGTTTTTACCAGGCTTCGACATCAGAAATGTTTGGTGGTCTTGAATATAATAGGCCTGAAAAAGGCTATAACGAAGATTCAGCCTTTCATCCACGTAGTCCGTATGGTGTTGCTAAATTATACGGTTATTGGATCACTAAAAATTATCGTGAAAGCTACAATATGTTTGCTGTTTCTGGTATTTTATTTAACCACGAAGGTGAGCGCCGTGGCCCAGAATTTGTAACTCGTAAAATAACCAAAGCTGTAGCTAGGATTAAGCTTGGTCTCCAGGAATATATTGAACTTGGTGATCTTTGGCCAAAGCGTGACTGGGGATATGCCGGTGACTACGTAGAAGGTATGTGGCGTATGCTACAAGCAGATGAACCAAAAGATTATGTGCTTGCAACTGGTGAGACTTATTCGATTGAACAATTCCTTGATTTAGCTTTTAAGGAAATTGGTATTGATGATTGGCATCCTTATGTAAAACAAAACCCAGCATTTATGCGTCCGGCCGAAGTCGATCTATTACTAGGTGATCCTTCAAAAGCAGAAAAAGAACTTGGTTGGAAGCGAGAAGTTGACTTCCCTGGTTTGGTTAAATTGATGGTTGAAAATGATTTAATTGTTGAGGCTAAGAACATTAAATTGTAATTTATATTTTCTTGATAATAAGAATAGCCATCGTATAAAAATGATGGCTATTCTTTAATCCTGTATTCTAATGAAATTATATTTTTTTTGCTATAACTGCATAATCTTGTGGTCCGTATATTTTTTCTGCTATATTACTTAGTAGATCGTCACTATCTGTAATCTCTCTTTCAGGGTGTAGTTTTTTAATTTCAGTGACAAAACCCACGCTTTCAAGTGCGAATGAGAGTAATTCTGGTGGAATAGGTCTTATGTGTGAGGGGTCTAAATAAAAACTACATGCACCTACGTTTAAATTTTGAGGATTAGGTGTCTCGAAAAGTGCAAAACCACCCGGTGAAATTACTCTATAGCATTCTTCGAATAATTTTATTAACAAGTCGAACGGTATGTGTTCGACTATGTGAAACCCAGTGATTGCAGACAGAGAATTAGCTTCTTGTTTGAGAATATAATTCATCGCATCGATTTCAAATACATTAAAGCCTTGCCTTTTTGATCTTTGTATCATGTCGTGGTTTATATCGATGCCTATTGCATTTATATTGATATCTTTCGCAAATGATAAAAATTCACCCCTACCACAACCTAAATCTACAGTGGGTAATTTTTTAATATTCTTATCAATGGAATTAAAAAGTGGCTTGTACTCTAGTATTCTTGCTTTGATGTCTTTTTCAGACCCTCTAAATTTATCTTCGAAAATTTTATAGAAATAATCCATATTGTGATTATCTGCAATAGTATTATTTATCGAATTGTTTAGGTTTGTTTTATTTTCTTGGTTATTCGAAGCTATATGGTTGATATTTACTAACTTATCGTCAACTTTATGCACTAATTTGTCAATTTTTAGGATATCATCAATGCTCCTGTTTTGTTGCTCGTGTATGTTAGCGATGTTATTCTTTAATAATTCAATATCTTGAGACAATAACTCTAAAGCTATTTGGTTTTGTTTGATATTATGGACAGACCCCGGCAGATAGATTAACTGTTTTAAAACTTTAAATGGGTATATTAGATTTCTAACTAAATTCATGATACTTTCGTTATTTTTTACGCTCAATTTGATATAGGACTTTATTTAATTATATCATGTAATAAAGATGTAGAGTTTTGGTATGTTTAATTTAAATATTGAATTAACGCTTAGAGTTTACGAAATCTATAATTGTTTGATCAATGTCGATTTGCGGCTCCCAACCAAGCTCTTTTTTTAATCGAGTCGAATTACCTACTATTATTTTTGTATCTGTTGGTCTAACTAAGGCTGTGTCAATCGTGTAGCTAACACTAGATAAGTTCATCGTCTTTTTGATTTTATTTAATATTTCTAATCCTGAAATGCTATTTCCAGAGCAGATATTATATAAATTATTTTCTAATTTTGATGCTGATATTATTTTTGCATATGCTTTTACGATATCTCTTACATCGGTATAGTCGCGACTAGTTTCTACATTACCTGTGACGATTGTGCTTTCGCCTGGTTTTAATGACGACAGTCTATTGTAAAAATCTGGTAGAATAAAACCTTCATTTTGACCAGGTCCGATGTGATTAAATGGCCGTGCAATAATACAATCAAGGCCTCGATTGCGATAGTATTCTGCTTGATTTTCAACCAGTACCTTGCTAACCACATACGGTGAGTTAAATTTTATTAAACCATCTTCATTGATGGGTAGGTTTTGTTTTTGATCGTAGATTGCGCCACTACTAACTATTAAGATTCGTGGTTTTTTTGATTGTTTTGCATAATATTCACATAAGTTAGTGACCATAGCGCTATTTGCGTTAATATACAGTTGCGGATTATCAAATGAAGGACCAACAGCCGCAAGGCCGGCAAGATGAATAACAGCTTTGATGTTTTTGGTAGAGGGCCATTCTTGAACTAGGTCGGCTTGAATGTATTCTTCTACAAAATCTATAATGTTATTATTGACAGAGTCTTGTGTGCCAACGCCTATAATTGACAGCCCTAACCTATATAGTTCTTTTACTAGATGATACCCAACAAAACCGTTAACACCTGATACGACAACTCTTTCTTTTTTTGTGATCATAAAGTTATTATATCATTGATTTGTAATGCTACAATGGGCTATAATTATATGTATTGTGTCTTTATCTATAAACAAATTTAAGCAAAAATATCGTTATTCGTTTATTTTACTAAGGCAATTAGTAATAACTGATTTCAAGCTGCGATACAAAGGTTCGGTGCTTGGTTATATCTGGACTCTTCTTAGGCCACTTGCTTTGTTTGTTGTACTTTATATAGTTTTTGTAGGTTTTCTAAAAGTTGGCAATACTATACCACATTACGCAGTTTATTTATTATTGGGCGTAGTACTTTGGAATTATTTTGTAGAAGTTACTAATAATGGTGTGTCAGCAATTGTTGGAAAAGGTGACTTATTACGCAAACTTGCTTTTCCGAGGTATGTAGTAGTAGTGGCTGGGTCTTTCTCTGCATTGATTAGTCTAATAATAAATCTTTGCGTATTAGCTGTTTTTATGTTTATCAGTGGAGTTTCGTTTACTTTTAATGCTCTATGGTTAATACCTTTGATTGTTGAACTGTTTATTTTCTCTCTATCGGTTGCATTTATGCTGAGTGCTTTGTATGTGAGGTTTAGGGACGTTAATTATATCTGGGAGGTAGTCCTGCAGGCTGGGTTTTATGCAACTCCCATCCTATACCCCATTGCATTAGTAATGACGATGTCTGTAACTGCAGCTAAGGTGATGATGTTGAATCCTGTTGCGCAAATAATACAAGACGCTCGTTATATGGTTATAACTTCGGATACTTTGACTATTGGCGGTGTATATGGAAGTTTATTTGCAGGAATTTTGCCAATCACTATTGTGTTAGCGTTGTTTATTGTTAGTATTCTGTATTTTAAAAAAATGTCACCAAGCTTTGCAGAGGAAATTTAATATGGATGATAATATTGCTATTGAAGTAAAAAATGTTTATAAAAACTTTAAATTATCGCATGAGAAAGCAGATAGTGTTAAGAGTCTTTTTGTAAATCCTTTTAATTCAAAACGTACTAAAGTTGAAACTCAGCACGCACTTAAGAAAATATCTTTTGCGGTTGAAAAAGGTGAGTTTTTTGGTATTGTTGGACGGAATGGTAGTGGCAAGAGCACGTTATTGAAAATAATTGCAGGAATTTACCAGCCAAACAAAGGTTCGGTGGATACCAATGGACGATTAGTTCCTTTTATTGAACTTGGTGTAGGGTTTAATCCGGAATTAACTGGTAGGGAAAACGTATATTTAAACGGAGCTTTATTGGGATTTTCGGAAAAAGAGGTTGATAAAAAATATAAATCTATTGTCTGCTTTGCTGAACTTGAAGATTTTATGGATCAAAAGCTAAAAAATTATTCGAGTGGTATGCAGGTGCGATTGTCTTTTTCTGTAGCAACCGTATTAGCAGAGTCTGATATTTTACTTATTGATGAAGTGCTAGCTGTTGGTGATGCTGATTTTCAGCGTAAATGTTTTGAATATTTTAAAAAATTAAAAAAAGACAAAAAAACTGTTATATTTGTAAGTCATGATATGTCAGCCATTAGAGAATACTGCGATAGGGCGGTTTTGATTGAAAATAACGAAATAATTTTTAGTGGCAGTGCAGAGGATGTTGCGCAAGAATATACTAAATTATTTGTTGAAAATATTGACATAGAAACTAATTTAGATGTGGATAAAAAACAAACAAAAGAAAATAATAGTTTAACCAAATGGGGTTCGGGTGGGTTAGATATATCAAATATGTATATATCGAAAAAAAGTTATTCATCCGATGATAATTTCATTGTTTTCTCTTATGATATTACCAAAGAGGGCGAATTTAGTGATAAAATTAATCCCGGTTTTATAATTAAAAACGAGCAGGGACAGTCGGTTTGTGGAACGAATACAAATATATCATTAAAAAACCAAACAATAACCATTAATAACGGAAAGATTAATATTAAATGGACTATACCTAATATATTTAGTCACGGTATATATTGGTTGGATGTTGCGGTGCTATCCGCATCAAATGGTGATACATTGCAGTGGTGGAATGAAGCGGGGTCTTTTAAGGTTGTGAATAAAAAGAATACTCCCTATCCAGTTTCGCCTATTGTAAAAATCGACATATCTTAGTTTGGTATAAATTATATTTAATCAAAGAAGCTTTAATTCTAATATGAAGTCTATAGCACTTTTATTCCATGAAAAATTATTTATTTGCTCGTAACCCTTTGCGATTAGTTCTCTTTGTAGTTTTTTATCGATAATTAACTTAGTTATATTATTTGTAATTTCGAAAGCCGATCGAGCGTTTACTGTAATTGCAGCATCGCCAACTGCTTCGGGTATAGACGAGTTGTCGGAGGTTATGACGGGCGTACCGCAAGCCATAGCCTCCAATGGCGGTATGCCGAATCCTTCATAAAGGCTTGGGTATATAAAGATTTTGGCGCCACTATAAATAGCAGGCAGGTCCTCATCTTTTATATAGCTATTTGGCTGTTGAATGAAATCACCTTGGCTTTTTAGTCTGATGATGATGCTATTTATTTCATCGTCTAGCCAACCTTTAGCCCCAACAATAAGAAGTGGGTATTTTGATTTTATGTCATTGGCTAGTTTCTCATAAGCTAGCAGCAAGTTTTTTAAATTTTTTCTTGGTTCAATATTGCCAACAAATAGTATGTAATCTCCGGTTATGCCGTATTTATCTTTGATGGATTTAATTTCATTTTGTGACCTTTTGTAAAAAACAGATTGATTTATGGCTGGATAAAAAATTTCAATTGGCTTGTTGGGTTTGTATAATTCATTGATATCATTTCTGCTACTTTTTGAAATAGTAGCAATAACACTAGCTCTTTTGATTGATTTTGTGACCTGAGTGTTCAGGAATTTTCTATTTTTTGGCTCGGTGTATTCTGGGTATTTATTGTAAGATGTGTCATATATAAAAGGTATACTTTTTGAAGATATCAATGGACATGACGAAAAGTTTGGAAATATATATATTCCACGCCCAAAAAATAAATCCAATGGCGGTTGAATATTAAAAGTTTTTAATTTATTAGAAATTTTTTGAGAAAAAGGAGATCTAACTAGCTTGATATTGTTAAATCCTAAGTCTTGGGCCTTTTTTATATTACGCCAGCTTACTATTAGTGATACATCAAGTGACTTGTCGTTTTTAATTTGAAGATCGACGGCTTTTAATAACTCAAGCGTATAATGACCGATACCACTAAAATGTGGCGCCATAAGCACTTCTCCATCGATGAATACTTTTGTATTTTTATGTCTCATGTCTATATTTTATACTATTAAGTGTTGATATGTGCTATTTTGAGCTTGAGTTTAGGCGTAGCTAACAGTGTTGGCACTATAAAAATATAGTTATTTTCGGTACAATATAGACTATGACTGAAAAAAGCAGCCTTGATCTTGAGCGTCGCATCACTGAGTTACAAAACCAACACAACGAATGTATTTTAGAGTTGTCTAAAAAAGAACATGAAGTCGCCACTTTAAGTGCGCACATAAATGACCTTCAACTTCAATTGCAAGGTGAAGAATCTATACGAACTCTGGCGCGTAAATTATTCCACAAGACTGACGATAAGATAATGACGACCTTTAACCGTAAGGGTCAAAAAGTAAAAAAAGTTCATCAACTATCGCCGCCAATTAGACTAAGCGGTGACGAATCTTATGCTCAATTATTAGAAGCTGCAAAGAAATACGATACCCAGGAGTTTTTTGTATATAAAAGTAAAGTATCGAAAAATTCACTGAAATTGAATTATAGGATAATTGCTAAATTGTATAGAATTATGCGCGGTTTTGCCTTTGGTATATTTGGTGCCATATCGAAGTTAAGGAAAAAGGATATTTAATTTTATGTTAAAAAATATACTAGTCATTGACGGTCAATTATTTCAAACTGACGCAAAAGATCGTGGCATGGGCAGATATTCGGAGTTTTTGATAAAATCTTTGATAAAGCAAAGTCATTACAGTAAAATCCAAATAATTCTAAGCAAGAATTTACACATAAATAATATTTGTAGCGAAGATTTATACAATTTATTCCCAGGAGTGGAGGTTGTTAGGCTTGATTTATTAGATACTCAAAAAATAAAACTTGAGTTGGCGGCGGCTCGTAATAAAAAGGAAATAAATAGCTATATCTCGGAAATTAAATCTGACAATACCAATATAGACTTCCTTGTAATATCACCATTCCAGGAGCCGATTGCTGTCGCGTTTCCTGATGATGCTAATAAGTTGCTGATATTCTATGACCTTATACCTTACTTGTATCATTTGAGGTATAAATCTTTAATGCAATTTGATAATTATTTAAAACGATTTTCATTGATATTTGAGGCTGACAAGATATTGACAATATCCAAGTCTGTACGTGATGATTTGATTATATATTTGGGTATACCCGGCGAGCGTATTGTGTCTATTGACGGAGCACCAATAAAATCGTCATCAGAATTACTAGAATTAGATGGTTTCGATGGTGATAGTAAATTTGTTTTGATGCCAACTAGTGATGATCCTCGTAAAAACAACTTAAGGGCGGTGCTTGGTTTTGAGGAGTTTAGAAGTTGCCAGGATCAAGATTATAAACTGGTTATAACATCAAAAATCCACAAGAATGAGCGCAGTCGTTTGGGTGTGTTCTCGGATAACATTATATTTACCGGCAACGTGAAAGAAGCTGAGCTCGATTGGCTTTATGATAAGTGTCAGGCGGTTTTGTTTGTGCCTGAAAGTGAAGGCTTGGGATTACCTATTTTAGAGGGGGTTTTAGCCGGTAAGCGTGTGGTTTGTTCGTCTTTGAACGTGTTTAAAGAGATATCGGATGACGCTTTCTATTATTGTGAGCATGAAAACCAACATTCTATTGCTGACGCGCTTACACGGGCGCTAGGCACCGATGATCGTGATGTTCCGACCTTAAAGTATAGGTCCATATTAAAGCATTATAGCTGGGACCAGACCGCGAAGCGGCTAGTTAAGGCTGTGGGTGGTACTAAGGAAAAGACTACACTAGCGCGCAAACGGATTGCAATATTCACGCCAGCACCAGATGGTATGTCCGCTGTCGGTAAGGTTGTAGCCGAGAGCCATTCAGTAATGAGTGAATATTTTGATATTGATTATTACGCCGAGCAAGCACCATTCTATTCACCGACAAGGCCAAATTATTTGCAGTATGTCGCCAATTACTACCGGGCGGATAGTTTTAGTGTCGAAAAATATAGTCAATATGATGCCGTGGTTTATCACATTGGCAATAGTGATTATCATATCGAAAGTATTTGTAATAGCTTATATATGCCTGGTTATGCTATTTTGCATGACACTAATATCAGCGAAGCGTATAGGGTTATGTGCGAACGTGGTATTATTTCGTTAGACAGAAAAAACTTAGAGGCGACTATAACCGATGCTAGCTCGTCTAATTTAAGTTCTCATTTATGTTCTGTTGCAAATTCTCAACTTGGAATCTTGACGCACTCAGAGTATGCCGCAAAGGCATTAAATGAAATTATTATTGATGATACGCCAATTATTAACGTTGACCTAGCTACACAATGCTCGTCTATGTCGCCGCCTCATAATTATAAGAACCTAACGATTGGGCTAGCTGGTATTATTGCTGACATTAAAGGTATTGAGGTTATTGAATCGCTGGCAAATAATGCTGTTTTTAACGATTGCAGCCTTAGATTGTTTGGCTATAATTACGCTAACAGAGAAACTATTGACAGGCTAAAGAATTATTCGAACCTGACAGTTGCAACTAATTTGACTGATTTTGATTTTCTAAATAGCATGACCAAGCTTGATATATTTGTTAATTATAGGATGAAATATCAGGGCGAGACGTCATTATCCACCCTAGAAGCTATGAGACAAGGGGTTGTTGTTATTGTTAGGAATGTGGGTTGGTATTCTGAGCTTCCTGACGACGCTGTTATAAAAGTAGAGTCTGAAGATCAGGTGCCTAAGGTTTTGCTTGATTTAAAGTCGAATTCCGAAAAACTTGCAAAAATTTCTGGTAGAGCAATACAGTATCTTAAAGAAATACATACCCACAGGCGTTATGCAGAAGGGTTATTAAAGTTAATCGAATCTGGAAATGAGAATAAAATGTTAATTTCAAAACAATTAAAGTCGGGTAACATCAAGAAAGCACCGCAGTTGTTGGATTTGTATAAGGAAGTTAATTTATCGAAGGATGAAACGTCATGAAAATATGGATTGATCTTACGGATTTTTTGAATTGGCGAGGAAATCTGACCGGCATCCAGAGGATTCAATATAATATATCCAAACAATACATTGAATCTAATGATAATGTTCATTTTTTTGTTTACAAAGAGGATTTGCGTGGGTTTTTTGAAGTCGAGTTTAATCCCGATGACATAGTTAAATCCGGCATTGTTGGTGGTAGCAAGGACGGATCAACCAAATTGCGACCGCTAATTAGCCGGTTAGATGGTTACTTATTAAAGAAAATGCCAGCTTCTTTGTCTAGTAAGGTTGTTAGGGCACGTAATTCTATTAAACCAGTTGAAACCACGGATTGTGAGTGTGTTTTTGGTAGTGATGATACTATTTTGATAATGGGTGGTATTTGGGTTGGTAATTTTATAAATGACCTTGAAAGTCTTAAGCTTAAAAATAGGTTTAAACTAGTTCATTTTGCGTTTGATTTGATACCAAGTTTTTTCCCAGGTTATGTTGTTGAATGGTTACCAGAGACCTTTACGGAATATAACAAAAAAGTTTATTCAATCTCAGAGGGTATACTTGCAATTTCAGAATCGACAGCAAGTGATGTAAGAAAATTCATGCAACAGCATGGCATTAAAAATAAACCAAAGATTCAGGTTGTTCGTATAGGCGAAGGTATAAATACCGGCAGTGTTGCAAAAGAGAAGTCGTTAAGTGATGTTGTTGGTGATAACTTCATTTTATCTGTTAGTACGGTGGAGGGTCGTAAGAATCACGCAGCTTTTTTTTATGCCCTTAAGGAGGCGAAGCGAAGAGGTGTTGATTTACCGAAAATTGTAATAGTCGGAAGAGATGGTTGGTTGACGGATGATATTCGCTATATTATGAAGCACGACTTAGATGCGCAGGAAAATATAATTCTACTTAATAATATTGATGATAATGAGCTTAGTTGGTTATATAAAAATTGTTTATTTACCGTTTTTCCGTCTTTTTATGAAGGCTGGGGTATGCCAATTGCAGAAGCTCTTTCTTATGGAAAGCTTTGTTTGTCATCTAACACGTCTTCAATGCCAGAAATTGCAGGTGATTTAATTGATTATTTTTCACCATATAACACTGGCGAGATTTTGGATTGTATAATTAAATACCTTGATCCGGACGCTAGATTAAAGAAGGAAGAGCAAATTTCATCTAATTACCGTCAAACTTCTTGGTTTGACATGTATCAGGTTGTTAGTGGGTTTGTCTCAAAAATTAGTAAAAAATAACTTAAAAAATCTATATTAAATACTTAGGTTAATTTACACAATTAGTTTGTTGTGTTTGATTGTGATAGGTGCGATCACTTATTATCCTGTCTAGGTTGGCGGCGGTTATTTGATGCCGATAATTTTTTTAAAGTCCGCATACGAGTTATCAAAAGTAAATTCTTTACTCCATTGCCATGCGTTATTTCGATATTCTTCGTACTTCTTCTCGTCTTTTATCAGCTCAAGTATTTTATTGCCAGCATCGATTGTATCGCCGTTTTTACAAAGCAGGCCGGTGTTGTTGTTGCGAACACTATCTCTTAGGCCATCGACGTCATAGACGACTGCTGGTGTACCTTGACTGTTCGCTTCGGTTACAATTAACCCCCAGCCTTCTTTAATTGAGGTAACGATTATAAGGGCGGCTTCCTGCATTAGTTTGATTTTTTGATCTATAGATACACGACCTAATATGTTAATTGCATCAGAGTGGCGTGATTTTAGACTGTAGTTTATTACTTTTTTTGCATATTTAGTACTTGTATCACCTGCAATTATCATTTTTAGGGAAGGTTCCTTGTCGCGGGCAACTTCAAAAGCCTTAACTGCGTCGAGTGTTCGCTTCATTGGCCTTACTGCGCCAAGAGATAGTATTAAATTGCGGTTCTTTTTCGTACTTAATTTATTGACAGGCTGGAGTTCCATTCCGACGCGAAAGATTTTAGTATTTTTGAATCCATATTTCTCCATATCGATTTTTGAACTATTTGATTCGGTGAGGCTTAGTGGATATTTTTTTGATACAAAACGCAACATCACTGGTTCGAGCATGTAGCCAATGTATGATATTGGGAACGGCATTTGATAAAACCATACTTTGCGGGCTAGTTGATAGGCTAGTAGAGCTTTTTTGTCGGATTTTGTATATATTGACGCTATAAAAGGTATAGTGTTCATTTCGTCAATAATAAGGGTTACCTGGTCTGTGGCTATCTTTTTGTATATCTCTCTTGCCTTAAAGTAAACGGTAAATTTACCGCCATTTCTGAATATTTCAACACCATCTCGAATTTCTGTGTTTTTAGCACCGTGGTAGGTTGCTGTGATGTGTTTTATTTTGTGACCGTCTTTTGATAATCTATCCATTATCTCACCAGAAACGGTTTCGGCACCGCCCGCTTGAGGGTGCTGTCTATCTTTCCAGGAAAACCAAATAATATTCATGATTATTTTATCGATGAATTAAGATTACTATTTACTTCCGTTTCCTTGCGAATCACATAAAGTGGTCGGTTTTGGCCTTCGGCCAGTAGGCGTGATATATATACTCCCATTAAGCCTTGGGCGGTTAAAACAATGCCTATCAAGAAAAGCGTTAGGAATCCAAGTATGGCAGACCCTGATATGGCTATGTGCATTGGGTCGCCAAGCAAAAATTGTTCGATAAATATAAATAAACTAGATGCCAAGCTGAGAAATATAAACAGCACCCCTATATACCCCGACATAAACAACGGTACGGCGCTTAGTGATACGAACGTGTTGACCGCAAGCTCAGCGAGTTTTTTAAATGTGTAGCCAGCTGTTCCGAACTGTCTTTCGTTTGCGTCAAAATATACGTATTCACGATTAAAACCAAGCCAGTCAATAAGACCGCGCGTAATGCGATTCCTTTCTTCTAGTTTTATGAATTCATCTATTACTTTCCTGTCGATCAGCCTAAAATCTGTCGAGCCGGGTATTAAAGTGGTATTTGTGAGTTTATTAAATAATTTATAAAATATTTTTGAACCATATTTTTTTACGATACCTTCTTTTTTGTTGGTTCGCCTAACGCCGACAACTACCTCGGCTCCGTCTTCCCATTTCTTTAGGAATTTACTTATTTGTTTGAATGGATGTTGTCCATCTGAGTCAATTGTCAATGCGGCGTCGCCTGACGCATTTGCTATACCAGCACTAAGAGCGGCCTCCTTGCCGAAATTTCTTGATAGGTCTATCAACTTGATATTAATACCATTTGAGGGCTGTAAAGATTGTAGCTTGCTAAGTGAACCATCGCTACTGCCGTCATTGATGTATATTATTTCAATTTCATAGCACTTGATAAATTTTTTTAAGGATAAACATAGTTCCTTGTGAAACCATTCAATACCATCTTGTTCGTTATAGACAGGAGAGATAATACTTAGTGTTTTTAGTCCAGTCATGATTGCTTCCGTTTAAATAGATATACTATATAGTAGTATATCATCCCGAGTGCTCCTGAAATAAGTTGAGCGGTTAGTATTAAATAGACGTTAAGATTGTCGATGAATAACAGGGTAATAATAACTGGTGTGGTCATTATTACGGTTTGTATAATTAGGTTTTTGTATTTTCCGCGTGCCGCTAATATGATGTTTGACATTGACGATAAGGCTAACAGGCTCATAGCGATTGTTGCATATACTAGCAGGTTTTCCATTTCGATAAATTTTTCGCCAATAATAAAGTTAATAGTTAGATCGGTAAATGTAATATAGCCAATAGTCAGCATGAGGCAAAGAGCTAGTGCCACTATAAATATTTTTTTCACTTGACTATGTTGCTTATCTAAGGTCGCTGCTGCGGGAATTATCATCCACATTAGGGGGCTAACTACATAAAGCGCGATCTTTGCCAGGGTTGCGATTCCGGCGTAAATACCGGCGTCACGTGGTGAAAGAACTGTTTTTGCTACGATCGTGTCAACGACCGAAAGCAGATTAACTATTAAAACACAAATACCCGTACTTAATATTAGTTTTTTATCAATTTTTAGCATATTTATATTGCTAATGTTCAGTGAAAACAATTCAGAGAAAACCAATTTACCGAGAATAATCGCAATAGCGACGGCTGAAAGTTGACCAACTGCAATGCCCAATATAGCCCCTGGGGTTTTAAGACCAAGAATAACAAACAGTATCGAAGCGGCAAATTTTATAAATGAGCCAACCATATTCATTACACCGGCTTCAATGTACTTTCCTTGTCCCTGGAGTTTGCCAATGCCAATCGTAAAAGGTACCGTAGACACGGCCGCCACTCCAAGCATTATGAAAGAAATCGGTGAGTTGAAGTGGAGTGAATTACCTCCTAAAAACAGTATAACTATGAGTGAAATAGTGCTTATGAAAGTTATGATGTTAAATAGGGTTGATAGCATTGTAATCTTATTTTTTAATAAGTCTGATGAGTGGCAATATTTTACTGATAAAATAATCGTGATTACATTCAATGCCATAAAAATAGTGGACACTTGAAATAGTAGTGCAACCAAAAATTGGATCTCTCCATATATATTAGCTGGAACCATGCGAGCCATTACTGGGTAATATAGGAAATTGAAAAGCGAAGCCGCCATTGAAAGTCCGTAGAATATTATCGAATCCTTGATTGTTAGTGATTGGGCGGACTCTGGCTTGGATGACTGTGTTTTGTTATTCATTATATTTAAGTATAATGGTTTTAATGGTAAAAAATAAAGAAATAAACCTTAACGGCTTATTTAAATTGAAAAACATATTCAATAAGATATGCTTGTTTGTAATGAAGCGCCGTAATTTATTAAACGGTAGTGTATTCGAATATATTATTTTGTCTTTTGTTTTTGTACTTTTAACTCTCTTCTATACGAATTTTACTATATTAAACGGAACGCATCAGCTTTTTGTTGAAGGTCCTGGAGATGGGACTGCTGGTTTTTTGTGGTTCAATACTGTTGATAGTGATAATATACCAACCTTTGGCAGTACGGATATGGCAAATTATCCTAATGGTGAAAATCTGCAAAACCCAACCCAAATCACATATACTGCGGTTATAATGCCACTTTGGGTTTTATCTAAACTATTTGGTCCGGTTATGGGTTTGAATATTGTGACTTTTTTTGGGTTTTGGAGTTGTGCTATTGCAATGTACTGGTTAATGAAAAAATTGGTCAATAACATTCCTGTAGCTTTTTTCTCTGGGTTTGCGGCTACTTTTATGCCTTATCATATAATGAAATCTAGTTCACATTTAACTTATATATTTAGCGTTGTGTTTGTTCTTATATTGGGTGCGTTTATTGGTTTCTGGAAAAAGCCATCAGTAACTAGGTCTTTTATATTAGCTCTGATGATAGCGCTTGCTTACTATACTGACGGTTATTTTTTGTTAATTGCAACAATTTTTGTTGCATGCTTGGTATTTGGGGCTTTGATATACGAACTAGTGTTGCATAGTAGCTGGAAAGTTATCGTTCATAAAATCAAGTTCTTTTTATTATCTCTTGCAATGCTAGTCGTGATGATACTCCCAATAGCGTACACTCAAATCAGCCAAGGCTCTAAAATTGACGGTGTGTTATCAAAAGCGCGTGGTAATATAGCTTTTGATATTGATTTTTATGCAACCCGACCTATTGACTTCTTTTTGCCGTCTGCGCTTAATCCGTTTCTGAAAGACAATTTAGATTTTCAAAAGTTAATTGAATACAAAAGCAAGCATTCAAACGGGTCGGAAAATATGACTTATATCGGCTACACTCTTATTGTATTGTCAGCTATTGGAGGGGCTTGCGTATTAGTATATATCTTTCGGCGGCAAAGCAGTTCGTTGAAAAAATATAAATTTAATAATAATTTCTTGTTTATTATGGCGCTTAGTCTGGTGTCTATTCCCGTTCTGATGATATGGATGATGCCGCCGCATATTAGTGTTTTTGGCTTCAGATTGATAATGCCAAGCGGAATATTGCTTCATTATAATATTGCCCTGTGGAGAGTTATGGCTAGGTTCTATTTGCCACTACATGTAATATTTACTGTAGTTGCTGGAATGTCGCTGTCTGTTTTAATTAGTATTCATAAAAATAAAATATCCAATAGAAAAAAATCCTATATTTTTGAATATTCAATAACTGCTCTGCTGATTGTTTTAGTCGCGGCCGAATACGCAACGATTGCAAGTCGACCATCTTATGATTTTAATAACCTGCCCAAGGTCTATACATGGTTAAGTAATCAATCAAACATTAAAGTTGTTGCAGAGCTACCGATTGTAGATAGGCCACTAAGCATAAGCTATGATTTTGCTACTGCTCAGGTTATTCATAAAAAGAAACTCCTAAACACTCCACTGACTAATAACGAAATTGGAAGTCACAATGCGTTGGGTGATATTGACTCACAAGAAGCTATAAATTATTCGATTTTAAGCGGCGCTGACACTATTATTTCTCATAATAAACCATGTTTTAATCCAAGTTGGGGTAGCCTTGTTTATAGAGATGATAATAAAATAAATACGCGCGAATCTCAGTATTATGGTAGTCCGATTTGCGTCTATAAAGTTACGACTGCGCAAAAAGCAAAAATTGACCCAATGTTCGTAAAGCTAAAATGGGGTACATTTTTAGATGCCGCCTTTATAGATCCTAAAACCAAGGATGAATATCTGATGTTGTATGGTGGCTCTGGTACGCTGAGCGTTGTTGATAGAAGTAATCACTCGACGGTTGGCGAGGCATATCTTTCCGCCAAGATATTACCTACGCCCGGTGGAGGATTTACGGGTGGTACCTGGAGCGTCTCTCAGGATAATAAGGTTTTTGCGCGAGGTGTTATGCCTGGATCCTTTTATGAAAAAATAGACACCTCTAAGCCGGTGACTATAAAAGTTTTAAATAGTAATGGCACCAACCCTGGCATTACACAGGTTGCTTTGAAGGATATAGTGGTTACCTCTGTTGATACTAAATAAGGTCAATTCTTTATATTTAATAAATCAAAAGACTTGAATTACAGCTTAGGTCTATAGTATTTTTTGAATTAGAATAATATAGATTATTTAGTTTATGTTTAATTTAAACGCCATAACACCACTGCTAAACACAGTCCTGCCATCAACAATTGGAGAGAAGGCTTCGGTATAGGTGCCGGCTTGGTTTGGGGCTTTAATTGCAA
>PGXZ01000007.1 GCA_002839415.1 Candidatus Saccharibacteria bacterium HGW-Saccharibacteria-1 | reverse complement strand
CCTTGAAAATACTTCAGTAACTATCACTGCAACACCAAATACTGGATACTCATTCAGCAGCTGGTCGGGAACTGGCTGTAGCGGCACAGCCAGTCATAGTGTCACTTTGACATCCAATATGAGCTGTACGGCTAATTTCACGATTAACTACTATACAGTGAGTGTTGCTTCTAGTGGTGGCGGAACAGTTAGCGGAGGTGGATCGATTGCTTATGGTTCGTCAACAACTATCACGGCTAGTGCTAATACTGGATACTCATTCAGCAGCTGGTCGGGAACTGGCTGTAGCGGCACAGCTAGTCATAGCGTTACCGTAACGACAACAATGAGCTGCACGGCTAACTTTACAATAAACTCATATATACTCACCTTGACACCAGGCACTGGTGGTACGGTCAGTGGCGGCGGAACATACACCTACGGATCAGTTAGAACTATTACAGCTACTCCAAATAGCGGCTATCTGTTTAGTAGCTGGTCTGGAAGCGCTGGCTGTGCAGGAGTGGCAAGTCACTCAATAACAGTTACAACAACATTGTCCTGTACTGCCAACTTTATCGTAAATAATTTCACAATTACATTACTGACCTCTGGACGAGGCAACTATACTTTTTGTGCTAACGAAAATGGAACATGCTCATTTACTGGAACAAGCACAGTAAGATATGGCGCATATTCAAGTTGGAGTTACAAATATAACGTAGCTGGAAGCACGGCATGCACCAATGCCAATTTTGGAGACCCACTGCCAAACTATGTAAAAACCTGTCAGTATCAGGCGGCCGTTAGCGTCTCTGGTGCCGGGACTTATGCCGGCGGCACTTCGCGCACAATCACAGCCAGCCCAAGCGGAAGTTTTGACAGTTGGATGGGTGGAACTGGATGTAGCGGAACGTACAGTCATAGCTTCACCCTCAGTGCTAACACAACATGCACGGCCAACTTCTCTAATCACTTGGTCGATTCGCCAACACCACCGCCAGCACCATCAGCACCGACACTTTCTGCCTCGTTCGTAAGTAATAACGCAGTATTAACCGTAAACGCCGTCTCTTGTAGCGTAGGCTCGGCACAATATCAAATACGATACTTAAGACAAAAGTACACCTCTGACGCGAGTTGGACATCGTGGACTACATGGTCAACAACTCGTTCTATGACACAGACTGCACAACAGGGTAATAAGCATAACTTTGAGGTTATCGCTCGCTGTAATAACGGAGGAACCTACAGCCTTAACTCAACAACCGCATCGACCAATATCATTATGGATATCAGCACGCCAGCGGCGCCAACTTATACAGGCCCAGCTTCATTCAGCCATAACGTATATCAAGTTGTGAACTTTACACATTATTGCCCATCAAACACAGATTTAGTTAATGGCACATTTGTCTCTAATCTAAGCTCTACTGGAAACATATGGGGGCCTCATCCATTTGGATTTAACGACCACTGGACTAACCTAGAAGGTCGTACATTGACCGCTACATATTGGGGCACCTACCAATGTCAGACCTCATTTAAAGCTTCGGCGGTATCACCGCAAGGTGTAAGACAGGTGCCGGTCTACTCGGGCTGATAATTAGATAAACCACAAAAAATAACGCAATAAGTAGAAAGATAGTTTATGAGAAACCTGATCAATAAAAAAATCCTAATAGCAATTATGACAGTTGTTATAATTATCGTAGTTTCAATTATAACTATCTTTTTACTTAAAGCGATAACTAGTAAAAAAACAACCGTCGAGACGACTTTAAATAAAACATTGTCCGCTGATGAAGTTATTGAATCTTTTAAAATTACCAAACTATCAGAAAAAGGCTATATAAAACTAAACGATTCACCTGCGATATTGCAGTACAAATCAAGCGCAGAAACCATCGGTGTAAATTTGTCTATAAAAAGTTCTATAATGTATACAACTAATAATACAAAAAACTCCAAGGACACGCCAGAAGTTCAATCACAAACAACTACATTTATGAAAAATAGCGGTTTTGAAGCAGACGATACGACTATTTATAACAACAATAAAACCATGGCGTACAAAACCTTTAGCAGTAGCCACGCGGTGTGTCAGCTAGTTAGCACCGACGAACCCGTAGTAAGTAGCCAAAGTCATTTTCACCAATTATCATGTGTCAGCAAAAAATCAATCACTGACCAATACGATGCGATCAAGAAATTATTATCAACAATCGGTTCGCCAGCAAAGCCCAGCGACTATATGTTAGCATTCGTTATATCAAATTCAAAAGACAATATTAAATATTCTATCCTTAGTCTTAATTCAAAAACCAAACATCAAAATCTGCTATTCGCATCAGTCGACGACAACTGGGAATATCTTGGCGATTTACTAGGTGGGGGCAAACAATACGCTACTGAAAAGTATTCAATCACACCAGAACTTCAGGTTAAAATTAACGACGCTAAATACAAAGGTTTCTTAAAAGAAAGTTTAGTAAAAGGCTAATCAAAACTAACTAATCTAGCTAGTTTTGATTCGTCGATAAGCAAACTTAACGGCCGCGCGCCAATTAGTATTAGTGTCGCTATCAAAGCGATAAATCAAACCTTCTTTGACCTCGGTGATCGAAATAAGCGCAGGATTGTATGGTACTAATGTTCTGTAAAATGACAGATCGTCATCATTTAGCGGAGTACGTCCGGGAAAAACTTCTGCGAACTTCTTTTTTGCTATTTCGTTAAAATAATGCGGGCGACCTTTTGGTGGCATATATAAATCAGCCCTTAAACCCATTCTGGTAACTATTTTTCTGACATCACCAAGCAATAATTTGGACTGACCCGAAACATACAAGTAAAGCTGTTTTTTAGTGGTTAAAAATAATGTTGCTTCCGCAGTTTGTCCAACCGGGATGCGAGAAACGATAGTTTGACGGATATCTATGTCGATGCCAAATCTAGCCTTGATAACACGCTCGAGTGTTAGCTCTTCATTAATTTTATTGCTCATATAGAATCTATTGTAACACCTTTGGCAAGCTAGGTATATCTCGACTCGCGACATTTTTTGAACTACAATAGATAGCAATGAACTTTACAAAAAGATATGAAAAACTCAATTCCGCTCAAAGACAAGCAGTCGACACAATTGACGGACCCGTTATGGTTATAGCCGGCCCCGGAACTGGCAAAACTGAACTACTTAGCGTCCGCGTCGCCAATATATTGCAAAAAACAGACACCTTGCCGGAAAACATTCTATGCCTGACGTTCACTGACAGCGGCGCCAGTGCCATGCGCGAAAGGCTGACCGATATTATTGGCAAAGAGGCCTACAAGGTAGCAATCCACACCTTTCACAGCTTTGGAACAGAAGTCATCAACCAAAACGGCGAATATTTCTACAAGGGCGCCCACCTGCGAGCAGCCGACAGCCTCAGTAGCTACGAAATAATTCGCGAAATCTTTGATCAGCTTGACTACAATAATCCGCTAGCGGGCAAGTTAAACGACGAATATACGCATTTATCAGATAGCTTAACTGCAATCTCTGAACTTAAAAAAAGTGGCTTGACCAGCGATGAACTGCTAAAAATAATCGACGATAACAATGTCGTAATCGAAAAAGTCGAGCAATTATTATCACCGATCTTTGCCGAGCGTAGCAATAAAACAACCGCCCTAAAAATCGCTGAACATATCGAAACTATACGCCAAATCGAAAGTGACATTACCTCGACTTCGGTTTTGCCGCTATCAATCAGGATTGCCGACTCATTACTTAATGCCACCGATGATGCAATCTCGCTAAATTCAACCACTCCAATTACAGCTTGGCGAAATGCTTGGTTTAAAAAAGATCGAAACGGCGATTTTGTAATGAAATCACATGAACGCCAGCAGAAACTGCGCGCCATTTGCTTTATCTATAACCAATACCTACTGGACATGCAAGAAGCCTCGCTTTATGATTTTGACGATATGATATTACAGGTCGTGCACGCCATCGAAATATTCAACGATCTACGTTTCAATTTGCAGGAAAAATATCAATATATCATGGTTGACGAATTCCAGGATACAAACATGGCCCAAATGCGTATATTACACAGCCTCACCAATAACGAAGCTCACGGCGACACTCCAAACATAATGGTCGTAGGTGATGACGACCAGGCAATTTACAGTTTCCAGGGTGCCGATATTAGTAACATTCTCGAGTTCAAAACTACATATCCCAAATTAAAAACCGTAACATTAACTGACAATTATCGCTCGACCAAGGAAATTTTAGGTGGCTCGCGCGACGTTATCTTGCAAATCAACGACAGGCTAGAAAACCGTTTTGAGGACGTCAACAAAGAGCTAGTCCCACATAACGAGACAGTGGACAGCAAGGCAACTATCCACGAAGCCGAATCGATCATGGGCGAACGCCATTGGTTAGTTGAAAATATCAAAAATGCAATCGAAGCAGGCCAAAAGCCAAATGACATCGCCGTTTTGACGCGCAGGCATCATGAGATCAACTCACTGTTGCCATATTTTTACAAGGCTGGGATTGCAGTTAGTTATGAGCGCCGCGACAATGTGCTGGAACAACCAATAATTATTCTGCTAGAAAAAATGGCCAAACTTTTAATCAGCCTGTCAAAAGGTCATCACGACGAAGTCAACGCCAGTTTGCCTGAAGTCCTAGCCCATAAAGCCTGGGGAATCGCGCCAATTGAACTTTGGAAGCTTAGCCTAAAAGCTTATGACGGCCGTTCGCGCTGGCTTGATATTATGTCGACCATGCCCGAATTTATACCCCTACAAAATTGGCTAATTTCAGTTGCAGCACTAGTGGGTGATATGCCACTCGAGCAAATCCTCGATATTATTGTCGGCAAACCCGACACATCAATACCAGATTACGAAGGTGATTTTGTCAGCCCACTATACGTTCATTTCTTTTCGAGCGAGAAAATGACCAATAACCCTGATGAGTATTTGATTTACCTTGAATCATTACGTACAATTCGTGCCAAGCTTCGCGAATATCGACCTGACCAAATTCCAACCCTTACAACTTTCATAGATTTTATTGCGCTAAATCGCAAAATCGGCAGCACAATCAGCGTTACGCGACAAATAAGCCAAAGTGATAGCGCGGTTAATATCATGACAGCCCATAAATCTAAGGGTCTAGAATTCGACACGGTCTATGTTATGAACGCTGTCGATACTATTTGGGGCGAACGCGCCCGTAGCCGAAATCGACTGATTTGCTATCCCGAAAACCTAAACCTGGCACCAGCTGGCGAAACTAATGACGAGCGATTACGTTTGTTTTACGTGGCAATTACCCGAGCTAAACGACAGCTTCATATCAGTTACAGCCAGACCGACGACAATGGTAAAAAAACTCTTAGAGCTGCGTTTTTGATTGATAGCAAATGGGAAACTGAACAAATACCGACACCTAAAACTCTTGATCAAATGGTCGAAGCCACCGAATTATCATGGTACCAACCGATTATCAATCCGACAACAACCAACATGCGCGAATTATTACTGCCAACACTAGAAAATTACAAGCTAAGCGTTACGCATTTGCATAATTTCTTGGACGTAACGCGCGGTGGACCCGAAGCGTTCCTATTAAATAATCTGCTAAGGTTTCCAAGCGCCAAAAGCGCCAGCGCAGCCTTTGGTACAGCGGTTCATGACACATTGCAGCGTGCCCATGCGCATCTGGCCGCAACTGGCAAATCCCAGGCTATCGAAGACATTATGTCTAATTTCGAGACTGTTCTAAAAGACCAACACCTGGGCGATCGTGAATTTGAAATCTATTTGCAAAAGGGGAGTGACGCTCTTCAAATCTTCCTGGACAACAAATACCACACGTTCACAGCCACTCAACAAACCGAACTTAATTTTGCCGGGCAACATTCAATTGTCGGCGAAGCTCATTTAAGTGGCAAACTAGACCTGGTTGATATCAATAAGTCCGACAAAACCATTTTAGTAACCGACTATAAAACCGGCAAACCGCCAATTAACTGGAATGGCAAAACCGATTTCGAAAAGATTAAGCTACATAAATACAAACAACAATTGCTATTTTATAAACTGCTAGTCGAGAATTCGCGCGATTATCACGGATATGCGGTCGAATCCGGCCTAATGCAGTTTATCGAACCAGATCACTCTGGCCAGACAGTTACTCTTGATACTTCATTTAGCAGTGACGAACTTAGCCGATTTACTAATTTGATAAACGCTGTTTGGAAACGAATTATCACATTAGATTTACCAGATATCTCTAATTACGAGTCTAATTTCAAGGGTATCCTAGCTTTTGAACAAGATTTGCTTGACGAAAATATATAAACGTTATTTAACTATTGACATTCAAACCGTAAAGGTATATAATAGCCATCAATAGATTTTAGTGTGAATCTATGTCGTTGTTTTGCATTTTCTAACAATCATTTTCGCAATTTTATTGAAGAGGAGGTGATATGATTGGCAAATGGAGAGGCATACAAAAAAGAAATAGCAGAATTGGATAGATTAGCTAACATTGGGCAATTAACAAGTGACCATTATTATTACAAGTTACTTGTTAACAAACAAAATGTTCCTGCTGTCAAAGCCTGCTTTGACAGAATCAATCCAAAGCTACAAGGCTGAAACAGCCGTCTCACTAGTCCCTTATTCTGCATAGCAACAGCTATAACAGATAGGGGACTTTTTAATTTCTAAATAACAAAATTGACTAATAATAAACAATTCGTTACAATATATAATAAGCCTTTGGTCAAACAACCCCGTTTGACTTGGGTGCAAGTATAAATGCATTGCCGGCAAACCGATAGCTTCGGTAACTATAGGTTTGACGAGACGCGACAGCAAAGTAATTACAAAAACGGTAGGTATGTAGGGGAATATACAAACCATAATCGATTGCACACGTCGATGCAACCCTTGGACTAATTCCAAGGAGACCAAACCGCAGATTATAAAATTTAATCAATAGCCAAATTCAAAAATGTTTTGCAGTTTCAGCTGAGCATTAAAAACCAGTGGCTAAATAAGTTATTTTTATCATCTGCACCCAACCTCCTATATTTGACATTTTTGTCAAATATAGGAGGTATTTTATTTCCCAAAACCTTATATTCTGCATAAATCTGCCATTATGCAGAATATTGTTGATAAAATCATTGACCGATGCCGGCCAAATTGCTATTATGACCTTATGAACAATACACCCCGTACTGTTCATCGGTATTAAAAAATTCAAGTGTGTGAGGAGTGATCAACTTATCTACCCAATACAGGTACGACATCTTGACGCCGCAGCAGAGACAACAAAGGCGACCATAATTGGTTTTTAAAAAGTGTTTGAAGCATAGTTCAAAATATAGACTCTAAATTGAGTTAAGCCAATCGGCAAAATTGAGCTGATATCAAATTCTTTGTTCTGTAGCGAAAACATCTTTTACCTCCTTGTAGCGTCTCTTGGCAAAGTTTTCATCCTTCTCTTTATCAAGAGACGCCAGTATTCTAGCCACATTTTGTTTTTACCGTCAGCCCTGCATAATTTATGTGGGGCTTTTTCCTTATTTGACATCTGACACTAAATCTTATACAATAACAAGGTGATTTTACGTAGGCAACGGCGAACATCTGGTCGTTTTAATGACAGATAGTTTATCTTCCTTTTATTTCAGATGAATGTAAAAGCGATCAAGCTACAATAAAATCACGGCACCTTATAGCAAGAATAAACCCATGAAACGACATATTAAGGGTTGCTTTATTACGTTAAGCTAATAAAAGTATCCTTCATAAGTACTATCCTCCACTTATCGTAAAAGGTTAACCCTTTGTATGATGAATGAGTGGACCATGTGGGCTCGGTGTAATTTTATTTTCTATCTAATGGTTTCTACCACTCGTAAGCAGAGATTTCATTAGTATCTAGAAAGAAAATAATCTAATTTACCTACGGATACAGGCAAAACACCACCATTTCTTGCTATTACTCCCTTTAATCTTTTGACACGCATTCGGCGGCGAAAGGTTATAGGGGGTTTTTAATTTTAAAGAGATTATGAAATAATAAGATGACGACTATGAATAACTTTTGGAACGATTTACCTAAACCTTTTTTTGCACTTGCCCCAATGGAGGCGGTTACTGATGTAGTTTTTCGACACGTCATCGCACATGCCGCGAGACCGGACATATTTTTTACCGAGTTTGTAAACGCTTCGAGTTTTTGTAGCGAAAAGGGGACCGCAAGCACGCGCGGACGACTAACATTTACCGATGATGAACAGCCAATGATAGCGCAAATTTGGGGCAATAAACCTGATGAATTTGCGATTATGAGCCAAGCGCTAGCAAGCCGGGGATTTGCAGGAATTGACATAAACATGGGCTGTCCTGACAAGGCCGTAGTGCGTAACTGTTCAGGTAGCGCTCTTATTAGAACGCCTGGACTTGCCGCCGATCTAATTGCGGCCACTAAGACTAGCGGGCTACCTGTAAGCGTCAAAACAAGGCTAGGGGATACGCGAATTGATCAATGGAATGATTGGATTACCCATATCCTTAGGCAAGATATCGTTAATCTGACAATTCATTTACGTACCCGTAAAGAAATGAGTAAAGTCGGCGCCCACTACGAGCTAATACCTGAAATTAAAAAACTTCGTGACGAGATTGCGCCAGATACGCTACTTACGATCAATGGCGATATCCGAGATCGCCAACATGGCCTAGAATTGGCCGAAAAATACGGAGTTGACGGAATAATGATAGGTCGGGGCGTATTCAGTAATCCGTTTGCTTTTGAAAATAAATCAAAACAACATTCTCGAGATGAATTGCTTGATCTTTTGAATCTGCAGCTTGACTTGCATGATCAATACTCGCGTGACCTCGAGCCGCGCAAATTTGACCCATTAAAGCGATTTTTTAAGATTTATATTCGTGAGTTTCCTGGCGCAAGCGAACTCCGCGAACAACTAATGCACACCAAAAATACCACAGAGGTACGTGATGTATTGAAGGCTAACAATGCCACGTCGCAATAAAGCAAACAAAATAGTGCGTTCTCAAATACTCATGAGGGATAATTGTGATAGCAAAAATCAATATTTAACCAAAAAACAGGCGACAGAAGTGGCCGAATACCAGATGTTAATAAACTTTAATCTTGAACTATCGGTTTATAAATGTGAGTCGTGCTATAAATGGCATTTAACCAGGCAATCAAAAGCTAGTAATAAACCGAACCAAAATCAAATCTAGATTGAGCCGGTGGATTAGTTATAGTATAAATAACCGCTTCAGGAAAATTAGTATCCTCGTATATCGTATTGCCATGTTCACCGTAGTGATTTGTTCCCCAGCAATAAACCTTGTTGTCAAGCGCAACTACACAAGCATGATAGGCTCCACTAGCTATTGATTTAACGGTTTGGTTATTTAAAATACCATTCTTTACGACAGAAACTGGCACTGTAGAATAATCAACCTCAGTACCGTCGCCAAGTCCACCAATCTCATTATCCCCCCAACAATATGCATTATCATCAGAAGCGATAGCGCAAGTCAGATCACCTTTTGCGGAGATAGATTTAATATACAAACCATTTAAGACACCCGTCCTATTAACCGCAACAGGCTCGATACTTTGAGCAATACTATTATTACCTAGTTGACCGTGATCATTCAACCCCCAACAATAGGCATTATTATCAGACGCAATAGCACAAGTATGACGCCTTCCAGATGATATAGACTTAATAGACAAGCCACTAAGCGCCCCAGTATTCATAACAGATGTTGGAACTTTTTTATTGACAATAGTATTATCTCCAAGCTGTCCATTGTTATTCAACCCCCAACAATACGCATTATTATCAGACGCAATCACGCAGACATGATGTTCACCGGCTGATATCGATAGCACCGACTTGCCCAATAACAAATCGCCACCATAGACAGCAACGGGTACGCGACTGTTGGTGTTTGTATTGTTACCAAGTTGGCCATAATTATTACGCCCCCAACAATAAGCGTTGTTGTCAGAGGCAACTACACAAGTCTGATAAGCACCAGCAGACATATCTTTAATATCTTTATTATATAATAGCCCCAAGTCAACAACAGCCACCGGTATTGAGCTACCTAATGTTGAATTATTACCTAATTTACCATAATCATTATCACCCCAACAATAGGCTTTATTCCCATTTGATATGCCGCACGTATGATAAGTACCCGCTATTATTTTTTTGAAAGAAAGACCATTTAATGCACCTCCAGTATATACAGACGTCGGAATAGGACTGCTTTGATTTACTAAATAACCACCAAGCTCACCATCATCATTTATACCCCAACAGTAGGTTTTGCTATCTGATGCAATAGCACAGACGTGATGATTGCCACTTGCTATTGAATTTATACTTAAGCCGTTTAATAACAGCTGATTATTGCGGATGACCCTAATAGGCTTTGGTGTTTCAGATATTAAGTATTCATCAATACTTGTCTGACCATAGTCATTATACCCCCAACAATACATTTTCTCGTCAGATGCAATTGCACACGTATGGAATTCACCTAATTGAATTGTTTTAACAATTAAACCTATGAACGCTTTTGATCTATCTACCGCAACCGGTACATAGCTTGTTGTATTGTCGTCATTGCCTAATTGACCATTGCTACCATAGCCCCAACAATAAGCGTTGTTGTCAGATGCAATTGCACACGAATGCGAGCCTCCAACCTCAATAGATTTCAAGGTAAGGCCATTAAGGATTCCAGTATTTACGACTTGAGTGGGAGTTGACTTGTTTTCAATCGTGCCATCACCGATTCCACCCCTCGAGTTCAAACCCCAGCAATACCCATTATTATCAGACGCAACTATACAAGCTGAGTGCATTCCAACTGAAATATGCTTAACAGTCCTGCCACCCAACGTCACCAGCACCGGCGCGATATTGTCGTTAATATTAGTACCGTTACCCATCTGCCCCTCGCTACCATCCCCCCAGCAGTAGGCGTTATTGTCGACTGCAATAGCGCATGAACTATCGCCGCCAACTGAAACCGTTTTTAATGATTGGTTATTGAGAGACCCATTTTTATAAATCTGCCTCGGAACACTCTGCGTTCCACCCAAAACATTTATACCAAGTTGGCCGTTCCAATTCGCGCCCCAACAATAACCGTTGCCATTATCAGCTATTGCACAAGTATTATAGCTGTTCGTACTGGTTGATAACGATTGAATAATAGCTCCAACAGGTAAATCGCCTTGCGAGACAGCCACCGGAGCAGTACTATTGCCAGTGGTTTGTCCATTACCAAGCCTTCCGTAAGTTTGAGCCCCCCAGCAATAAACTTTACTGTCTGAAGCTAAAGCACAAGTATGACCTCCAGCAGCTTTAATTGATTTTAACTTTAAACCATTTAGCGCTCCATCGTTAACAACTGCGACCGGTGAATTTATCGAAACCGTCGTTCCATTTCCAAGCTGACCCTCATCATTAAGACCCCAGCAGTAGGCATTGTCATCGGACGCAATGCCGCAAGTGTGATGCTCGCCGGATGTGACCTCTTTCCAGTGAAAATCATTCATAAACGATTTATCGACTACTGTGCTTTTGGTCGATTTAGAATATTGGCGCCAAACAGTACTGTCTGACGAACGCAATAAATTTACACCCCCAGTAGATTGGATGTTATTAAAAGCCCCGTTCGAATCTTGCAAAGGCCTGGCAACTGAAAAGGAAATAATCGTATTCGAATCAACAACCATAACCGAACACCGCGCGTCCTTTGGCGTTGCCGCACAGTCAAGACCGGCTGCAATCGGGTCGCCGTTACAATCAGTTCCAGGCTTTAGCGGCTTGGCGTCAGTCCAACCAGGCGTACCGCCATTAGCTTTGATGCATTCTTTGGCATAAACAACACCAGCTTCGGATGCCTGTTGAGATAATTGATTATAATATTGAGTCCTTAGGGCGACCCTTACTGCTGCCGTCGAAGTAACCGCCGCGACCAATACCATCAGCATAATAATAGATGCCATTAGGACAGTTGGTAGCGCGAATCCTCTCGATTTTCGAGTATTCATGAGATAATTATAGCATAAGTATTATACGTTTTTACGCGCCGATTTGCAAAACTTCGCCACCCATAGCTTGACGGAAGAAACCATCATGGCTGACGTATAAAACAGCGCCAGAATATTTAGCCAAAGCGGTCTCTAATTCCTCGACACTCGGTAAATCCAAGTGGTTCGTTGGCTCATCCAGAACCAATAACTGCGGGTTGTTGGCTAGCATCTTAATAAGCTGAAATCTAGCTTTTTGACCACCCGACAGGCGCGAAACAGGCGTCTTGCCGTCGCCCTCGGTAAACAAATAATCACTCATTAAATTACGAATTTTAGTCGTCGAAATCGATAATTTACTATCCAAATACATTCGTTCGATCGCAGCCTCAAGCGGTAGTTCAAAATAAGTCGGCAAAACTTCTTGCTCATAAATACCAATTCGAACATGCGGGTCAAGCGATAGTTCACCGTCAAACATTGTTGCCGTTTTGTCACCTAAAAGCGCTTTAATTAAAGTTGTTTTACCGGCACCATTACGACCACGAAGCTCCAACGCTTCACCTTCGCGCAAATCAATATTTACACCTGAAAATAGGGGAGCATCGTAACCTAGCGACACATCACGCGCCGTAATCAAAACGTGTTTACTACGCGATTCATCATTTTTCAAATTCATACGAATATTCTTTGACTTAAACTTGTCATATTGGGCGGCGACTTTGTAATTCAAATTTTCAGCAGACTCTTTGTCAATCCAAAAAGTTGGTTTTTCCTTAGCTTGCAACTCAGCTAATTCCTGACGAGAACCTTCCTCTAGTCGTTTAAACTTTTGAATCGTCCCAGGATTACGGGATTTTTCCTTTAGCCTCTGGTAATCAATAACTTTGGCCTTTAAATTAACAATTCGTTTTTCAATCATTTCAAAGTCATTCATTTGCGTGCCGGTACTGACAGCGTTTTGTTTTAAATACGCGTTATAATTACCCTTATAACTAACACTTTCACCGTCTTTTAATTCGATAATTCGATCAACCTGTTCTAGCACGTCGCGGTCGTGAGTAATAACCAACATCGCTTCCTTGGCTGATTTCATCCACTCGACATATTGCGCCTTGGCAATGTAATCCATATGGTTAGTCGGTTCGTCAACTAACGCCAAATTAGCATCACTATGCATAACTTTAACAACTTCAACCAAGCGTTTTTGGCCGCCAGACAGGGTAGAAAATACTCGGTGAGCCACATCAGGTAGCTGGAAATTATCCAGTTCGCGCTCAATCTTTTCCTCAATCTGATAAAAGCCCTTGTCATCAAATCGCATTAAAGCCTGGGTGTATTCATCAATTAGCTTCATATCATCACCCATAGTTAGGGGATAGGTCTCGATTATTCGACTAAGTTCAGCGTATTCAGGCAAACCAGATAGAACATACTGCAACACTGTGATATCGCCAGAGTCGTGATGCTCCTGAGCAGTCGCGACTACCACTGTGCCACGTTTGAAAATAATTTCGCCAGTAAAATCTTTGTCGGTTCCCGCCAAAATTCCAAAAAGGGTAGATTTGCCGACGCCATTACGGCCAATTACGCCAACTTTTTCATTATCATCGATACTAAATTTAACCCCACTCATCAAGAGTTTAGGGCCGAAACTTTTTTCGGTTACAGTAATGTCAGCAATCATTTATATATCATTATAACATAACAGGGGTAAAATGTTAAACAAAACACCTTGTACTAATCAACCAAGCCGCTATCGAGCTACTCGAAAGCCGATGCCATTATTAGCTTCACTTGGCGAATAGTGTAGATACAAAGACAAAACACCAGCATTAAGGGCGTGCCCCCATGATCCGCCGCGAATAAAGCCCCTCAAGGCTGGGTCACCGATATAGCTATTCAAAGCACCAACTCCTGTCCAAACGTTCCAAGTATTTGCACTGGGCAAACCAGTACCAGCTGGGGTCGGGTTAACCGCAAGGTTATAGTTAGCATTAACATCCGGCCACTCCTTCCACCAATAGTCGGTTTCGCCAGTTGCACCAGGTTGATTGCCGGTTATTTGACCACTTGTCCATTCCCAAACGTTACCCGAAAAATCCCAAATGCTCTCACCGTTCGTCAACGTCAGTGTGCGCTTTTGAGATCTACCCTCTAAATTACCTACAAGCCCTAAATCCGAAGCGTCATCATTCGTATTATAATATGAGTCTGATCCATCACCCGAATCAACTGCATGGCTTGGTACGTTATCGGTTTGACCAAAATATATATAACCAGAACCAACCGAACCGCCAGTCCAATTGTCAGCTACACTTAAAACGTTTTGCGCTATCGTCATCCACTTAGCCTCTGTAATAAGATGGCAGCCGCTACAACCCGCAACCTTGGAACTACTTGTTGCTGCGTCCGTTTGATTTATTATAGTCCAGGGACTACCGCTGGGTACGCTAGTCGGTATGCCTCCACTAGACCATTTTGCCTCATATTTCATAACACAAAAATCATTTGTTGCATATGTTGCACTACCGGGCACCGATATGAAACCAGTAGGGCATGCGGCGTTGGCAATTTGCGGTACACTGTCATTTGTAACTTTATAAGCTAGGCTACCGCTATCCAATTTTAAAATATAGGACAATCCATCACCAGAAGGTGAATAAACAAATGACTTATTTTTAAGGCAGTACTTCAAATCGGCGGTTGGAGCGGTCGGACATTTATCATTATCAACAGAAGTTGGATAGATACCGTATTCTGTTTTATATAGCTCAAGCTGGCGCTTTGCACCATCCAGATCAGACACCAAACCTGCTTCGGTAGCTTTTTTTGATATACCAATATAAGAAACTATCGTAATAGCAGCTAGTATACCGATAATTACTATAACTATTAGAAGCTCAACAATCGTAAAACCATATCTTTTATTATCCATACCACTCCTATATCGCATTTACTTACAATTATCACTGTGCCATTTTTTGTTTTTATCGCGCCACCCTAAAACCTATAGTAGGACTAACGGAGCTCGTAGCATAGCCCGATCCAAGCATCAATACACCGGCATTATCTTCACCATCATCCCAGTATCCACTGCGGACAAGCACCTTCAAACCAGTATCGTCAGAACTCAACCAAGTTCTACCTATACCTTGATCACTATTCCATGAACCACCAAGCGGGTTTACGTATCCTGGATGTGGGTCTGGCGACATCGTGCCGTAGGTCAGTCCACCCGTCCATTCGCGCCAAGCATATCCAGAGCCTACAATACCTGGCTGACCACCCGTTACTTGTCCGCTTGTCCACTCGCGCACATTACCAGCCAAATCCCAAATAATTTCACCGTTAGTTAGCGTTAGCGTGCGCCTTTGATTACCAGAAGTCTCTCCGGTATCGCTATAGCCTTTGTCATCAGTACTAGCAGCCAAAGAATTGGCGGGCGTGCCATCATTATGACCACCATAAATATATCCGCTACCAACCACATTACCACTCCAGTTACCTGGCACAGAAATTACATCCTGAGCGATAGTCAACCACTCAGCTTCACTTATCAGATGACAATCAGGACAGCCTATGACGTTTTTAGAGTAAATTTTAGCACTATCTTGTGAAACATCAACCCATGGCTTTTCGTTCATAATACTAGCAGGCTTGCCGCCACCAGTGTCTTTGGCTTCGTATTTCATCACACAAAAATCTATTGTTCCATAAGTCTTACTGCCAGGCACCACTATGAACCCAACAGGGCAGGCAATCGGTGCAGAATCGCTCGTTACCCTATAACTCGTAATACCATTATTAACAGATGACAGGCGAAAATTCGGCGCGCTTGAGTTATTGTCGACTTGATATTCAGTATAGGCATTGCCATTACTTGATTTTATACATTTATTGGTCGTACTATCAGGTAAACTACAATTAAGAGTGGCCGGATAAGTATCGTTTTCTGCAAAAAATAACTTCAACTGTTTCGAGGCGTTATCCAGGTCAGACACCAGGCTAGCCTCGGTTGCTTTTTGGGCAATGCCTCGATACGCAACTATCGTAATAGCAGCCAGAATACCGATAACAACAATTACTACTAATAATTCAACAATCGTAAAACCATCGGACTTTTTGCTCATGTTTTTAAGAATACTACAAGCATAATCATAATACAAGATATCGAAAAATCAATCTGTTATAATAAAATAACCATGAATAAAAAGACGCCCGGCAAAAATAATTCCGCCATCACGAATCGACGTGCTAAATTTGATTACGAATTAGGCGAGGATTTGATTGTTGGCATGGCACTTACAGGCCTGGAAACCAGGGCAGCGCGCGACGGACACGTGCAATTAAAAGGCTCGTTTGTAACTATTCGAAATAATGAATTATGGTTAAATAATGCTAGCTTTAGTATCAAATTAAATGAACGCGGACAAGTCGGCGCTCGCAGTATTGATACATCACCTAAAAAACTGCTGGCTAAACGCAAGCAAATAGATGATTTATATCAACGCAAACAATCCGGCATGAGCATCGTACCGACCAAAATGCTAACACACGGTCGTTATGTTAAACTGGTCATCGCACTCGGTAAAGGCAAGAAAAACTACGACAAACGCGAAACCCTAAAACGCCGCGACCAAGAGCGCGATAGCCGAAGTGCAATGAAACATATATAATTTACTTATGAAACTATACTCTTGGAACGTCAACGGAATACGCGCAGTCATAAAAAAAGGCGCCTTTCAGTCGTTTATAGCCGAGCATCAGCCTGATGTTTTATGCCTTCAAGAAACCAAAGCTAAACAGGGCCAGGCCGAAATTGATTTACCAGATTACCAAGAATATTGGAACAGTGCCGAGCGTCCAGGTTACAGCGGCGTAGCAATTTTTAGCAAAATCAAACCACTATCAATTATCAACGGCTTTACGGATTCGATTGCCGAAAAATACGACCTAGCAGGCGATAGCTATGGCGATCCAAACAAAGAGGGTAGGGTGATATCGGCAGAATTTGAAAAGTTCTGGATTGTTACAGTCTATACGCCCAACGCCAAAGGCGATTTGTCACGAATCGAACTAAGACACAAAAAATGGGATCCAGCCTTTTTAGAGCATATCTTGGAACTGGAAAAAACAAAACCAGTTGCGTTTAGTGGTGATTTAAATGTTGCTCATACCGAACTAGACCTAGCCAACCCCAAGGCCAACGTCGGCAAACACGGATTCACGGTCGAAGAACGCTCGGGCTTTGATAATTTCCTCAAAAATGGCTTCGTCGACACATACCGTAGCGAATATCCCGAAAAATCCGACGCATACACCTGGTGGACTCACTGGGCGAACTCACGCGCCCGCAACGTCGGTTGGCGTATTGATTACTGGTTAGCCAGTAAAACCCTCAGCAGCGCCATCAAAAACCCTCAAATCCACCCTGATGTAATGGGTTCTGATCACTGCCCTATTAGCGTTGAGGTTGATTTATAATGGATATTCACCCTTATTGGCGTAAACAGACCCCCGAAAAACCACTTTTTCCAGACATTGAATGGTCAAAACCCGAGCAGCGATCACAATCTGGCAGGCTAGGGATTATTGGTGGTAATAAGTTAGGCTTTGCAGGTGTTGCCGAAGCTTATAATGTCACGCTCAAGACCGGGGTAGGCGAGGTGCGGGTTTTACTACCTGATGTTCTTAAAAAATCAATCCCAGCTATTATGACCGACGTTGTTTACGGAGCAACTAATATATCCGGCAGCCTGGCTAGGGACGCTTTAATTGAAATGAAGGCCGTCGGAGCCTGGTCAACCGGTATTTTACTGGTAGGCGATGCAGGACGCAGCAGCGAAACGGCAATATTATACGAAGATTTTATTCGCGAATACACTGGACCGTTGATTATTACTCGTGATGTGATTGATTTGGTCAAAAATAGTAGTCAAACGCTAGTCGACAGGCCGAACACGCTACTAGTTGCATCTTTTGCGCAACTGCAAAAACTTTTTCAATCAGTTTATTATCCCAAAGTACTAACATTTAGCATGCAACTAACCAACTTAGTCGAAGCCGTACATAAATTCACAATAACTTATCCAATCAGCATCGCTGTTTTACATAAAGAAACCTTGATAGTGGCACATAACGGCGAAGTAACAACCACACCATGGTCAAACCCAATGCGAATATGGCGAGGCAATACAGCGTCGATCGCTGCCTCTTATTGGCTTTGGAATCCAGGCAAACCGCTCGAAAGCGTCACGGCTAGTTTAATCGAACTTGACACGTAGACGTAGCCAAGCCATTAAACTCAGCCTTATGACTATTGACACTTGTTGATTATCGTCCTAATATAAGCTTATTGGTTGATATCAATTGATGGTCTTTTATAAATCAGATTATCGATATTTTTACTTTATTGTCGTAAATATAAAGAGTGATATATTAAATAATTAACGATAAGTTATTTGATATATCGCTCTTTCGCAGACTTCCGACTACGTTGGACGTTTGAGATTTGCGATAAATTTGTGTCAGGAGGTTTTTTGAAATGAGTAACAATTATTCACAGATGATTGACTACCCTAATGATGATGAACTGGATGACGTAAGCATGACCAAACTCATTGAAGCCCAAGAAAGCAAGACCGACATCTGGCTGGTAGGCAAGGAACTAGATAGTGAAATAAACCGCTCAAATGAAGGTCTAAAAAGAGTTTTTGGCGATATTATTGATGATTTAGTTAGCGAGGGCTTTGGTAAAGAAGAAGCCATTAAGATCGTTAGGCATATTGTTTTTCATAAATAGTCATCAAACCCCACACTAATTCAAAGATTCGTATTGTCCTAAAATGACAGTACGAATCTTTAGCATTGCAACACTCAGTTAATATATATTTGACTTATTGTTATTTTTGTTATATTATTTTATTATCGTTCAGACTAATATTACTAGCTGAATACTGAACTTTAAAAACCTATAATTATAAATAATTAGCACTTCCAACTATTTAACCTAGTATCTATAAAAATTTTGAAGCAACGCCCTGAGTAATTTTGACAATACCCAGAGCGTTACTTCAAAACCATGAAGTGACAAATTTTATCCAACAATAACAGTTGGATGTGTCGAAAGGGGATATGAAATTGAGCAGTTTAAATGGTGATAATCTTGTTAATGAGCAGGCTTTGGACAATTCTAACAAGGAGTATATTTCGAAAATACTACCTGAATTACTAAAGGGTAAAGAAAAAGAAAAGGTCCAAAAAGCCATTAACAGAATCCAGAGTAGCTATGACGAATGTAGACAAATGGGGGGTTATTTTCCTTCCGAAGCATTCGGTATCGCATTACTCGATTGCATTGAGTTACCCATTTAAATAATTTAATCACACAATCCATCGACAAAAAAACAGAGGAGTCTTGTAACAGCATTTACAGCTTGGGACACCCCAAAAGACTCCTCTATCTCCTTACAGCTCAACAATTCATTTTATTAAAAACACCCCAGATAGTTATTCTGGGGTGTTTTGTTATTTTGCATTTGGTACCGCGGACCGGACTTGAACCGGTACACCCATAACGAGCACCAGATTTTGAGTCTAGCGTGTCTACCATTCCACCACCGCGGCACTAAATGAAAAATAACAATCGATAAATCCACTAATTACAAAACGTAGTAGTTACCTTCGATATATTGTACAATAGATTCAAGTAGGAATCTAGATATATGAGACCAGATGAAACAAATAAAGTTCAGGGTGGGGCGAAAAACACATCCTCTTCACAGCAAGCCGCTGCACGATTAGTTCGCGCACAGATTGATAACATATATGACTATAATGTTAATTCAGAAGCAGCCCAAGTAATACCTCAGCAACAAATTGAAGACATAAACCCTTATCAAAGAACTCATACCATAAACCCTCTGCCGCAATCTGATCAGTGGAAAAAATACCATACAGCCTGGCAAAGTTATTACCAGCAGTATTACGAGGGTTATTACACGCACCACCTTCAAGCTGCAAAGCAATTGCTTGAAAACCAGGCACCAAGCACACAGAGTCAACCCGATAGCTCAAGTGAAAGTGTATCTAAGGAAGAGGCGATGTTTGATTTGCGCCAAAAATTATTAGGCAAAGTTCAAGAATCAGCTACAAAGGTCAAGAAGAGTCGTCATTTTATACCAATATTATCTGGCCTAGCTGTAATTTTGGTTTTCTTATTTTTACAATTCAATCGATTGGTCATTTCTAACGTCATGGCCTATGTCAGCCCTGGCACGATTGAGCTACAAAATATTGTGATCGACCCAAACATCAACCAAACCGTTAGCGCCGAGCCAAAGCTAATCATCCCTAAGATTAACGTCGACGTGCCCGTGTCGTACGATGTCGGCAGTGACTATGATTCGCAAATGGCGGCAATGTTAAACGGCTTAGCGCACTTTGCAATACCTGGCGCCAGAAGTCACCCTGGCCAAATTGGTAATACGGTAATTTCTGGACATAGCAGTAATGACTTGCTTGATTCGGGTGATTACAAATTTATTTTCGCCCAGTTGGACAAGTTAAATGTTGGCGATATTATATATTTAAACTATCAGTCGGTTAGATATTCATATTCTGTTACCGGCAAAGAAGTCGTAAAACCCAGTGAAATCAATAAGCTTGTTTATCCGACCGCCAAGCCAATCTTGACTTTGATTACATGCACCCCAATCGGCACATCAATTAACCGATTATTAGTAACCGCCGAACAGGTTAGTCCCGATCCAGCCAAAGCTGCACCTGCGCCAGACACGGCCGCACCTAGTACTACGGATTCAACTATACCGGGCAATTCGCCAACACTACTTGAACGTATATTCGGTAAAAGCTCGTAGTTTGAATTTGGTCGAAACCCATGTTAAGAGCTGAAGTACCCAGCCAAGCATAGTAAATAAAAAGCCTTAAGACTAAGGCAATATCATTCGAACGCGCTGCAGCTGATAGCCGTCAACAAGCTTATTGATGCTATAAATATATCGTTTGTTGTGAGTCATAACAACATCTTGACCATATAAAACCGCGTTGATAGTGTGCATGTTAGCACCGTCAAATTCGCGAATCGTCAGCTTACCATCTCGATCTGACCAAACGTAATTGTTGTCAAGCCATTTCAGATCAGACACAGGGCCCACACCCTCGATATTTGACTCTGTAAATATTTGACGCTCGATATCATAGCTAGCAAAATAGGCATCAGATTGAGTTAATACATATTCACCGCTCGGGCTAAAACTTAATTTGTGAATATCCTGTGCTGAATTAAATGTACCAATATTTTTCAAACTCTTAGTGTCATTGCCTCCAGTTGGATAACTGCCGCCCAAAATGTCGACTTTATTGCCTTCAGCAATCACTACGTAATCTTCATTAAAATAACGAGCGGTCGAGATTTTAAAAGGAGTGTCTTTACCAGTTATTTTTCTCAGCACGTGCGAATTTTCATCACCCTCGCGGTAAATTCCAGCGACTTGTTCATTCTTTATAGCGTCACCGATACCTATATAGGCCACGACATTTGTTTTGTATAGGCTAAAGCTAGCTACATTACTGACGAGAGGCTTCGAGATAGTACCAGCCGCCAGATCAAGCTTTCGGACATCATTCGAACTTAGCACATAAAAATTATTACCATTCGTTCCAGCAAAATATATATCATTGATAGCCAGGTTGAAAAGCTGAGTTATATTTTTGCTCATATTTACGTCTTGGCTGTCAAATACAATCCATTCGCTTTTATCATTATAGGCATGCCTAAGTAGGACGTATCGGCCGCCATCATCCCATTTAATCGCTTGGAAAATATGCGCAACACCGGCTGTCGTCGACTCACTATAAGCCTTGGCCGGCAGGACAATCTTGGTAGTTTTAGTCGCATCCGATGTCAAATCAACCAAGTCAAATGATGGGATGTCTGCCGCGGTCTGAATCAAAATGTCCGAACCCTCGGGCGAAGCTAGACTAGCGTAAATTAAATCATATTTTGAAATCTGCTCGACATTTAATTTTTTCGGCACGAGAATCGCATAATTTAGCCAAGTTAGGGTGGCTGACTTTACGCTGACTGACTTTGTCCAGTCTTGATAATTGTCTTTTTTCATAACTACATTATGAGTTCCAGCCGGCAAGGAAGCTTTATTTGGCGTCTGGGCGTTAACCGGCAGACCGTCGACAGCTACAGTTGCACCAACGGGACTTGAATTAAATTGAAAGAAGGAATATTGCTCAATCTGACCGTTAGTATTGTCAATCCGATAACCCAGGACAAACATAAAAATCACAAACACTATTGATATTACCGCCACGGCCATAAAAAAATACAAGGCGATAAGTTTAAATAATTTTTTCTGTTTTAACGGGTTGGGCTTCATATTTCATCTGCTATTATAGCAAATTGTACACATTTTTTGTCCAAAACCTTGTATATTTAGCAAAATAAACCTAAGATAGTGGTATTGCTTATGTTGAAAACAATAACATAAACCATTAAAAGTGAATCTTGCGAGGAGAAAATGAAAGACGATATTATAACAGACTCAAAAGAGCGGACGGTGAATAACACTTCGGGTAATAACAACCCTAAAGGTGAAATTAAAAAACCAAGCGCTTCGTCTGTCCACACCTCGGCTCAAAGGTCACAAACTTTGTATCGTCGTGCTGTGAAAAAACCAACCGTCAGAGGTAAGATTTTGACGCGTAATAATCGAAGCATCGACATAACCCCAAGAAGCAATAAGGTCGAACATTTTGCTAAGCAGCCCACCGCTAGCCCGGTCAAACCAGCCGTTAAGGAAGTTACAAAACACAATATACAGCCCAAAGTACATCCAATTGCCGCCAAGGCCCATAAAATACAGGCTGCAAAAATTCAGGCCAAAAAACCTGCGGTTGTCAAATCAGCCAAAACCATAAAAGAAGAAGCTATTGCTGAAGCCCTCAGTAAACCCACTATCAAACATAAAAAGAAGAGTGTTTTTAAGCGGCACCCTAAAATTTTTAACGCCTTTACATTCGGTGCGATTTTTATTGTAATTGTTGGCTACTTTACATACCTCAGCATGCCCAGCATATCAGTCAGAATTGCTAACGCCCAAGCCGGCATCAACGCAACCTTTCCTGAATATCAGCCAGACGGATATAGCCTCAGCGGTCCGATCACTTACAGCGATAGCGAAATAACTATCAAATTCCATAGCAATACCGGCAACAGTAAATTTGAAATTAAACAATCCAAAAGCTCTTGGGATTCAAGCGCGGTCAAAAATAAAGTCGACAAAGATTCAAAAGGTCAGTTTATAACAACCGAAGAAAAAGGCCTGACAATTTATACTTATGACGGTAACGCTGCCTGGGTAAACGGTGGGATATTATATTCAATCAGCGGCAACGCACCACTTTCGAGTGATCAGATTCGACGCATCGCAACAAGCCTTTAATCCGCACCTAATTAGTCCTAAAATAGCAAATTGAGATTCAAATTAACTTCTTTAGCTGTAAATGTTATAATAACTAATATTATGACTACTATTAGAACTCGTTATGCCCCAAGTCCAACCGGCTACATGCATGTCGGTGGCGTTCGAACAGCCTTATTTGCATTTTTGCTGGCCCGACAAAATAATAATGGGCGGTTTATTCTTCGCCTTGAAGACACTGACCAAAAGAGGGAGGTCGAAGGATCGGCTGAACATTTAATCAAAAGCCTAAACGCCCTCGGCATAAGCTACGACGAAGGCCCCGACATTGGCGGCGACTTTGCACCATACAAACAAAGCGAACGACTGGACATTTATAAAAATTGGGCACAAAAACTGATAGATGCAGGTAGGGCGTACGCCGACCCATACACTGGCGACGAAATTCAAGCCTTTCGCGACCAAGCCAGAGCCGCCAAACAACCGTTCCTATACCGCAATCATCGACCAGAAAACCCACCAGTTTGGAATGGAACGACGCCACTGCGATTTAAGTCTGATCCAAAAACTTATGCTTGGTATGACGAGGTTATGGGCAGATTAACAACTGGACCAGAGGTAATTGACGACTTTATTCTGATAAAAACTGATGGTTTTCCAACCTACAATTTTGCACACATTGTTGATGATGCTGAAATGAAAATCACCCATATTATCAGGGGCCAAGAATTCATTTCCAGTCAACCAAACTATTTAAATCTGTATGAGGCACTAAATCTTGATCACCCTATATTCGCAACTGTTCCACATATCATGGCCGATGCAGGTAATAAAAAATTAGGCAAGCGCGACGGCGCCAAAGACGTTTTAGAGTACATCAAAGATGGATACTTACCAGAAACCTTGATTAATTTTATCGCTAGCATGGGCTGGAACGACGGAACTGAACAAGAAATTTTCAGCATGGATGAGCTAATTGCCAAATTTAGCCTTGACCGTGTCCAACGAAGCGGTGCGCGCTTTGATGAAAAACGGTTACTTTGGATGAATGGACAATGGATCCGCAAATTATCACTAGATGATTTGTACGAACGAGTTGCAAACTTTTGGCCAGAGGCAGCCGAATCTGCAAGTCTTGATTACAAAAAACAAGTCCTGGCTATGGTTCAAGATCGGCTAAAAGTCCTATCCGAGCTTCCGCTACTGTCTTCATACTTCTTTGAAGAGCCAACACCTGATTGGACAATGATTAGCAATAACAAACAACTTAGCAAACTATCAAATGATGAAATCTTATCATTCCTAGATTCGGCACAAAATGCATTATTAAATTGCGACCACAACCCCGAGGCGGTTCAATCAACTTTGAACGAGCTCCTTGAAACAACCGGTCAAAAACCAGGTATTTTATTTAGCTTAATTCGATTAGCGGTTTCGTGGGCACCTTTTAGCCCCGCCCTAAACGAAACCATTGCAGTGCTCGGCAAAGACAAAGTTCAAGCTAGATTAAAACTAGCTATCGAAATTGCCAACAATCCTACTAAATAAATCGTCAGTTTTCTGCTATAATAACGCTTAAGCTATGGAAGAAAGCGAAAAGCTCAAATTAGTGCCGCGCGTTAAACGATGGTTGCAAAAACATCGCAAGTCTTTATTGATTGCGTTTTGCGCACTTGTTATTTGCATTGCGGGCGTTACAACTTATGTCTTGCTTTATCCAAAACCTCAAAAAGTTACAGTAGTTAAAGTAACTCAAAAAACTACACCAAATGTTATCAAGAAGTATTACTCACCACTAACCGGCAAAGAGGTCGCTGACGAGGCCGCCACAAAGCAGGCTGTTACGGCGATCATGATCGAAAATAGCCCCGACGCCCGCCCGCAATCAGGTCTAAAAGACAGCGGTGTAGTATTCGAGGCAATTGCTGAAGGTGGCATTACACGTTTTTTGGTCTTATATCAACAAGAAAAACCTCAGCTTATTGGACCAGTTCGCAGCGTTCGAATGTACTATGTCGATTGGCTGGCCGCCTTTAACGCTAGTGTAGCCCATATTGGCGGAAGCGCAGCCGCACTTGCCGAAGTTCGAAATGGCAGCTATCGCGACATCGACCAGTTCTTTAATGCAGGATCGTATTGGAGAGCAACCGACAGATATGCACCACATAACGTCTATACTAGTTTTGAAAAACTTGATGCCCTAAATAACGCCAAAGGCTACACATCATCAACATTCACAGGCTTTACACGCACTGACGGAAAAGCAAGCGATAAACCAACCGCAACCGGCATCAACGTTTCAATCAGCAGCAGTCTGTATAACAGCTCCTACGTTTACGACAAAACAACCAATACTTATGTCAGATCACTGGCTGGCGGACCGCACAACGACCGCGAAGCAGGTCAGATCACGCCAAGTGTAGTTATTGCAATGCGAGTTAATGAAATTACTACCATGGAAGATGGCTACCGACAAAACATATCAACAATTGGCACCGGAAAAGCAACAATATTCCAAAACGGATTAGCCATAAACGCAACCTGGCACAAAGCAAGCAAAACAGATCAGATAACATTTACAGACGACAGCGACAAAGACATTCCGCTCGTTCGCGGACAAACCTGGATATCAGCAGTACCTAACGATGGCGGAGACGTAACATGGCAATAAAAGAACCTAAAAAAACTAATTATTTCTGGACTTCATTCCACGCAAAATCAATAATATTAACTATATTCTTACAAATAATTATTACAGCTGCGGCAGGGTTATTGCTAGTATATGTCGGCAAATTAAAAATCGACTCAAGCGAATTTATAATTATCGTTGGGGCAATATTTGCCGCTAATTTGATATTAAATCTCATCTCTAACAACTACGCAATCAGCCCAACACGTAGCATGGTTGCAGCCGTCACTCACATCCTGGGGCAGCAAACAAACTTGCCTGTACCCGATGCAAACTCAAACAAAAACAATAAAACTGGCCTTGGTGATGCACTTCGAACCATACTCGGAATCAAAATAGAGGTCGATAACAGCATCGATAGCGCTGAAGTGGAATCTTTGAAATCACAACTATCAATTGTAACTAATATGCTAGACACGACCACCTGCGGATTCGTTGCCATCGACAGTAACCGAAAAATTACCTACGCCAATAAGGCCGCACCTTCGCATGTTAACACCGAAAATATCACAGAACTTGACCTATTGTTTAGCGGCGATGATGCACTCAGAAAATGGATAGACGAATGTGAAAACAGTTCAGTTCGCGGCGAACACATCTGGACAAGAATACCAGATAGTTTACCAAACCAAGAAAACCGCCGATTCTTCGATGTTGTTGCATCATACGAAAAAGGCCGAATCGCTGAAACAATCCTTGTACTAATTGACAGAACCAGCTTGTACTCGGTTGACGAAGAAAATCTCGATTTCCTATCATTTGCAGCTCATGAACTACGCGGCCCGATTACAGTTATTCGCGGTTACCTCGACGTGCTAGAGGGTGAGCTGGCCGACAAGTTCGAGGGCGATCAGCACGAGTTATTCCGTCGACTAATAGTATCGTCAACAAGATTATCTGGGTATATCGATAACATATTAAACACTTCCAGATACGATCGTCGCCACCTGAAAGTTAATCTCGCCGAATCGACTATCAACAAAGTTTATGACGTAATCAAAGACGACATGATGCTGCGCGCTGGCTCCCAAAACCGACTTCTTGCCGCTAGCTTCCCATCCGACCTACCAACGATTGCCGTCGATCTTTCCAGCATGAGTGAAGTAATCGGCAACTTGATCGACAACGCAATCAAATACAGCAACGAAGGTGGCACAATTAACGTTACTGCTGCTGTCAACGGTGATTTTGTCGATGTTTCAATCCAAGACCACGGAATCGGTATGCCCGAAAGTGTCGTCAGTAATCTATTTCAAAAATTTTATAGGTCACACCGATCGCGCGAAACAGTCGCTGGAACGGGCATCGGATTATATATCAGCAAGGCAATCGTTGAATCTCACGGCGGCAGGATTAGCGTTCGCAGCGAAGATGGTAAGGGTTCGATCTTTATAATCTCGATACCGATTTATGCGACAGTTGCAGATAAACTACAATCAGTGGATAATAGTAATGAAAGACTAATTAGCCAAGGAAAAGGTTGGATCAAGAATCATTCAATGTATAGGGGTTAAAATGGCAATAAAGACAATTTTATGTATCGAAGATGACAGATTTATTGGCGAAATGTATGTTCGCAGTCTTAAAAAAGAGGGTTACGAGGTCGATTGGATTGTCGATGGCAATGACGGCCTAATTGCAGCCCGCAATAAGCAATATGATGTAATACTACTGGACGTAATGTTACCCGAACGACGGGGGACTGAAATACTCGAAGCGCTTCGTGGCGGCGAAGAAGACCTCATACCGCACTCACACGTGATCATCCTAACCAACTTTGAACAAGATGACGAATCGCGTGCTGCTATGCAAAAAAACGCAGATGCTTATCTAATCAAAGCCGAGATTACACCAAAGAAATTAATTTCCGTGATAAAACAACTCAAAGACATCTAGACATTACCACTGTTATTTGGTAAAGTAGTTGATGTTTCATGGTCTCATCGTCTAACGGTTAGGACACCAGGTTCTCATCCTGGCAATCCGGGTTCGATTCCCGGTGAGATCACCAATTGTACCATTTGATAATTTTTTAATAATAGCTCATTCAACGCTGATGTTTGAGCTATTTTAGTATTATAAAAACCCTCAATTCAAAATACCTAAGCTACAGTCGATAACGAAAATTATTGTAACATTTTATACAACATAATCACTTGAGTTTTCGCTGTAATATAATAAACATATAGTTTATAGTATATTCATGAAGAAATATATAATTTTATTAAGTAGCATAGGCGCCATATTGCTAATTGGGGGAGGAATATTTATATACTCTCAAACAAATAAAGTGAATAAGGATGATCAGACATCAACCCAGACTAATCCAGAAAATAAGACTACGGAACAAACTGAAGATAATAGCCAAAAAAGCATAGACCTAGTATACAACGGCGAAACCGAAGAAAACGACAATTCTTCAGGGGCTTCAGAGGATACGGGACTGCTATTCACAGAAGCCAACTCCGATAACAACAACGTCTACTTTATCAGTAGATATAACTACGGATTATGGTCAGCATCAAAGAAGATGCCTGCTGAGCTAGAACTCACTACACAAACATACAAAGCCGACATATCAGACAAAAAGAAACTAACAAGCGAAGATCAAACAGTTACATATTACGAAATCACAAAACTAAACTCTATGATAAAATCTGAAGACTGATAACAATTAATATAGATAGACATTATAAAAATCCCAGGCTGACTACCTGAGATTTTTATAAACAGCATTACGCTAAATCGTGATTGAAAAATATATTCGTCAACCTCCAGGATATTCTAAATGAATGGACGGCAAGGCACAACCAACAGAGCCTCTTCGAGCCTCCGGCAAACTACTTTACTATTTGTTATTTTGATTATTGTGCGTTTGGGAGTGGAATGTAGCGCGCCTCTATTGACTAATAATGATATTATGTTACAATTTTTTAATTATGTTATTGCAAGAAAACGTCAACAAGGTTAATTGCGCTGATAATTTAAGCCGAAAAGAAGTTGAAGATTTGGATAATCTAACTAGGCCTTTCCTCGACGAGGATTTTTTAAATAGACGCGTTGACGGCAGTAGTAGACATTTACGAACCTATCCAGAAATTAAAACTCAGGTTACCGAAGCTATCTTAGGAAACGATAATCAATCCATTCTAGACGCCGTTGAATTAGTCTCTTTAGCTCGAGATATATAATGACGAGGCAAAAAAATATCCCTTATCAACAGCCATACTGCTAGATCAAATCAATTTATGTAACGAGATTGCAAATATTAGGGAAATATCATTTGGTGATGACGGAGCGATCGACAGGTCTGAAGCACTAATGATCCTGTCTGTAATTGACCTTGTTTCAAAGATTCCAGAACAAAACCTAAATGAGTATGCTTATGTTGCTACTTTTTTATATGATAGACTTAGTTCAAACAAAACCAAAAACAAATCAAAACGTAAAGAATATAGCAATATGGACATATTGGATTCAATAAGTTTATTGATCGAGGAGCGCCTCCTTGCATTATCCTACATAGACGAACTTCCTGAAGATGAGGTTTTGGACGATATTAGCAATGAAAAGATCGACAAAGACAATAAAGAGATTGAACTAATATTTAATCAGGCGCTAGCTAACCGGTGCTACGGAGTAAAAAATGGGGCGATATCTCAAGAAAGTCGAAATGGATTATTTATTTTTGCTGACATAGAGAATATAAAATCGCAAGTTATACCAAGCAATGCCCACGAGCTAGTAGGCGAATATATTAAAAACGCGCTTGCATATGTAATGGATACTCCCGAAACGTACTACACAAAAAATATAAAAAAATACGTTAAAGACCTTATCGTATCAAAAGATATCGAGACAGTTATGGCTGATGATGTTAAAAAAAGGAACGAGTTAATTATCAAAAATGACGGCAGCCTTACCTCAGCAATACCCTTAACTAATTCACTCGAAGTTATAGCGAGAGACAAGGGCCAATACATATCTTATCGTAAAATACAAGCAGAAATACTGGCTAACTTTATTGATCTCGTAACGCCGCTTGAAAATTCAGAAAAGGTACACAGAACTGTAAAGCGAAGTTCTAATTCTGTAAAAAATGATACATGCAGCGGTGCAGACATTGTCAGCAAGCTTTTAATTCCGCGCATTAAGGCAGCTAGCGACATGCGTAATTCCCGCAACAACAGTTCGTCAACAAACGAAAATAATCAGAAAGAATCTAAAAGGGAAGTAAAGTTACATGGTGTGATTTGGCATATACGTCAATTACCCAAAGGTTGGCATGCCTCGCCAGATGCCGTGGCAATGGCAGAGCAAGCGGGAATTACATTAGATGAAGGTGAGACTTTCGTCCGACCACATCAACGCGGTTCAAAAAAATTAGGTGAAATAGCAGTCCACATGCTAATTAAACGCCCGTAATTAGAAATAAAAGACGGCGCCGCATAGCAGGATTGTCAAGATGAAGCGCCCCTGACGTTTAACAGAGAACAAAGAGCCTTGACAGCCAACGACAACTAAATTAGTTAATAAATTCAACATTTTATAAATTACCCAAGCTCATATTTATAACTCTCTCGTCGATATGTCGAAAACCTAAGGCTTCTAATTCATCCGCCGAACAGATAATATCGAGTAAGAAGCCGTTCCAACTGCAGTACGGCTGACTCATCGAAAGCGAAGAATTAGGGCCATTCCGACTTTTTTACTTTATTAATTTTCCGAAGTGCAATCTGTTGTTTTTTTGAAGTTTTCGGTACTTATCTAAACCATCCAAAATAACAGTCTGTCAAGACCCTAACATCTAACTCATGGCTATATTTACGCTGTCTGTTTATAAAAATTAGCACAGCTTTAGATATAAGGTTATAATTGACGAATGACATTATTACAAAGCATATTCATACTTTTCATAGTTATATTAGTATCAAGACACGTAAAGCGTGGATCAAATTTTCTAAAAAGATATTTCATACCTAGCTCACTATTAGGAGGTTTATTTGCGCTTATTCTTGGGCCGCAGCTTATCGGAACTATACCAATCGAGGTAACTTCTGAATGGGTCAAATTCCCTGGTTTTTTGATTAATATTGTTTTTGCTGGTTTATTCTTAGGGCACAGCCTGCCAAAGCCAAAAGAAATAATAAACAAATCAATACCAATGATAGCCTTCGGGAACACCCTCGCCTGGGGGCAGTACGTCATAGGTATCTTATTGACTATATTTATCCTTGGTCCATTTTTTGGAGCACCAGCGATGACAGGTGCATTAATTGAAATAGGCTTTGAAGGCGGTCACGGAACAGCTTCTGGGCTTGCTCCGACGTTTACAAAGCTCGGATGGAGTGATGGTACGGGTATAACGCTAGGTCTTGCTACTGTCAGTATTATAGTTGCAATAATTAGCTGTCTGATTATTATTAATGTTTATAATAGCAAAAATGGAAAAATATTAAATGAAGCTTCTTTAAAAACTCAGCAAAAAAAGATGATAAGAAGCGGGTACAATATCACTAGGTTTGCCAACAAATTAGACACAAACCCCAAAGAGATTGCGATTACATGCGCCTTATTTGCAGCCTCGATTTTTATTGGATGGTTTATGCAACAGGGTTTTATAAGTATCGAAGATACTATGTTAAAGTCATTTACCGATTTGCGATTCTTTAAATATATACCTTTGTTTCCACTCGCTATGATGGGTGGAATAATAGTCCAATTGATATTAAGGTTTACGCATAAAACACACTTATTAAGGCGCAATACAATCCAGACTTTATGCGCAATGGCATTAGATATTCTGATAGTCACAGCTATAGCCACTATGTCGCTGAATTCAATTAAGGATAACTTAGCCATCTTTATTATATTAGCCGTATCAGGTGTGGTGTGGATTTTAAGCGCTTTTTTCTTATTTGCTCCTAGGTTCTTCAAAAAAGATTGGTTTGAAAAAGGAATTACGAATGTTGGTCAGTCAATGGGCATGACCGCTACTGGACTTTTAATAAACAGGTTAGTCGATCCATATAATAAAACAAAGGCGCGCGAAGCCTTTGCCTACAAACAACTTGCTTTCGAACCTTTTATGGGTGGCGGGCTAATCACTGCCTCTATGGTGGTGTTGTTGTCGGAGTTTGGCTTGGTGCCAATGTTAATAATATCTAGCGGATGTTTTACGTTTTGGATAGTTGTTGGGCTAATTTTTGGCAAAAAAGACAAGAACAATACCCGACTAAAAGAACACAGTTTGAGTCTCGGCAAAATTGCTTCGAAAATGCTTAAATAACGCAATAGATTTGCTAGCTAAAATATAAATGTAACGACAGCCCTATCTTGTAACTTGTAGGCCAGACTTGCAGCATGTATAATCGAATAGTATCATACAAAAACAAGAAAGCGAGCTGAATGATTGAATCGACACTTATCGAAATAGCTATTATGATAGCCGTAGGCCTGGTCGTTGCAGGGTTAGCCTCTTATTTAAAACAACCCTTGATTATTGGTTATATTGTAGCAGGTATATTGATTGGACCGAATCTACTAAATATAACACATTCTAGTGAAGCTATTGCTTCTTTCGCGCAATTCGGTGTAGTAGTCTTACTATTCACAGTGGGCCTAAATCTTAGTCCGAAAGTTTTCAGGGAAGTAGGAAAAGTCTCATTAATAACCGGGCTTGGCCAAGTTCTGTTTACTTCGCTTTTAGGTATGGCGATTTCATACGCTCTTGGATATTCTCTTACGGCTTCAATTTATATATCAGTTGCATTGACGTTCAGTAGTACCATTATCATTATGAAAATATTGTCGGACAAGGGTGATATAGATACTCTTTACGGTAAAATATCCATAGGCTTCCTTCTAGTTCAAGATATAGTTGCTATGGTTATTTTAGCGGTAGTTTCATCTTTCGCATCAAAGTCTGGCAGTGAGTCGATGGACTTGATTGGATTTATTGCCATATTGGTATTCTCACTTTCATTAATACCTCTGTCAATCTATGTTATGCCTAAATTATTAAAAAGAATCGCAACATCTCAGGAGTACTTACTGTTATTCTCTATTGGTTGGTGTATGGCTATTGCGGCAATATTTTACAAACTTAAATTCTCTATGGAAATAGGCGCTTTGCTCGCCGGGGTTACCTTGTCAATATCTAAATTCAGATACGAGATTGTAGCAAAAATTAAACCAATAAGGGATTTCTTTATATTTTTATTCTTTGTTCATCTTGGCTCTCAGATGGACATAACAAATCTCGAACATAGTATTATTCCCGTAGTTGTATTCTCGCTATTTATACTTATTGGCAACCCCTTGATCGTTATGATAATAATGGGAAGATTAGGATACTCATCAAAAGTTGGCTTTTCTGCTGGGCTAACGGTTGCTCAGATAAGCGAATTTTCGTTAATACTAGTAGCTATGGGCGTAAAAAGCGCAGGGCTTTCAACTGAAATTTTATCAATGGTCACGGTTGTCGGTCTAATCACCATCTCGGGATCGACCTACGCTATGATGTTTTCTGACAAAATATACTCAAGGTTATCAAAATTTCTATCTATTTTTGAGATGAAAAACTTAAAACACAAAGATTCATCATCCCACACAAAAAATATGGAAGTTATAATGTTTGGATGCGACAAGATCGGCTATAGTCTACTGAAAGTTTTTAAGGATATCAAAACGAAATTTTTAATAGTTGAATTTAATCCTCAAATTGTAAAATATTTAGACAACAAAAAAATAAATTGTATTTACGGCGATGCCGAAGATCCCGAAACGCTTGATGAATTAAAATTGAATAAGTTCAAAATGGTAATATCTACTATCCCTAATTTTGAAACCAACTCATTAATCCTACATAAAGTACGCCAACTTGATGATTCTATTATTACAATAATGGTATGCAATAGTATAGAGGACTCTTTAAAACTTTACGACAAAGGGGCTAGTTATGTTATCATACCCCGATACTTGGGTGGCGAATACGCATCTTCATTGATATTAAAACATGGATTTAGTTTTGATAAGTTCCTAAAAGAGAAACTCTTGCACATTGAGCATCTTGGCGATAGAAAAGATATTATTCATTTCAATCGATAACTTATCGAAAATCAAATCAATAAACACAGCAAGGAGCGTGTCAAGATTTCACCTTCCTAGACGCAGTGTTTGTCTTAAACTATTGCCTGTTGAGCGTAGCGGCGTAAGTGCCGCTACGGTCATTTTTAAAGCCGCGTGCACACGTTCGGGTGTTATAGCAATGTATTGTTAGTATGGTAGCTTCATATAGCTTTCTAATATACTGGTACTAGGATAGTTTACCAAGCTCAGGTTTTAGACTATCAAAAAACCGTTCCATGAAACCATTTTGCCACGAGCTGGCTTCTGCACTTCAACATAGGACGATTCCGCATTCATCACATGTTAGTTGGTATTTATAACTTAGATATTCCATGTCTTGATAGCTGTGTAAAATACTTGGTGATGGATATTTACTCTATGCATCCATTAATGTTGCATGCGTTAAATTACTAGCGTGTCATAATCCTAACCTCAACCAACAACTTGTCAATCTTAAAGTTTAGGTGACAATATCAAATTATTAGATTTTATTTTTTGAACCTTTTTTAAAATATCGCCTACCAATAAACTTATGCGCCTCAATGAACAATAAAGGTACAATTATTGCAATTAGTGTGGATATCGCTATATCATTGATTGCTACTGGAGATAAATGCAACAAGTCTCCTAGGGGGCTAAACAATGCAATCACTTGCATCAATACAGCTATAAATAGGCCAATATAAAAACCTAAACTAAACCTCTTGATATTGCCAAAGAATGACTCATAGTCACTTCTATAGCAAAAGGCGCTAATCCATTGCATCACAACTAAAGTTTGAAATGCCACAGTTCTTGCGTAGTCGTGTGGTTTGTCTTGTAGCATATACATATATACAGAAAGGGTTACTGCGGCCATTATTATAGAGACCAGGATTATTCTTGAAATCATAAACTTGCTGAATAATGGCCCGTCTGGCCGTTGCGGCGTTTGGTTCATGTTATGTCTTCTACTAGGCTCTAAGCCAAGTGGAATGACCAAGCAGGTGTCCGTAACCAGATTTACCCACAATATCTGAACTGGCAACAAGGGAATTGGTACACCAATAATTAATGCACAAATAGCTACAAGCATTTCTCCTGCATTAGTAGACAATAAATATGCAACCATGCGTTTAATATTGGCATAAATCGTTCTGCCTTCGTTGATAGCGCAAATTATTGAGGTGAAATTATTATCAAGCAAGATTATATCGCCTGCATCTTTTGCGATACTTGCACCGCTACCCATGGCGATACCAATATGTGACTTAACCAAGGCTGGCACATCATTAACTCCGTCACCAGTCATCGCGACAATGTTATTCTTTTTTAATAACGTGAGTATTCGGTATTTATTTTCTGGAGTAACTCTTGAAAAAACGTTTATGTTATCTATTATTTTCGACAGCTCTTTATCACTCAAATCTTTCATTTTCTTGCAATCAAACACTTGGTTTTTGTTATGAACTAATCCAAGTTCTTTGCCAATATGAAATGACGTCTCAAAATGATCACCTGTAATCATGCACACTTTTATGCCTGCGTCTTTTGCAATGGATATAGATTCCTTTGCTTCTAACCGCAGAACGTCTGATACAGCGATCAGTCCATCAAATACAACATCCAAGTCGTCTATAGATTCGAAAGTTATATCCTTTTGTATATTTTTAACATGAGCTAATGCAATAACCCTAAGCCCGTTTCCTGCCATAGTATGTAACTGCTGCATTGCTTTTGAGTGTTCACCGACTGATAAACGAGACCTCGACAAAATGCTCTCAGGAGACCCTTTTATAAATAAATCAAGTTGATCACCAGATTTAAATACATTACCGCTCATAGAAAACTCTTGATTAAACGGAAGTTTGGTCATTAGAATATGCCCTTTGTAATCTTCGGCTATACTTTTGACATAATCTGTTATTGCAATATCTAATGGGTCTCCGGTTGCTGATTCGCTAAGATTAACGGACATTCTTAGAGTCCGCAGTAACTGGTCTTCTGAGTCACCTAGGCTCCAAATTTGCCTTAATGTTAATTTGTTTTGCGTCAAAGTTCCCGTTTTATCCGTTGCGATTACGGTTAAAGCCCCGATAGTCTCAATTGCGCTAGTGTTTTTTACCAAAGAGTGCTTTTTTGCCATCCTTCTAATACCCAAAACCAATATTACCGTTATAGCAACAGGTAAGCTCTCCGGGACAGCGCTCACCGATAGTGCAAGAACATATTTTAGACCATCAGCAAAATCCATCCCTCTATATATCGACAATACGAATGCAACTATTGCAATTATCATGACAGCTTTTATTATTGTCGATATTAGATTATCAATCTTTTTTTGAACTGGGCTTACGTCTGTTTTTGGGGTCGATAGTTTTGCGAGCTTGCCAAATTCAGTGTTATTTCCGGTCGCAACAACCAAAGCCACTGCGCTACCGCCAATGACGAAAGAGCCTTGAAAGATCATATTTGTTTGCTCGTACACTTCTTTGTCGGAATCAATCGGATCCGTCTGCTTGTTTATTGGGAATGATTCTCCGGTTAATTGAGATTCATCTACCCGAAATGAATTAGATTCTATAACCCTTGCATCTGCTGGTATCTTTTCGCCTTCGCTTAGTTTAAGCACATCACCCGGGACCAGGTCTGCTAAATCGACCTCGATGATGGTTTTCTCTCTATATACGTTAACCTTATTTTTTTCATGTTCACTGAGCGCTTTTAATATTCTTTCAGTGGAAAAACTTTGGACATAGTAAATCATTGCGTTTATAAATATTATGGATAATATTATTAACGAATCAGCATAATCTTCATGAAGCAAACTAACACCTGCAGCAATAAAAAGAATTAGCATTAAAATATTTGCAAAAGGCTTAAGGATTTTTTTCCAAATAGGTTCACCTTTTACATAAATAATGTTTTTACCATATATTTTTGTGCGTTCACTGACCTCGGACGCCGATAGCCCTTTTTCGTTCGTATTTAATTCTTCAAGACACTTTTTGACTGTTTTTGTGTAATACATATTATTATTAACTAGATATTGGTATTTTAATCATTACTAATATCATCGTTATGCTCCTTTGTTATTCCAAATTTTTCTAGTAAAAATACAAAGATAAACCCGGTAATTATCAACATTATCGGGACAAAAATATGATTCAGTAAATTAACTTCGCCTGAAATACCTTTCCATGGCCAAATCGATCGAAGTGATCCGAGGATTATACCAATCAATACAACCATTACTGTATTATGGTGCTTTGACAATAACCAAGTAAGTAGCCTTGCGAATACAGAAACCCCAATGATAATACCAGTTGCGAATATAAATAGAGTTAATAGGTCTTTATCAATGATTGCATCAATGATGTTTTTGTATTGCCCTATTAACACCAATATCAATGAACCAGAAATGCCCGGTAAAATCATAGCTATTGATCCTATGATTCCACTAAAGAATACTACAATAGGCGAAGGGGCTATATTTGCCGAAGGTAAGCCTACTAATAAAAATGTTATCAAACAGCTAAAGGCTAAGAATAATATCTCTTTTACGCCCCACAACTTAACTCGATTCCGTATCATAAAGGCAGAACCCAGAACAAAACCGAAGAATAGTGACCATATTAATAATGGTTGGTTTTCAAGTAAGTATTTAATTGCATTTGACATTGTGAATATTGAAAAAATCATTCCAACAAACAGGGGAATAACAAAACTAAACGGAATTGACTTTATTGACTCTTTAATCTTTAATTTTAAAAATAATTTTAAGGATTTACCTGTTATGGTGTTTATCGCAAGCAATAGCTCGTCGTATATCCCATATAAGAATGCAATCGTACCACTAGATACCCCAGGAATTAAATCAGCAAGACCCATAGACAAGCCAGTAAATACTAACCTGAGATTAACTATTTTTTTATGGCTTGAGTCTTTTATTGGCTTAGTCACTGCTAATAATTATAGCAAGTAATTGTCATAGAAAGCTATTTTTTTAAATTATACAACGAGTTGTAGTTATTTAAATTGTAAATTTATATATAAAATCAATAAAGTGCGTGTTTACTTGACAGCGCCAATAGCGAATAGTAACATATCAACAATGATTGATATGTTAAAAGCATTAGCCGAAGAAAATCGTTTTCAGATTTTAAAACTATTATCTGAAAAACCTTTGTGTGTCTGCGAAATAGTTGAGAAGATAAAAATCCCTCAAAACTTAGTATCACATCACATATCGGTGCTAAAAAAGGCTAATTTAATTGATTTTTGCCGCTGTGGTAAAAATAATTATTACACACTTAACAAGCAGTCATTGAATGAATTAGTCAAAATATTAACGGCAATGGGGGACAGAAGATGAAAATTTCAGTAATAGGTTCGGGTTGCGTGACCTGCAAAAGACTACACGAAGCAGTAATAAAAGTAACTAAAGAAGGTAACATAGATGCAGAAGTTGAATATTCCACCGATATAGCTAAAATTGTTGAAATGGGTTTAATGCGAAGTCCCGTCCTAGCTATTGACGGCCAGCCAATTGATTTCAAATCAAATTCATACAAAGATGTAAAAGAAGCTTTATACAACGCGATCAATACAAACGAGAGTTGCTGTACAAACATCAATGACTGCGACGTTAAATACACCCCTCCAAATAATAAACCCGATAAATCAGATTGTTCGTGTGGCGGTAATTGTTAGTGGATATATTCTCGCCAATTCAATGGCTTGCTGATTGGTTGATATACTCAGTTTTCAATATCACCAAAGGAACGCCGCTCGGTAATAGCATAAACTTCTTTGTTTATGATTCTCTTAAAATCTTAATATTACTTGCGGTTATAATTTTCGTAGTTTCAATTATTAGGTCGTTTTTCCCGCCCGAAAAGACTAAAAGGTTTCTTTCAAAAGCTAAATTTCCTATATTCAATAACTTTCTAGCGGCATTAATTGGTATAGTCACGCCGTTTTGCTCGTGCTCAGCTGTGCCATTATTTATAGGCTTGGTTGAAGCTGGCGTACCACTTGGTGTAACTTTTTCTTTTCTAATTTCTGCGCCAATGGTTAATGAGGTCGCTCTAGTATTATTATGGGGCTTATTTGGTTGGAAAATCGCCCTTATTTATATATTATCTGGTGTCTTGATCGCAACAATCGCTGGATGGGTACTGGGGAAATTAAAACTTGAAAAATGGGTTGAAGAGTTTGTCTATAAAATTAAAAGTTCAGAAGCAGCCGAGAAAAAACTAAACGCCAAAGATAGAATTGATTACGCTAAAAGATACACGATTGATATAGTAAAAAGCGTTTGGATTTATATTCTAATAGGTGTTGGTTTGGGCGCTTTGATGCACGGCTATGCACCTAATGACCTATTAGTTCAATATGCGGGACCGAGTAATTTATTTGCAGTTCCGTTAGCCGTCCTAATTGGGATTCCATTATATTCAAATGCCGCTGGAACAATTCCAATTGTCTCGGTTTTAATTGATAAAGGCATGGCCATGGGAACTGCACTTGCATTCATGATGGCCGTAACGGCACTATCACTGCCAGAGTTCATTATTCTGCGAAAAGTACTTAAGCCAAAGTTAATAATAATATATGCATCGATAGTTGGCCTGGGGATTATGTTTACTGGCTATTTGTTTAATATGGTGATTAGGTAATTTTACAAAACAGCAAGATGTCTGGCTGAATTTTGTTACATATTTTGTGAAATATTTATTTTTAGAAAATCTATATCATCAAGCTAAAATAAATGATTAAAGGTATAATTATAACCATGACCAATCTAGAAAGTTCAATAGATAGAGCAAGGTTAACTATCATAGGTGCGATTAGAGTCATCAAAAAGCCTCAATATTTAATTTTGGCAGTTTTAATATCTCTTGCATTTTGCGTAGCAATATACATACCCACCAAAGGCGGCTTTTATTCATCCCTATTTATGTCACAATTACCAATATTTGACAAAATAATTGTTTTTGATGATATGATCAATAAATTATCAAAAGAAATTTTTACAAACATAAATGGCTTGCTGCTCGGTGCAGTTTCTATCCTTCAGGGAATCTCAATGTCGATGATTATATATACAATTCGCAAGAACCGAGACAACCATAAATCAATCGAGACAACACAAATTGGCTTGAGTGGATTTGCCGCGATTGCGGCTGCTATTGGCCTTGGATGCGTGCCTTGTGGAACTTCTATAATACTACCAATTGTTATGATTTTCTTTTCCGGATCAGCAGTGGCGGCTGCAGCTGATTTTGCCAGTGGCGTTGTTCTGTCGTTTGCATTGATCGCAAGTTTTTATTCGATATACAAAGTAGGCTATTCAGCCTATGTTCATTCTGAATGTGAGAACTGTAGCATAAAACAAGGAGATCAAAGTAATGAAACGAAATAGTTTTTTAAATAATATAACCATAGGCAAGGTTTTTGTCGTTATTACAGTAATCTTTTTCGTCGCTTTATTTATTTACGCGGAAACACATAAAACAACAAATTTAAATACCGACAGCACAGCCTGGAACGAAGGGATGATATTAGGGGATAGAAGCGCCGAAAACACACTCATTGAATACACTGATTATTTCTGCCCTTATTGTAACGAAGTAAACGAAGCCACGGAAAGCAACAACTTTAAAAAAGATTATATAGATACAAAAAAAGTTCGTCTTGAAAACCGCGTTATAACAATCCTAAGTGGCGTCTCGGTAAATACTGAACAAGGTGCAGAAGCGGCCTATTGCGCTGCCGACCAAAATAAATACTGGGAATACTCTAAAGATATCGTATCTCACATTAAAGCCGACTATTTCGATAAAGGGATAGGGGTAAAAGATGTTGCTTTTCCAAAAAAAATAAACAAACTACCAATTGATTACTTTACACAATCAGCTAAAACTGTTGGCATGGATACCAAAAAATTTGAAGATTGCGTATCTAGCGAAGCACATAAAGGCGAAATTGAAAGTAACACTCAAAAAGCGGTAAAACTAGGCGTTAACGGATTACCATACCTAGCAATTAATAATTACAAATCCAGTGGTTTTAGCGGCGGATATAGCGGCCTCCTAAACGTACTAAAAGCTGGAGGCGTAAAATAAATCTTTATCTTTTCAAATTAGTTAATAAACCATAAAAATACATTACTATATTTTTCAATATATCCAAAAACCATTCACAGGTAGCTTCACAGAATCGACGCAGTTGTAATATAATAGTTATGGGTATATAATCATAATAGATAGTTTATTTGATAAAGCTATCTCAATAGCAATTAATATCAATAAAGGAGGCTTACATGCCAAATCTAGATAAAACTGGTCCAACGGGCCAAGGCCCAATGACGGGAAGAAAATTAGGAAATTGTCAAACTTGTGAAGGGCAGCACAAAGGAATGGCGCGTTGTCGAGGTTGCGGACTTGGGATTGGACGATTCTGGTCATCTTCTGAGAATGACATAACCGATCTAAAGGCTATCGAAGCACAACTTTCAGTAGACTTAGATGATTTGCGGAAAGAAATAGCTAAAGTCGAAAATCAAGCAAATAAATAATAAGTTATATGTAGTTCGCCAGACGGTGGGCTACATATACCAAATAATAATGAGATTAAATTATGCCAAGACCTAGACTTAGACGAAAAATTTGTTTCAACCCAAATGTGACTTATTTTAAGCCACGCGGAGTGCCTATGTCTACACTCGATATAGTCGAGATGACTATTGAAGAGGTCGAAGCTCTTAGATTAAAGAATGTTGATCAGCTTAGTCAAATTGAGTGCGCTAAAAAGATGGATACAAGTCAAAGCACTTTCCAAAGAATATTATCAAGCGCCTATAATAAGATTAGCGATGCGATAGTAAACGGCAAAGCTATAGAAATAATTAATAAATAAAAGGGGGTATCATATGGAACAGAATATTAATACTGAAATCATACCAATGCCAAGAATCGGCGATAAGGCTCCTGTCTTTAAAGCGGTAACAACGCAAGGCGACATCGATTTTCCTAAGGATTATAAAGGCAAATGGGTAATTTTATTCAGCCATCCAGCGGATTTTACGCCAGTTTGCACCTCTGAATTTATGACCTTTGCTAGCATGGAAAAGATGTTCAATAAAGCAAATTGTCAATTAGTTGGCTTATCTGTTGATGGGTTATACAGTCACATTGCATGGCTTAGAACTATCAAAGAAAAGATTGAATATAAGGGCATGAAAAACGTGGAAGTTAAATTCCCTTTGATTGAAGATATTAAAATGGATGTCGCCAAAGCATATGGAATGATCCAGCCGGGAGAAAGTAATACAAAAGCCGTTCGCGCAGTCTTCTTTATTGATCCAAAAGGAATAATCAGAACTATAATTTATTACCCCCTGAGTCTTGGGCGAAACTTCAAAGAACTCTATCGTATTTTGATTGGACTACAGACCGCTGATGAGTTTAACGTAGCTCTTCCTGCAGATTGGCAACCTGGTGACGACGTAATCGTTCCAACAGCTGGATCTTGTGGGGTAGCAAAAGAAAGAATGGATAATGAATCAGATATGACATGTTATGACTGGTTCTTTTGTACTAAAAAAATGTCAAAGCAAAACATAGAAGACAAAGTATTAAATAAAAAATAATTTAGGCTTTTAAGCAGTTTCAAGTCCTACCCAGGACTAATTGAGATTACTCTCAACTACCTCAGCCTAACTGATCAAGCCGAATGCACGGCGGATTAGGTCTTACCAAAGACCGTATTCGCTAACTACTTCATCAAGTTGTGAGTGTCAGATTCCCCTTAAAATAGACACGCTACCTATTCCAAAAAAAGCAGTATAATAAATCGAAATAATTGACGCCCTATTATTAGCCCAAACTATGACCTAAAGATAACAACCAAAATTAAATCATTTAACGCAAATTATTGAACAAAACCCTAATTATATTTTTAAGACTTATTTGTCTTGATCGTAAATACCAGTGTCAAGATTCAAGTTGTTTGTCAGTCTTGAAAACTCATGTACATAAGCTAATAAATTAAAGCCTGAATATCTGTTGTCTATAAGTAAGATATTCGTACCATCTTCATTATAAGCTAGGGAGTCAAATCTAGGACCATTGTTGATAAACATGTTATTCTTGAATATAGCACTAGCGCCAGCGGTTCTAAAATTAATTCGTCGAGTAGTTATACTGTCCCACTCAAAACTAGAATTTTCAACTTTAAAATCACTAATAAGGCTACTAGCTGTTTCAAAAAATCTTATACCTTCCATGTTATTTACCGCAACAGATGAAATGGTCATTTTTTGAATTCGTTCTTCTATATTAAATAGACTACCAGCCATCCCCGCAGAGTCAATAATAATATTTTTTATTATAGAATTTGTCGTATTTCCAAGTTCAAATGCACCCTTGTTATTACTACCAGAGGGACTAACTGTCTGGGTTGCATTATTAATTGATAAATTATCTACGCTTATATTATCTCCATCATGAGATACAAACCCTAGGTTACACCTAGAAATATTAACATTTAAGACTTCTACATCGGATGCTCCATATATATTAAAGCCACGGTTGCAATTTTCTATCTTGGAATTTTTTATAGTTATATTTTTCGGATTAGACCTTTCGGGGTAACTACTACCAATCGTTACACCGCCGCCAGGAGAATTTTTAAAAGTCACATTGTCAAATACAAAATTATCCGTATCAGCACTTATATAAACACAATGGAGCCAATGAGTAGCGCCACCACCAGCATCCAAAACACTATTTTTTATATTAAAATTATTAGTTCCGTCTGCATAAATTGGTGTCCGAGAATTATATATGTTAAGTCCGTCTATGGCTATATTGTTATTTAAAATCATCTTATCAGAGTAATTAAACTTTAATCCATTATACATATTATCCATTCGTACATCTTTGATAGCTAGACCGTCCACCCCTTGTATATATATTGCTTGAACATTGCTAGTTTTACTTCCCGTTTCATAATTGACACCGTCTACATTATTTTCGGAACTAAAGCCCAAACCTTCAATCTTTATATTCCTAATATATTGTTCACCACCAGACTTAAACATAATCTTTGGACTACTTTGCGAAGGCATGTGAATAGTAGCCCCATATCCGCTAATAAATAAATTACTTTTTAAAGTAATTGTATTTTTTATTAAATAGACTTTACTCGAAGAGGGGAATATTAAATTTTGGCTATTTGCACTAGCTTCATTAATCGCTTTTTGTATTGCTACACTGTCATCAGTAATACCGTCACCTTTAGCTCCAAAATCTTTAACACTGATCGATTTTAACACTATAATTTCTCCACTAACATTAGCCCCTGATGTACTATTTGAGACGCCAACCTTGACCGGCAAAGTTGGTTTGGGTAAATTATCAGATTTTTTATTACTAGAACCTGTTGAAGTTTTTTCAGCTAAAGATTTGTCTAAGCCAATACCAGATTTCTCTTTGCCCTCCAAGCTATTGATATCTGCTGGTTTATGTCCATTATTTAATTTACCAATAATAATATACGAAGCAAAACCGCCAATAAATAAAATTGATATAGCAATAATTAGGATTACAATTCTATGTTTTTCTTTTATTTTATACATTTTTATTTTTTATTTAGATACAATAATTATAGCATACGTCAGCCCCCCCTATTAAACGGATGGTAACACAAAAACAGACGCCGCTCGTGCGATTTTTATTAATACATAAAAGGTAATTATAGGCTATGATTTATCATCCCTTAAGCTTAGGTGCAACTTCAAAGAACTCTATCGTATATTGATTGGACTTACAGACCGCTGATAAGCTTGGCGTAGCCCTTCCTGCAGATTGGCGACCTGGTGACGACGTAATCGTTCCAACAGCCGGATCTTGTGGAATAGCAAAAGAAAGAATGGCAAACAAAACAGAGATGACATGCCATGACTGGTTTTTGTGCACAAAAAGCTATCAAAACAAGATATTGATAAAAAAATAATCAAAAACTAATTATTGCTGTTTTTTTGACAGGCAGGGCATATACCACTAATTTCAACTTGATGCTTTTGAAGCGAGTAATTTACTTTTCCTGCGATATCATCAATTATTTTTTCTAAATCCGGACTAGACTCGGCAACCAATACTTTTTGGCATGTTCTGCATGTAATATGATGGTGATGATTTATGAAGATGTCACTCAATTCAATTCTATATTTCCATCCGATTGGTTTTTTTTCGACAACCCCCAAGTCTTCAAACATTTCAATAATTCGATATAGACTTGATCTGTTAATTTCACTTTTCGTTTTTTTATTTATTTCGTATAAGCTCTGATTACTATTCTCAAGTAAGTTATTAAAAACAATCATTCTGGATTTTGTAATACTCTTATTGTTATCGTTTAGTATTTTTTTAAACAATTCAACAGATTCTTCTTTGTTCATAGTAAAAATATAACAAAATTGCGACACTTTTGCAATTTTTATTATTGGCTGATACTATGATTTCAATAAAGGAGTTAAAACGTAATGACAAAAGTAAAAAAGTCGATAGCTATCATCTTATCAATAACACTAATAGCAATCGGAGCGGGTATATATTTTTCCAGCAATTCAAAACAGAGCAATAAGATTACAATAACAGCGAGCTATTATCCGCTATACGATTTTGCAAAGAACATTGGTGGAGACAAGGTTGAAGTTACTAATATTACGCCTGCTGGTTCCGAACCGCATGATTTTGAACCTTCTGCAAAACAACTTGCGTCAGCATATCAATCGGACATTTTTATATATAATGGCGCGGCTTTAGAGCCATGGGCTAATGATTTCTTAAAAGATTACAAAAACACAATTGTGAAATCATCAAATAATATTGATTTAATAAAATTAGCAGAAAATAATAATTTACATGATCCACATTTTTGGGTAGATCCAGTAGCGGCAACAAAAATAGTTGATAATATTTTAAGTGGTCTAGTAAAGACAAGTCCCGAAAATAAAGCCTATTTTACTAGTAACGCGAATACATACAAAGACAAACTAGCCGCTCTTGATAAATCATTCAAGGATGGCTTATCTTTATGCCAGACGGATATGGCAATAACTTCACATGAGGCTTTTAGCTATCTGTCGAAACGATATAAAATTAATTTATTATCGATATCGGGCATTGATCCATCTGTCGAGCCGGATGCTTCGAAATTAGCCGAAATCTCTGATTTAGCTAAATCAAAAGGCATTAAATACATTTTCTTTGAAAGTTTAGTGAGTCCGAAATTAGCCGAAACGATCGCTTCTGAAACTGGTGCAAAAACTGCAGTCTTAGATCCGATTGAAGGCCTTAGTGAAGAAGATCAACAAAAAGGTGATAATTATGTTAAAGTCCAACAAAGAAACCTACAAAATCTCAAAACAGCCCTTGAATGCAAATAATACAATCTTTAGAGTGTCAAACCTCTGCGTAGATTTTAACAACTACAAAGTCCTTGACGACTTATCCTTAGAAGTTAAAAATGGCGAATTTATCGGTCTCATTGGACCAAACGGGGCTGGAAAGTCAACCCTACTAAAAAGCATGCTGGGTCTCACGTCGATCTCGTCAGGAATAGTGGAGAACAACATTAAAAATAGCATCGGTTATGTCCCCCAAAGAGGATTCATGCAAAACCAACAAGTTCCGATCAGCGTTATCGAAATCATTGGTCTAGCCACGAGCGACAAAACAAAGGCATTAGACGCCTTAAGAGATGTCGATGCAATTGATTTAAAAAACAGAAAATTCAATGAATTATCGGGTGGTCAACAGCAAAGAATTTTAATCGCCAAAAGTTTGGCTAGCGATTCAAAACTATTAATATTAGATGAACCAACAACCGGAATTGACGAAAAATCACAAGATATCTTTTTCGAAATACTAAAATGTTTAACAAAACGTGGAATTGCAATAATTATAGTATCCCATGATGTCGATGTAGTTTTGAATCTAGTAAACCGAGTTATCCATTTAAACCAAAAAATACTATACGACGGTCCGCCAAATGAATTTAAACTCGAAAGATATCTAACTAAACACGATAACAAAAAACGCATATTATTAAGGCACGAACACGAAGAAGGGCATAAATGCTAGATATTTTAAATTATTCTTTTATGGTGCGGGCTCTAATAGCGGGTGGTATTATCGCGCTAGTAGTTCCAGCGATTGGATCGTTTTTAGTAGCAAGGCGATATTCGCTGATCGCTGATAGCTTAGCCCATTTCAGTCTGGCGGGCGTTGGCGTAGGACTACTAATTGGCGTTGATCCAGTTTTTACTGCCTTACCAATGACCATTGTAGGCGCAATAGCAATTGAGTACCTAAGACAGAAACGTGGAATAAGTGGGGAGTCAAGCTTGGCAATAATGATGAGCGCCGGACTTGCGATAGCAGTCGTACTAGCCGGGCTTTCATCAACGCCCAGATCTGATTTTAATAGTTTTCTATTCGGTAGCATCACTACAACTTCGTGGAATGACATATTGATATTGGTGGTCGTAGCTATCATTTCAATAACAATAGTAATTTATAATTACAAAGCACTACTGCATATCGCATTTGACGAAGACAGTGCTAGAATCTACGGTTACAAAGTCAATCTGGTCAACTATCTGCTAGCCACAATTACTGCTATGATCGTCGTTCTGTCGTTAAGGATAGTCGGCGGGCTTTTGATTAGTGCGTTATTAACTATTCCAATAATCACGGCATCTAGAATTTCAAATAGCTTTCTACAGACAATCACTATAGCCATTATCATAGCATTAGTGGCTGTTATAATAGGATTACTAGCTGCATTTTACATTGGAATGGCGGCAGGTGGTGCAATTGTTATTGTAACTTTGTTAATATTTATTGTTTCGCTAGTTATTAAAAGGTAGGATATGATTATGTTAAATTCTAAGGTAAATTCAAAATACTCAACAATATTTTTTGATTGGAGTGGAGTAATCGCTGACGATAATGGCGATGAATGTATTCGAAAATCGCTGACAAACGTAGGTGTTTCGGAATCAAAAATAAAAGAAGTTCTAGAAAAACATTTCAATGACTTTATGCTTGGTAATATATCAGAAATTAAATATTGGAATAATATAAAAAACGAATATGGATTAAACATACCAGACCAATACTGCGGAGTTTATGATAGATGGCAGGGGATTACACCAAACCAAAACATGATAGAGCTAATCAACGAATTAAAAAAACTAGGATACAAAGTAGGTTTGATAACTAACATAATTAAACCTGTTTTTGATATTATTAAAGCATCCGGCTATTATGATGTTTTTGATGACATTGTGGCTTCCTGCGAAGTCGGCCTAGTTAAACCTCAACCTGAAATCTATAACCTAGCATTAAAAAAATTAGGAGCATCATCACAAGAGTCTATTTTTATAGATGACAAGCAATCAAATCTTGATACGGCGGCCAGAATGGATTTTAAAACAATCTTAGCCAAGAACCATAATCAGATATATTCTGAATTAAGGAGCATACTATAGTAAAAATATATGAGTTATTTGCAACAGATTATCGTTTAAATTAAAAAAGGAGAGATATTATTATGAAGATTTTAAAGATTGGTGCAACTTGGTGTGCTGGATGTTTAGTTATGAAACCACGTTGGGCCGATATTGAGAAAGATAATGATTGGCTAAAAACAGAATATTACGATTTTGATAACGACAAAGAAATTGTAGAAAAATATAATATCAACGATATTCTGCCTGTTTTTATATTTTTAGATAAGAATGGAAATGAGTTCATAAGATTGACCGGTGAAATCGAAAAAAATAAATTAATTGAAATTATCAACGAGAATAAAGCCAAATAAAATGAAGTCTGCTATTAAAATATTTCTATCAATAATTTTTATAGGCCTATTTAGCCTATCGCCAGTCAATACACACGCCTCCAATAATTTAAATATTTATTTGTTTTGGGGCGATGGTTGTCCTCATTGCACCAAAGAGAAAGCATACCTAGCAGAAGTTTTGCCAAATTATCCAAACGTAAAACTCAATAAATACGAGATATATCACAGTCAAGATAATGTTAAGTTGATGCAAAAGACATCCGAAAAATTAAACATCAAATCAAATGGAGTACCATTACTAATTATCGGAGACAAAGAATTTGTTGGCTATGCCGAAGGAACAACGGACAAGGAAATTGAAGCAAGAATTAAATATTGCTCAGAAAATAGTTGTCCCGACTCGGTCACCGAGTTGGTAAACGCCAGCAAAGATCCCGTTAAAACCGCGCCAAAGGAAAAAACCAAGGACGTATCAAATGAAAATAAAGTCGAAAAAATCATTGATTTACCATTTATCGGTAAAATTAACACTATTAATTTTTCACTACCAGCACTAGCAGTTATTATTGGAGCTATCGACGGGTTTAATCCTTGTTCGATGTGGGTTTTAATGTTTTTAATTAGCTTGCTTCTAGGTATGAAAAGCCGTAAGCGAATGTGGGCTTTGGGCGGCACTTTTATAGTAGCCTCAGCAGCAGTTTATTTCCTATTTATGGCTGCATGGTTGCAATTGATATTATTCCTAGGATTTATTGCCTGGATTAGAATTGCCATAGGACTAATAGCCTTAGGCATTGGTGGTTACCACTTATATGATTACATAAAGAATCGAAAAAATGGCGTCGGCTGTAAAGTTACCGGTAACGAAAAAAGAAAACTAGTATTTGAAAAACTGAAAAATATTGCCCACCAAAATAGCCTATGGATGGCCCTGGGTGGAATAATCTTACTAGCGTTTGCAGTCAACCTAGTTGAATTAGTTTGCTCAGCAGGCTTTCCGGCGATATTTACTCAAGTATTGTCACTTAGCAACCTACCAACTTGGCAGTATTATGCCTATATATTACTTTATATATTCTTCTTTATGTTAGACGACATAATTATATTCGCCATTGCTATGTTTACATTAAAAGCCACGGGTATATCGACAAAATACGCAAAGCTGTCTAAAGTAATAGGTGGAATATTGATGATCGTAATTGGCATAATACTAGTATTTAAACCAGAATTATTAATGTTTGGGTAATTAAATCATAAAGGTAAATAATGAAAAACATAGCAATCTCATTACTAATAATCGTAGCGATTACAACTGGACTAATATTTGTTTCGTCAAAACAATCCAATACAGTAAAAGAAGACCCCCTTGAAATCTCATTAAACCAAATAAATAAAAATCAAAAGGATGGCGCGATAATCGTGGATGTTAGAACCGCCAAAGAATTCGATATCAACCATGCCGTAGAAGCAATTAACATTCCTGTCGAAGATATTAAAAAAGGCAAATTACCAACAACTGAAAAAGATAAAATAATTTACGTTTATTGCCGATCGGGCAAAAGAGCGTCAGACGCAAAAAAATATCTAGATTCAATCGGCTACACAAAGGTAGTAAATCTAACCAGCCTTAGAAACTGGATTACATTAGGCGGTAAATCAGCTGACAGCACCGGTAAACAATGTACCGCAGCAAATGAAACTTCTTGTTAAAAAATAAGCCTTGCTTAACATAATGCCGCAATAATCAAAAACGATTATTAAAACCCAATAAATATACTCCAATTCCTTACCGATATGGATAAATAAAGCTATCAATAAATCAAGTCAGCCATAATCAATTGCAAGATTCTTTACACAAATTCAAAAGACATCGAATCATCAACTAACGCACTAAAAGTATGAAATTACCCTAAGTTGTAGCACAAGAGCCAGCACAGACACGGTGTCCAGGAAGATGAGTCTTGTCCGATCCGCTCATCCCGTCGATTGTAATATATTTTGTCGTTATTTAATTATATTACTAATAGACAGTGTGTAATAAAAAGACCCAGGCTGGCTGCCTAGGACCTTCCGAAATAGCACATACACTAAATCAGGATTAAATTATCCATTAGAAAAAAGCTAAACTCCGGCTGGCATTGCCGACTCAAAATCCCAGAAGTTCGATAAAACCCAACTGCCGGCGCCGTACTGGCCCACGCAATCGTTACTCGCGTCAACGCCATAAAGCGTACCGTAGGTATATAACTCTTTAGCTAAGTCGTTAAACTTTTGACGAGTAACGTCATTTAACAACATACCACAAGTCAACTCTGACCCTGGTATAGCTGGAGAATTAATTTGCCACGAGCCAAACTCTGGACTTTCAGTCGATGGTTTGTAAAACACGACCAGACATTGACGCCCGTCAATGTCTATCCATTGATTTTTGGAACCATAAGACGAATCAAAAGCTACTGGATTATGAACTTGAAATGCAATTGCACTTGCAAGTTCGTATTCTCCCAGTAAATACACTTTATCGTAATATGCCGGCTCAATGCCAGAAACCACTCTCATATCTTCCGGCGCATAATATTTAAGGTACGGATCATAACACCATTTACCCTGATAATTTTTAAACAAAGTCATACTACTTGCGGCATTTTTTTCCGCTCGTACGTCAAAAATTTCCATACCCTGATCAGACTGAAAATCGGTGCCAACATACACAGGGTCGTAAAACCCCAAGCTCTCAAGTTCCTTTATATCAGCAACTTTTTGATTATCTGATAGTTCGTAACTTTTACTCATACAACCAGTCATCGCCAAACAAACAAAAATACACGATAATACAAAAAATAATTTTTTCATAATATTTTATATTTCCTTTCAAAATTTGTATTTTTAGTGGAATATATCAAACAGCCAAATATTGACTGGGAAATAGGGGGATAGAATATCCGGTCTCCTTTCTAACGAATTATTCATGTACATTCGCCAAAATAACGGCAAAAAACTTCTTTGAACATATCGTTCAATGCAGACATTTACATCTAATCAGACGATTAACTCCAAATGTCTATATGTTAGCACCAAATTGACGGCAAGTCAACTTGAAGTCTTAAAAATATATAAAGCAACCCTACAAAATACCTACCGCTAATATAGCGGACATTGTTAAGCGTACTAAATTTAGAGAACATGGTGGAAATAAAAAATATAAAATGACAACACGCCGATATTCAAGTCATAAAGATCAAATATGGTAATTTCGCTTTTCACTGGACAAACGAAAATTAACATGGCCCAAAACGAAATAAAACCTTAAAAAACGCAACCGACAGATGAATTTAAGTAAATTTTTATCATCATTTTTTCCAATACAAGATGGAATCATGGAGCGCTGGTTTGGCGGCTTTAAACTAGAGCTCGGTCCGCTCACAAAGTTTACTGATCTCGACAGACTACATGAAGGTATTGCGCAGCAGGTTTATTACTACAATACTAAACGTATCCATACAGCCTTAAAAATGAGCCCATCAGCTTACGCCGCAGGGCTCAAACAAAACGAAGAAATATCTAAAATTAGTCGAGAATTAGTGTCCGAAAAAAGTAGAGGTTGACATTTTTTATTATGTTAATACATTATCACAATAAAATATTAAAAATGAAATACAGTAAGAATTAAAGTCATCAGTTTATGCTTGCTTTGAATAACGAGAGGGCAATGGGAGAAAGAACCTTTAATTACTAACAGTTTAAGTTATTGCGATAGTACGTATAAAACTCAATACCTTTGCAACATCCCAGCGGGTGTCCGCATCTGTATCCCTAAGTGTACACGCTCGGTATTGTAATAGTCTAGGTATTTATT
>PGXZ01000020.1 GCA_002839415.1 Candidatus Saccharibacteria bacterium HGW-Saccharibacteria-1 | reverse complement strand
CACACAGCATTAAAAATGAGCCCAGCGGCTTACGCCGCTACGCTCACGAAACAACAGTTTAAGACAGACACGGTGTCCAGGAAAGTGGGAGCTTGACACGTCTTTGGCAAAACTTTCGCTCCAGTTCTCTAGTTCTTTAGGCGCCAGTGATAACATTATATTCCTCGGCTTTGTTTTTTTCTCGTTGTGCTTTTATTATGACGAAACGTATTATTGCTAAACCTGCTTCTTGGGCTTCCTCGTCCGTGTAGTTGAGACCAGTTTGCTCCTTGAGTAATTTTTGTAGTTCCTTTATTTTTTCATGGCTAATTCTCATGTAGTAATTATAACTGTTTAATGCGTGAAAGCTTGCGTTGTATTTGAGGGTATATTTTTTTACAATGACTAAAAGCTACTCCTGTATGTTATTGGCGTAGTCTTTATTGTTAAAAGTGGTCGTGTTGGTGATTTAATATGCTAATTTTTAAACCCGCAAAATCTTTTTGTAATGATAGCGTTAGAAACAACAAGGCTGACGGTTTTTTGAGTATAAAGCACAAGCTTATTAAGAAATAATATTTGAGCTATTGCAATGGGCTATTTACAGGACTAAAATAGAGACAGTTCACAAGTTAGGGTGAGTGGGATAATAAAAATATAAGGGAAATGACGTGTTTTCGGATTACTACCTACAATTAGTGACAACACTATTAATCGCATTGTTAAGTTCGGCGGTCCTTACTGCTGTGGTTAAGAATAGTCAGGTTCAAGCGGCTAAACACAAAGAACTTGTCGCTGCTGCTAGTAAATCTGTATTTAAACGTGTCGAAATGTATTATAGGATTCGTAGGCGAACTAAAGATGCCTCTGATGTGATTAAGATTCGTGACACATTTCACCAAATTCAAGAAGAAAATGAGTATTATCGTGTTCTACTGGCCACCGAGTCAAAGTGGCATGGCGAACGATACGCCCTCTATATTAATGCAATTAAGGAGTTAACTAAGGGGCAGACGCAGGAGGCTTGGAAGCAAAGACCATTCGGTCCTGATGCTGAAGTTAAATCTGAACATAGGCCTAACCATAAAAGAATTGATGAACTGTCGATGCAATTTGCTAAAGATTCACGACGACTCATGAATCCTTTTATGCGACCTTGGATGCGCATTCGTCACTCTTGGTTCATTGCACCTATATGGAAGATTAAAGTTTATGAACCTTAGTAGATACGATACGCTTTTTGAAGAATACCTCACGAAGATTGTGCTTACTCGTTCGCAAGCAAACAGTATTGACCAGATGCTTGTCGAAACACTTTCACTCTTTGCAACTGAATATGAAGGTGATGTTGAAATTTATTCGCAAGGCTCTTATGCAATGGGTACTACTGTTCGCCCTCTAACTGCATTGCAAAGCTTAGATGGCACTGCTGGTGAGTATGATGTTGATATAGTTCTTGAACGTGCGACATGGACGGATGCGGCTAGTGCGCTTAAGGATGTCCGTAACGTATTGAGTGATGAGTATAGTGCAAAACTTGATACAAAGCCAAGGGAGTCTTGCGAGCGTGTTCTTCATTCCACTGATGCAAACACTGAAGTAGCGTTCCATGTTGATTACGTACCGATTAAATCTAAACATCCAACCAGATATGCGTCACGCCGTAGTGCGAATGAATGGTTCCCGAGTGATACGAAGAAGCTGATTGAGTGGTTTCAAGATATTGCAGAAGAAAACACATTCTTGCCTTCACTGATTCTTATTATTAAACGTATGCGTGATAATGCAGGTTTAACTAGTACGTTATCGTCTATCTGTATTACTGCTCTCGTGTGTCGTCTTTATGAGAATAAATCTTCATACGCAGATGACCTTCTGAATATTATTAACGGAATTATTCGTGTATTTAATGTACCGCACGTCTTATTAAGTATTACGCTTGAACCTCTTGAAGATGACTTGGCAAACCGAATTAGCGAAGCACAGCAGAAAGATATTTTAAAATTTTTTATTAATGCACGCGCAGAACTTGGTGAAGGTTTCGTAAATGAAGACATTGCCAAGCTTCGTTCGGTGCTAAGTGCTTCATTTCCTGCCGATATTAATGAATTTCCAGTTGAACTTGAACCTTTACGTCAAAGACAATGGGGGATTGAAACGGATGGCTCACTTCGTATGACTGGAATTGGCGAGTATCAATCAAAGGGGACTGTCATTACAAGACAATGGCGAAAATTCGCAGGTGTTGGCGAGTCGCTTGAGTTTCGCGCTAACGAATACAATAAGCGACAGTATGGTATTCGCTGGCAAGTACTTAATGCACAAGGCTCTCCACGGATTCGAGGAGATTTATTCGAAGCTCGAGGCGCTGGCGGCGGTAAAAACTCTAACGAGTATATAAATCACGAAACTGAACAGTATAGTGGTAAGCATTGGGTGAAATACTATGTATATGATAAATTGTCAAAGCGAGTTGTTGAAATAGGTGAAAAGTTTGTAGTAGAGGTTAACAAATAGCTATGTATCCATTAGTTAGTGCCGTGAGCTTTATCGCACGATTTTACTTGTGCTATATTACAATTGAGCAACTTCCTATATTTTCAAATAACGCCGTTGGTTGGGTGTTTGGGCAGATAGTATCTATCTATACTATTTTTCGACTCATCTGCTATCCAATAGTGGGGATTATTTCATCGCATTTCGAAATAAAAGGAGCGACAACAAGGTCTGGAATATATTTTATACTTTATCTACCATTGTTAGGTATATACTGGCTTGTCTTGTTGCTACTGACAAATGTATTCGGGATATTGCCAATTCAGTTATAGTCCTTTTAAAAGTAGCTAACACATTTTTTAGTTGAACAATTAATTTATCAGAGCAGAATCGACCGCCTTTGTTAGATACTAGTGTCGGTTTATGTATGCTTATTTGAAGGTATTATTGGAGCCACCTTTTCGCTATTTGGCTGTATATGCAATAGTTTGTGCTATTAATAGTGTAATAATGTTAACAGAAAAGTTCGTTAAAATATTTGGTTCGTGCAAAAAATCATTTTTTTATTTAATATATACCTTGGCTACATAGTTAAATGAATAGTGTGCTTAAGTATTGATAGTATTTTGTCTATTAAGCCAGAATAGAATATACTAATAATATCTATATGGAGCAAATACTATGAAAGAGGGTCAGGAATTATCATTTTCCATCAGCGATAAACTGCTAGGTGCAGACCTTAGTCCTGATAACATATCGCTTCCATTGCTTTCGGAATTTACTGAACAGGTTTCCTCGTTTTTAAAGGGTAGCGAAAAGATTGACTTAAGGTCTATATCTGCCTCGATAGAAAAGGGTTCTCTTGCGATTGCTATTAAAGAGCCCGACTTAAAACTAGAGTATGTATTAAAAGATTATGAAATAATCAATAAATCCCATACCTTAGTTAACGTTGATGCAATTCGAGCGAAAATAATGGAAAATTGGCAAAGTGCGGCAAAAAAGAATAAAGACCGAATTTATAAATTGAGTCTAAAATCATCTAATCTAGATACTGACGTCAGTACTTTAGTTATTTCGGCTGATACGAACTATAAGATAAATAAAGAGGTTTGGCTAAATGCTGAGCTTTATTTATATGGAAAAATATACGACCTTGGGGGTAAAAATCAACCAAACGTTCATATTATGCTCGATAGTGGTAGAAGTATTAAGGTTAAATCTGAAGCCTCTTTGTTGGTTGATGACCAAGTAAATAGGCTATATAGCGAGCAGCTTATACGGCTAAAGGCGGAGCAAAACTTTAACACAAAAGAGTATCGCAACGAAGAGCTTATATCGTTCGAGAATTATAAACCCGAATATGACGAATCCGTATTTCAGGCTATGGTAAAAGAGGGCAGGCAGGCATGGAGGGATATTAGTAGTGCTACTCAATGGGTTGAAGAATTAAGAGGTAATTATGTCTAGCTCCACACACAAATCCGTCCTTATTGATACGAGCTTTCTTATTACTCTTTTTTCTGACGATAGGCCAAATCACGATATTGCGAAAAAATATTATAAATATTTTCTAAATAATTCGATAACACTTTATTTATCTACGATTGTTATTGCGGAGTTTAGTCAGGGGCAGCCTATATCTAGTGTTATAGGTTGTGGTAATTTTAGGATTCTTCCATATAATGTTGACGATGCAATAAGAACGGCAGATGTAGCTTTTCAGATGGGTGGTATACAGAGAAGAAGGGGTAGTGATAATCCTAAATATGCAGATGATATAAAATTAATCGCTCAAGCAGATAAAAACTCTATCGACTACATTATTACCGAAGATTCGTCTACTCTATCTAGGTATTGTAAGAAGCTGAATGACGGAGCGATAATAAAAGTTAATCCAATTGCTTTAGTAGACGGTTATGATGTTAGCTGTTTTAATAATGGCCAAACTTCATTTTTAAGTACTGTCGATAATTAATCTATCCAATTAGCCCATATTGCTTGAAAAGAAGCTTATCAGCTTTCGGCATCCCTTAGGTCGAGTTCATCAATATATAATCGTGTTGCAGTTACGGATGTTCCTAAATCCTGCTCGTTAACTTTTACCCGATAACTATGATTTGCAGAATCCCCAATCCATTTTGCAGAACGTACGCGGCTTATGGTTTGCGATGAAATTCTAAATTCTTGTTGAGCATTACTAATTAGAACGTTAAGCTCAAAACTTTCACCGTCTTGCGTAGTGACTTTATCGTTTCCTCCGTGTTTCAAAAGCGCGACAGTTGACGCTAGTGTTAAGATACGACGAATTAATAATGCCGAGGCATTGAGATTTCCTCTGGATAGGTTATCATTGAGTTCGTCGATTAATGTGGCGATATTATTAGGTAAGCGTTCTCTTGAGATTCGCTCTATTCGTGTTGTGCCTGTTGCTGAAAGATTAAGCTTAGATTCAATATCTGTTGGTACTTCCATATAGTCTATGCCATGTTCTTCGTTAGATATTTTCTTTGTATAACCTAATTGCTTAAGAATAGTACGTAGCGATGTATCTTTAATAGCTCCGTCGATTCCGATTGAAGACATTTCAGTTAACTCTGCAATCCCTCCATCCATAAAAGACAATATGTTATCAGCATTATTTAACTTATCAAGTACATAATCGCGTTTTGTGCCTTGGTATGACCCGTAAGGGTTATCAGGAGAATTGATTATTCCATATTTAAAAAAGATATTTGCAATTTCTCGGAAGGTCATTGCTTCAGGCATTCGTTCGGAGAGTTCAATAAAAATTTGACGAATTATTGGTTGAAATTTATTTACGTCCATAGCTCTCCTTTATTTATTGCTACTATAATGGCGTTTGTTCTGTGGAGTTGGCATTGAGAATGTTATCCCAAAAGGCAGAGTAGTGATTTCACTATACCGATTGATAAACTCATAGAACAATCATAACACAACAGGGGTGGATAAGGAAATTATTTGTTAGGCTTAATACGGCAAGGCGATAGATTTATTATTATAACTTGTATTATGCTTCAGGTTATAATATTATGAATTAAAAGTAGTCATTTGAATGAGGTTTTATTATGGTTTTGAAATTTAACAAAAGCGACAAAAGTAGCCAGTATCAAATAAAATCTAAAATATTCATTGGTTTATTTTCTGTTATTGTGTTGTCTTTATTGGGTTTTGGTGGCTATTTTGTTTATAAAGCCTGGTTTAATTTACAAAACACTCCTGAAGCGATAAGTACTCGAATTAATACTGTTTATGACAAGCTTGGTGAGGTGTCGAAAAACGGAGGCGCTAATGATAGTCAAGAATATTTAGATGGTGAGCTAAAAAATGCTGTTAATAAAGAGGAGGTCGCTCAAATATATATTATGAAATCTGCCGCCGCTGACACACCCGGTAGTGCTGATAAAGCAAAATCTTTTGAATATGCCTATAAGGCGGAGTCTATTTATCCATCATATAAATCGGCGTTAATTATTGCCAACATGGAAAAAGCGAAGGGTAATAATGAAACGGCCCTAAAGTATTATAAGCTTTGCGTTGAGCGTGCTCCAAAAGATAGTGAGACTCATGAATGGTCAAGGGCTGATTTGAATTATTATAATAAGATTATCGCTGAACTCGAGAAGGATATAAAATGAAAAATAAATCGTTAGCATATCGTTCATGTTTTTTATTTATATTTGTGTTTTTATTGGTTGTATCAGTAAACTGTCGAGTGCTTGCAGCTAACGGCAATACCGGTTATTTTGATCAATTAAAAGTATATAATAATGATTTGGGGGAGTTCGTTTTAAGTGCCGGATTGAGTACTAATAATAAAGATATATTCATATCAACCATTATAGATTATCGTAATGGATCAAGTGAAAATAAAGTTGGGGCTGAATTTATTATCCAGACGATGCGGGGCGGAACTGATCACGAGAGGCCAACCGATGAAGATGTTGAGGATTGGCGTTCTAGGATTAACAATGATCAAATAGCAATTGATTTGGGCAATTATAATTATTCTATTACATCATACGTACCACCAGAGAATACTAATGATGTAACTTATCGTAATAAGGGTAATACTGCTTACGCGATGCGATTTTATAATAAAAATGAACCGAGTAAAATTTTATACGCAATTGATACTCATTGTGGTAATCCTTTGGGTAAATTATCAGGAATTCCAAAAACAAGAACTGATATAACCGTAGATCCGCCTACGCCAGTTAACTATGATAACTCGGGTTGTCGCCCTAGAGAGATAACGGTAGATCCATCAATGGCATATGATGCAGCAGGAAATTATAGTGCTGTTCCTATAAAAGTAACATTTTCATATCCATCATCTCCTGGGGTTAGTGCCGTAAATGATACTATCGGCACCTATTCTTCGTATCATAGGGTGGGGCTACATCCAAAATATTCGGTTGCTGAAGATGGTATGGAAATCAAATATATTGAGCAGAGGGATAGTTACAGCAAGGTTACTACAACCGTAACGGACGTCGACACCGGTGCTGTAATTAGCGTGTCTGTTAGTTATGTTTTGAGTCGTAGCGCTGCAACTTCAATCCTAAGGCCTCAGAAGTGCTATAATTACAATCTTGAATCGAGCATTACCGACGACAGGTCTTATATTATCGAGGGTGATGTTTTGGTTAATGTATTTCCAGTAATTAAAAATACCGCGGCAGTTCCGGTATATCCAAACACTAAGACTAGAAGTACAAATTGGAGGCTAACTGAAATGGTTTACGGTCTTGGCACGGATGTTGCTTCGATTAAAAATTTAGCTAATCACGAATCAACCTTGAGCCCCTGCGATTATTTTAGAAATCTGATTGCCGGTAGGACTTATGATTCCTGTGTCGTGCCAACAACAACTTCAAGTCAGGGGTCTTCGATATTTAACACCGGAACGAGCAATCTTTCTCCTATAAGAGTGAGAGTGGGTGATTATCCGGTTGGAACCATGGTTTGCTATAGCTATTCGGTAGTAAGCGATTCAAGTGAAGTGGCGAATGTATATTATAATTCTGATGCAATTTGCCATAAAATATCCAAAAAGCCCAAAACCCAAGTTATAGGAAGTGATTTGATGACTGGTCGTCAAATAAATAATAATACAAATGTAGTCAGTGATGTAAACACTAGTACTACAATTAAATCATCAGGCACTTACGGCAGTTGGATTGAATACGGGATATTGGCAACGGGGAGGATGAACGGTGCGGCTTCAGACTCGGCTTATTCAAACCCTGTTTACTCGGACATTGCAAACTGCGCCAAACTCAGCTTCTCCAACAACGGCAATACAGCCTGCAACTACAACAACATATCATCTAGTCCATTAGGCCAATACTTTACCAACCGCTCTAT
>PGXZ01000019.1 GCA_002839415.1 Candidatus Saccharibacteria bacterium HGW-Saccharibacteria-1 | reverse complement strand
ATAGGCAGGTTGTCCAGCGACTAAATTAGCATTCCAGCCGAGTGCGGTTGTTTTTGAGCTATTTGAATAGATTTGTTGCCAGACCGGTTGAGCGGAGAAGTCCGCAGCATAAGTATTTCCGAACCAATTATTGAAATATATATAGAAATTTCTGTTGCCGTAAGCGCCGCACGGAGCTGATCCAAAGCCAGCATCGAGCGCTGCTTGGTTTGGTTGATAGGGTGTGTAATTATATAAAGCTTGTGTAGATCGATTTTGGATATACACAGTACTGCCACCGCAAGACGCCGTGGGGCTGTATTGTATATAATTATTGCCGAGTACATATGGCGTATACCAGGTTGGGCTGTTGTTTAATATTGATCTAAACATATATCCAGACCAGTGGAGTTGGTTTGTAAGGCCGAAATATTGACTGTCACACGGTGCAGTGTCCGGACAGCCATAGCCAGTAGCTGTTTTATATTGAGTAGTTAGTGGCCAGGTGTCAGTTACAAGACCTTGTTCTTTTTGTAATAATACAATTAACACTTGGGGATTGATCGAAAATTCTTGTGCCGTATCATAGATTATTTGGGCTGCGCTTTTTCCATTTTCGCTATAATCACGCAAACACGTAAATGGAGTGCTGTAACCGCGGGCTTCTGCCCATTGTCGGCGCGTTCCGCCTCCGAATTCAGACGTTTGAGTTCCCATAGTGTCGCAGATTGGCACTTTTTCATTTAAAAAGTTCTGAATAGAAGAAGGGGACATTGTTAGATTATTTGTGAAAACTGCATCGTCAATTATTCGGCCGGGATTGAAACCAGAGGTTGCGCTAGTTATTGAGCTGCTGGTCGTAGCGACTATAAGTGTGAAAAAGATTAGTACGAGCGTTTTTTTCATCATGTTTACTTTATGTCGACCTTTTTACTGGCCGAAGTAAATAGTTCGTTGTTACTAAATTCAATTACGATATTCCATTCGCCTTGTGTAAGCTGATTTATTGGAACATTAAAACCTTTACAAGTTGAACTGCTTGGTAAGGGCTGGACTTCGGCCGTTGATGTATACTTTCCACCCTGGTCGTTTGACATAGTAAGATTGCAGGTGCCAGAGCTTACGATGGCTTGGATGAGTGTGCGTATTACTAGGTTTTCGCCATCTTGGTTGACAGAAGTGATATCGAAGTTTACTGATTTTTTGTCGCTACCGCTAATAACTTGCGGTTCGATTGGCACATCGCTACCACTTTGGGCTTTATTATTGCTGGTGGTGTTGTCTATAGACTGTTTTTTTATTTCAGTGCCTGCTTTGATTTGCTCGTCTATTGAATAAGAATCGGCTTTTTTATTTTGAAAGGGCCATGTTTGATAGTGGTATGACGCGGCCGCAACGGTAAGTAGTAATAAAAATGTGGCAGTAATGGCCATTATTATAAATTTTTGTTTGTTTTCTTTTTTTGGTACTTTCATGGGTTCAGCGCCTCAATATCTTCACGGTATTTTATATATTTATTATAACATAAACAAAACGGTTAAACACTTATCGCGGCTGAGTCATGATTGTTTATTGCTTACAATGAGCTAAAAAATTTAAATATTAGCCAGTATAGTTTATAATAGGAAAATGATAACAGTAATAATAGCCGGTGGATCAGGCACGCGTCTGTGGCCACTTTCAACCCCTAAGTATCCAAAACATTTATTAAAATTGATGGGCGAGCGCACTTTATTGCAAATGGCGTACGATAGAGCCAATAAGTTAGGTGATAAGATATATATCGTAACTGAGGCTAGCCACTCGGATTATGTCCGTGAACAACTGCCTGAATTGCCAGGGTCGGCCTTTCTAATCGAGCCAGGCCGACGCGGTACTGCGCATTGTATTATTTTAGCCTTAGATTATATCTCTCGTTTTCATAATCACGATGAGCCAGTTGCGTTCATTCATTCTGATCATCATGTTCGCGACGTTGAAGGTTTTGCAAAATCGTTTGAAAAAGCTGCTAAAATTTCTAATGAAAAATCACAAATCGCTTTGATTGGTATCGAGCCAACTTCTCCAGCAACTGGCTTTGGTTATATTCGACGAGATATTGATGGTGACGGTATTGTTGATGACGTTTTTATCGTTGAATCATTCAAAGAAAAGCCTGATTATGACACTGCGGTAAAATACCTTGAATCAGGAGAGTATCTATGGAACTGTGGTTATTTTGTTGGATCGGTTAATACTTTTTTGAATGAAATGAAACGCAGTTCTAAAGAATTGCATAATAATTTCAAAACTCTTTCATTGATAGATAACGTCGGTACCCCAAAATATAATGAGGCTTATTTGTCGCTTGATAATCAAGTAATTGACATTGCGTTGATTGAAAAAGCTAAAGAGTTGATGGTGGTTGCCGCTAGCTTCGACTGGATGGATGTTGGGTCTTTTCAGGATTTACATAAGGCTGTTTTGAAGGATGGCAATAATAACTATTCTGGTGGCGGAAATATTCATATGATAGAAGTCGCAAATGCCTATATTCGTAATGAAGAACCCCTAAAGCCAATTGCCGTTATTGGCATGGATGATGTTGTAATTGTTAATACGCCAGACGGCATACTAATCTCTAAAAAAGATGTTAGCCACAGAACTGGTGAAGTTGCTAAAAAACTACAAAGCAATTCATAGAACATTAGCTGTACTTAAACAATCAAACGCTCAGTAATGGTGTTTGATTGTTTTTTGATTGATATGTATATAGTTTTTGATGAATACCAAAGTGACATAGATAATGCAAAGCAATATGGATTTGATCCAATAATTATTCCAATGGATTATATTTACGCAAAAGATCCAAGCGTTAGATAATATAAGAGCAGTAAGTATATTAAAAAAATTAAGGGGTGAATATGCCTAGTCGTGGTCATAAATCAGAAAAAGAATATAGAAAAATTAAAAAAACTCGAGCAAAAGTAGAGGGTTGTGTTTTTTGCAAATTCGACAAACAGCCCGGTAAAAAAGAGGTCATAAAAGAATTTACTGATTTTTGGGTGGTAGAAAACACATTTCCTTATGATATATGGGATGACCAGGGCGTGGTCGATCATATTATGGTAGTGCCAAAGCGGCACATGGAATCGTTGGGCGAAATGAATACTGATGAAATGACCGAGTTTTCTCGCATTATTGGGTCTTATGATAAGCTTGGCTATTCAATATACGCGAGGTCGTTTAAAAATAGCATTAAATCTGTACCACATCAACACACGCATCTAATTAAACTGGATGCAAAAGAAATAAGCTTTATGATTTATAGTAAAAAGCCGCACGTTTTAATCAAAAAATAATCTTTGGTTTATTTGGCGCCTTGTTTTCGTATAACAACGCCAATTGTTTTAAAAAGAATTTTAATATCCAGCCAGAATGTCCAGTTTTGGGCGTAGAATAATTCAAGTTCAATACGCTCATCAAATGACAGTTCGCTACGGCCTGATACTTGCCATATGCCAGTTACGCCAGATTTAACGCTGTGTAAGAGGGCTGTGCGCCCGTGAGCTAACTTGGCCTCCTGTGGAAGGATTGGCCTTGGCCCAACGAGGCTTAGATCGCCTCTAACAACATTAAATATTTGAGGTAATTCATCAAGCGATGTTACACGCAAGAAATGACCGAATTTAGTAATGCGCGGATCGTTTTCAACTTTGCGATGTTTTTCGTATTCGTGAGCCAAGTCTTTTCGTCCCATTTCCCTGAATTCCTCGGCCGCATCGCGTGAGCCAAATTTTGAATCCATGCTGCGAAACTTTATCAATTTAATTGGCTTTGAAAATTGGCTAAGGCGGTTGCTAACATAAAAGGCTGGTCCTGGGTCGGCTATTTTTTTGATGATAAGAATTATTAGCAAGATAGGTGAGAGTAAGATTGCCAGAATTATACCAAAAAATAAATCGAAAAACCTCTTTAAGATAGCGCCCCAGCCAATTAACGGTGTTTGATAAACTGATATCATTGGATAGCCTAAAAAGATATCAATTGTATTTTTACCCGAGTAAAACTCTGATTCGCCAGGTATAAAACTATAACTAATATGATTTGATTGCGTGGCTTGTAAGACTTTTTGGTTACAATCAGGTGAATCGTACAGGTCAGTTTGAATTACCATGTTAATCTTGTCGGTGCTGATATTCTCAAGGGCGTGGCTTAGTTTGGAATAGTATTTAGATTTTGTATGGTCTGGCAAAATTCGTCTTGGCCCCGAGATTGCAACTATCTCGTAGCCTTTTTTGCTTGTTTGAGACAGATTAGTAGCAATATCTTTGGCAACATCCGAGGTACCAATTAGCAATATTTTATTTACGCCTTTGCCACGTTTGAACATGTAATTCCTAACAAAGCGAAAAACTTCTCGTTCAAAAATTATTAAAACTGTCGCAATAACAAAAGCATAGACCGCAACTAATCGAGCTGGCAGTATGTTTTGGTTAGTGGCGTATTGCCAGCCGATAACAAATAGGATGCCGATAAACGAGCCAACAGTGATTTTTGCCCATTCAAGTAGTCGTCGATTGTAAGTTGCAGTCTGATAAAGACCTAGTAATGTAAATATCATAATCCAAAAAGGTACGATCAAGATAAAATTATATAGATAATCATAGGCATGTATATTGGCGACGAGTGGACGCGGATCATATTGGACACGGGCGATGTAGGCGATTGAAAAAGCGCCTAGTAATACAACCGTATCGATGATAATCAAGATAAGACTGTAGAATCTGATATTTCTGCCTAGCATAATTGCTCTAATTATATCAATCTTTGAGTTACAATAATAGGAGTGAAGCAAACGCGATTTCAATCTATTTTAAAAAAGACGTACGTGACGTTACTGCTGATTATTTTTGGTGGTATTATACTACACGCTCCATTTAGTATTGGTTTGGGCGTATTATTCCCTAATCTTAGTTTGTTAATTAAGTCATGGAAAGAAATATTGATGATTATTGCGGGCTTGATAGCTATTTATTTCTTGATAAAAAATCGACAGTTTAAGTTGTTAAGAGAACCGATAATGATTTTGTCGGCTGTTTATATTTTGCTGCATCTGATACTGTTACCTTTTTTTGGTGACAGTTTAAACTCAAAATTAGCTGGACTAATCATAGACTTAAGGTATGTTTTCTTTTTCTGTTTGGTTTATATAACTCTTAGGATGTGGCCAGGATATAAGAGAATGTTTTTGAAGGTAGGTTTGGTTGGAGCGCTGATTGTAATTTTATTTGGTTTGATGCAGATATTTATATTGCCAAAAGACATTTTGAAATATATCGGTTATAACGTAAATACAATTAGTCCATATATGACAGTTGACCAAAACCATGATTTTATTAGGATAAATAGTACTCTTAGGGGCCCAAATCCTCTAGGTGCTTATATAATTGTTATTCTAGCTGTTATCGTAAGCTATTTTTGCAAGTTTAAACTTAAAATAGATGATAAATTAAAATATTTATTAACGTCGTTGTTGCTGGGTGGATTAGTTGTGTTATGGTTTACGTATTCAAGAAGTGCGATTGTGGCGGCGATTGTCTCAATTGTTTTGGTTGTGCTGTTATCTTTTTCTGGCAAGATATTATCAAAAAAACTACCCCTTGTAATAATAGCTGCGACTTTGGCAATATTTGCAGGTTTAATATTTGCATTCAATAACAATTATTTAATATCGAATGTATTGTTACATCAAAACCCAAATGACGACACAAGTGTTAATTCGAACGATAATCACTTATCATCAATACAAACTGGTCTAACACTAGCTTTGATTCAGCCTTTTGGGGCGGGAGTTGGAAGTACTGGGTCGGCCTCGTTATTTGGCAGCTCGCCGATTATAATCGAAAACCAGTATTTATTTATTGCGCATGAGGCTGGTTGGATAGGCTTGGTTTTGTTTATTGGTATTTTTGGTTTGCTGATGTTTAAGTTGTGGCAAAATCGTAAAGATTGGCTAGCTCTTGGTGTGTTTGCTAGTGGGGTTGGGCTAGCCTTGGTTGGCTTGTTGTTACCAGTCTGGGTAGATGACACTGTGTCGATTATTTGGTGGGGGTTGGCCGCCATAGCGCTTATAAAACAAAAGTAGGTTAGAATATTATCATGGATAAACACAGATCAAGCAAGCGCCAAAGGGAGTTACTTAACTTTGTTGATGGTTTTATTCAAGGTCATGGCTATGGTCCAAGTTATCGCGAAATTATGCGAGCGCTTGGCTATAAATCGGTTTCAACGGTTGCGGTGCATATAGATGGTTTGATTTCAAAGGGTTATTTGTTAAAACGAGATAATTCTGCCCGATCACTCGAGGTCGTTACGGCACATTATGATGACGCGCCAGTTCGCAAAAGCCCAACGCCAGCCCAAGAAAAGTGGATTATAAATGCGGTAACAGATAGGTTTGATGCCCTAGATTTAGAATACAGCCAAGAAACTTTGGATGAATTATATGTTTTGGTTGGTGCACTAAAGATCCTGGGCCTTGAGGGCGCACACGTTTCGATGAAAACGCGACTGTCTGATTATTTAAAAACGCAAAATAGTTGACTAACTGACACCGTAAAGTATATAATATCTCTTGTATTCCGGCGTAGCTCAATGGTGGAGCAAGAAGCTGTTAACTTCGAGGTTACTGGTTCGAGTCCAGTCGCCGGAGCCAAGCTGAGCAGTGAAAAAGGGTGACCGAGTTCCATGACCGGTTCCCCTGATTAACTCCTTAGCTAGACGTAAAAAGTAGCCAGACTTAACAACTGGCGAAAAAGGTTAGAACCGTCCAAAAGGGCGGTTCTTTCTATTTTACCTCTGTTGTTTGGTTCTAAAGTCGACCAGTATCCTATATGGCAACTGGACAGTCTAAAAGCCGACCGGATTCCATGACTAGAGCCTTTGTTCTATAATAAGGATAATGTCATATAATGATGGTAATGTATTTCAACTGAATAACTCTCTTACGTTTCGATGCTACATATGTAATAAGATTATAGATCCATCGAAGGATACATCTAGGGACCATGTAATACCCAAAGTGCTATTTAGCGACGAAAAGACAAATCGTCCGACAATTAATGTACATATACCCTGTAATTCAATCGATAAATCAAGAGATGATAATTGGTTCGCAAAAACGATTTTATATAGAAGTATCTTAAACCCTACGGCTCAGGCTAAATTTAGTAAATTTATAGAGTCGGCAGAAAAGTCACGAGTCAATCACGTCGGGAGGACGGAATCTGATGTATCGAATGAGCGATTGCTTAAGACTATATTGAACGACGGGTCGTTAGTTACTGGTATTATGGACGAGAATCGCGAAAAGAATTATATAGAAATGCTTTCTCGAGGTTTGATTATTCGTAATTCTTGGTTTATGAAATGCGACATCAAGGACGTCCTATCTGTACATAGGCCACTTTTGACAACAAAGCAGAATAAAAAGCTTAAAGGATACATAAATAGAACTTTTATGGATAGATTGAATGACTGTATATATCAGCTATGGGGCGACGATCTACTATACGTAATAAATCCAAAAGAAAACTTAGTTTATTTAGAGTTCTACGGACAGCAGGTCTATTTTGTAGGCTTTGACTATGAGCCACCAGCTATCGTGTCAACAAAAAATCACATCAGCGCCAACCAGACACAAAAAATACAGAACGAAATAGACAAGTACAATAGGATATGGCAGAGATAGGTCGAAAGGTCAACCCGATTCCGTGATTAGTTTTTGCTAATCATTAAGCTGTAATATACGGGGCGTATTTTGTTATTATTTATTTATGGACTCATATCCAAAAAGAAGAATTTTTATTAATAAGGGCGAAGAACACTATCAGGTGTTTAGCTTTAAACAAGAGCGCGACGGCTCTATTTATTGTGCGTCGCCAGATTTTTCTGAAGCAAAATGGATTAGCTATGAATACACTCCTTCAGGTCCAATTATCAAAATGTCAAGCTCCCACTTTCCTGGACACCGTGTCTGTCTTAAACTGTTGTTTCGTGAGCGTAGCGGCGTAAGCCGCTGGGCTCATTTTTAATGCTGTGT
>PGXZ01000006.1 GCA_002839415.1 Candidatus Saccharibacteria bacterium HGW-Saccharibacteria-1 | reverse complement strand
CACACAGCATTAAAAATGAGCCCAGCGGCTTACGCCGCTACGCTCACGAAACAACAGTTTAAGACAGACACGGTGTCCAGGAAAGTGGGAGCTTGACAAGGTTGATGAAATGGTTGATTTTATTGAAAACTCAAACGGAAAAGAGTGGCAATATATATTAAATTATTTCGGAGAATCCAAACCATCATTCTGGGACCGTAATGGTAAAAATGTTGTTGATGGGGCAATTATCATTACCATTTTGGTAATTTTATATATTTTTGTAGAATTAATATTTTAAGTCCAAGAAGAATGTATAAAAATTAAATCTTAGGTGTTATTTGCTTTTATTCTTTGACATTTTTATTCTTGTCATTAATTTTAGTTAACTCTAATGCGAGTTTCTGTTTAATTGCGTAGTTCTTTCGCGATCGTTTTTTGATATATTCAATATCACTAAACCCATCGTCAACAACTATAGTCTCACCGGACATTGGTTCTTGAGTATCTACACCAGAGATTCTACAATAAAATTTATAAGCTGAAAGGTTTGTAATTTCACCTTTTTCAATGTATGGTTCAAAAAAGGGTAGTAATAGTTCTTCGTCTTTTGGGCTTCCGGTTCTGAAAACTATTACAGTACCAACATTTGCCAATATGATATCGACAAGTTTTTGGTCATCTTGTTGTTGGGTGCTTTGTTCAGCCATGGTCAGATATACTTTATATTTTCTTGCCTCACTGAGCATTTGAGTGAATGATAATGTGGCGAAATTTTGAAACTCATCTACGTAAATATAAAATGGTTTGCGATCTGACTGCTTCTTTTCAGAGCGCTTGAGTGCCGCAAGCTGTAATTTGGCAAGAATAGTTACGCCGAATAGCATGGATGTATCTTCACCGAGGCGACCTTTTGAAAAATTGCAAATTAATATTTTATTATCAAGTATTTTGTCGAAATCAATCGTCGATTTTTCTTGTTCAAGTATCGACCTGGCACTAGCTGAAAACAGGAAACGACCGATTTTTGAGGTTATACCAGCCGCCATTTTAACTTTTTGCATACTACCAGCTTTGCCCAGCTCATTTTTCCAGAATGTTTTTAGATCTTCATCTTCAAGATTCTTTATAGCTTCTTTCGCAAATTTGCCGTCATTCAATAATCGAAAGATTGTAAATAAAGTCGGCTTTTCTAGTGTGAGCGCTGTTTGAATTGTATTTCGCAAGATATATTCAATTCGATGGCCGCCACTATCGTCTTCGGAGAAAATCTTGCGCATAACGGATATTACGGATTCGGTGATTCTATCTTTTTCTCTTAATAAATCATTACCTTTTAGATTATCTGGTAGTTCAAGTAAATTAACACCAATTGGATTATCAAGATCATCTGGATTAAGGTATATAACGTCTTCTGTACGCTCTTTTGGTATATAGCTAAGTATCTCTTCGGCTAGGTCGCCATGGGGGTCTATAACCGCGACGTTCTTGCCATTTTGGATATCTTGAATTATTTGATATTTCAGCATAGTTGTCTTGCCGCTGCCTGTACCTCCGACTATAAACATGTGTCGTTCACGCTCTGATTTTGTTAAACCAATGAGCGTATCTTTATTGTGATGTTTATTTAACCCAACTACAACGTCAAGTTCAGGGTTGGATAATAAGCTATTCGGCGCAGGTAGGGTTTTGCTATGTGAGCGAATTACACCTTCGGTTCTAATGGTCCCATTTGGAAAATGAAATATTGTTGCAAGTTCACTAGTATTTAATATTGATTTATGGAATGTAAGTATTGATGGTGAGCGATTATTAAATAAATAGTTTATGTATTTTATTTGGAATTTATCAAATGGGTTACGGACTAATCTGAGACGTTGGAATCCGGCAGTGTTAAGGGTTTCGAGTGATGAAATAAATTCGTTAGTGATTTTATTTGAACGATTTGATGATATAACACCGAATCTAATATCTGTTTGAAGTAATGGCTGTCCAAGTTTAGATGCTATCTCGCTGTAAATTTGTTCTTCAAATTTCGTTAAATTATTTTCTTTTTCTTTTGCAAATATTAACGATATAGTAAGAATGAATGCAATTGTGAATCCGATCTGCCAACTATTTATCATTGAACCTATCAGTAGTGCTGGGATTAATATAAAACTGATAGCTAATAAAAAGGATAAAAACCTACCCTCAAGCTTAACTTCGCCTTTCCTGATTAATTTATTATGGATTCGACACGCTTTTCTCGATAAGTATGGCTGTGTAATAACTTGAAGTGTAACTTCTTCATTGTCGTTAAGTCGGGTCATCGAACCAGCGATAAAAGCAGCGGGATCGATTTTTTCATTATCACTGTATGATTTTAATGGATATGCAAAATGTCTAGATTGCTTGATGCGATAGATTTTCATGTCACTTTTTGGCGTTGATGGTATGTCCGAGTTGTTAAATTTCAAACCTGGTATATATGAAGCTAGGTGTTTTTGTATGCTAGGTATTAGATAGTTTGGTGCAATTATCCTGTAAATAATACCGGATTTTTTACTGTTAAAAATCTCGAGTGATACGTTACCGTGCTTTGGCATCAGTTGTTGTAAAACTGCAAAAAAGTTTTGAGTATTTAACGGGTCTATGTCATTTTGCTTGGGCGGTATTATTTGTAATTCAGATAGTTTATTGTGATGAAAAGTTGCGATTATGTTGAATATTGTATTAATGAAAGGTTGAATAATAAATCTCCACAAGACATAAAAGATAATCGTAAGTATTATGCTATTGATAACGATTTTAATAGGACTATCACCAAAGATGAAGATAAGAAATGATGTAACTGACTGTATTGCCATATCTTGCATTGCCTATCATTAAAATAATCAATATTATTTTAATTTATATAATAACTGAGTTATCCACAACTTGCAAAAGATTATTTGGTTGAGATTAGCAGATAGGTACTTTTTGGGGATAATAGGCTTATATAAATTATAAATAGGAGGAAGTATCAAATGACTCATTCAAAAGCGGTGGTATTAGCTCGAGTTTCAAGCAAGGCCCAAGAAGACGAAGGTTATTCACTGGATGCACAGTTAAAGCTGATTAGATCATATTGTAGAGATGCAAAATTAAATGTCGTATCTGAGTTTCGGATTTCTGAGACCGCAAGCAAGAACGATAAGCGCATCGAATTTAAAAAAATGGTAGCTTACATAAATAAACATGATATATCTAATGTTGTAGTTGAAAAGACCGACCGGTTAACTCGTAATTTTAAAGATGCCATCATAATGGACGACTGGCTTGATGCTAATGAGATGCGAAGGTTACATATGATTAAGGAGGGCTTGATAATTCATAAATACGCTAGGTCTGATGAAAAGATGATGTGGAATATTTATTTAGCAATAGCTAAAAAGCATACGGATAATTTGAGAGAAGAAGCGATGAAGGGCTGGTCAGAGAAATTATCGCAAGGTTGGATGCCGTCAGGTCCAACGCATGGTTATAAGACGGCCATTGAAGACGGTAAAAGAATTCATGTTATTGATCAAGAACGAGCTTTTTTAGTCGAACGTGCCTTTAATTTTTATCTAGAGCCTGGACAGACCATTGACTCGGTGTGTAGAGAAATTGTCTCGATAGGTTTATGTAGCCGTAAGGGTCGTGCTCTTACGAAAAGGGCTACATATAAAATGCTGCGAAATAAATTTTATATAGGTACTATCCATTTTAGCGGAAAAGATTATCCAGGTGCACATGAACCATTACTTGCAAATGAGTTGTTTGAAGCGGTTCAAAATAAGCTCAGTGGAGTTGCTAGGCCTATTTATCGTAAACACGACCAATTATATAGAGGATTATTAAAATGCAGTTCATGTAACAAGACTATAACTTGGCAATTGCAGAAGGGTCGTTTTTACGGCAATTGTCAGCGCAAAATTGATGAGTGCAAAGGGCATGGTTCGATAAGGCAAGATCGATTAGATGAGGAAGTTTTTTATCAAATAGAAGCAATTGACAAAAATGACAAAGAATCGATTATTTTAAATGAGTTAAAGAAAAAATTGCAAATAAGTAAAGAGCCTTATGTAGGTCAGCATAGAGTAAGGTTAATAAAACTAGTAAATCAAAGAATCCGTAGATCTGAACAAATGAAAGATAATTTATATGACGATAAACTTACTGGATTTATTAGCGATCAAAAGTTTGAGCAAAAAATTAAAGAAATAAATGATGAAATGACAAACCTACAGACACGTCTCTATAATCTTGAGAAGATTGAATCGCAAGTTAACTCAAATAGTGAAAGCTCGAATACTATTTGTAGTTTATACGAAAATGAATTAAAACCAGGCAAGCGAATTATATTAAATGAGCTGTTTGATATAACTGTACATAAAGGTAAAGTTGTGTTTAAGCTCCGATAAAATAATAATTTCTGTTATTATTATTCTGTGACTGATATTGAATTCTCAAATAAAATTCCTGTAAATCTTTTAAGCATAAGAAAAAATCTTAGGTATACACAAATTCAGGTTGCCGAAATGGCAGACATTCATTCGAATTATTACGCTAAGGTTGAGCGTGGCAATAGTGTACCTTCATTAAAGACGCTAATTAAAATAGCAAAAGTTCTTAATGTTTCCGTTACCGATATCGTAGGTTATTAAGATTTATCTTGTTCTTTTTTGAACTCTTCCATTTCTTCATGGAGTAATTCTTCATCGATTCGTCCGATTTCGCGGTACATCAATTTCATCTTGATTAGCATTTGCCGAGCATATAAAGGGTTGGCATTTTTGGGGTCATTTTTCTCAAGATCGCGAACCATCGCATTAATATCTTTATCTGTTGGTGTATATCCGGTCATATTCATAGTATATCACTCCCGTTTAGTTTTTAGTTAGCTGTCTTATTCTATTTAGTTTAGTGCGATCAATGAGTAAACAGTTGTTTCCATAAGCTAACCTTTGGGCCACCGCGCTGTAAACGCTATTTGTAACTACCATAGATCTGTCGCAATTATAAAGTTTTAGCCCAGTTACGACCTGTCGGACGGCGTTCGCCTTGACAATATTTGAGTTGCGCTTAGCTTGAATACCCCAACGAACGCCGTCTTTTTCGGCTATAATGTCCACTCCTAAGTCAAATTTTTCTGTTAGGGAAATATTATGGAATCCAGCCTCCCGTAGAAGATTTGCGACATAATATTCAAAGTCTATGCCACTCATGTTGTCGATGTCTTTGAGTTTTGGACAATGTTGCTTTGTAATAAATCTCCAGCATAACCTTGATATTATAAGGCATCCAAAAATAGCAAAAGTTATGTAAATAATATTCAAAATTAACGATAAATTCGTCCAAGTAATAACGCCTAATAGGATGAGAGTTACGAACGATAAATTGCTACGTTCAGATTGTGAATATCGTGACATATTATAAATCATCCTCAATTATTAAGTCATCAAACGCGACATCAATCCGTTCTAAGCCCTTAATTACAGAGTTCCATGACTGTCTAGCGAGGGTCACCAAAGAAAAACGCTCATTCTCGTAGAAATGGGCGTTTTTCTTTGTATTTTATGCAATTACGTTACATAATATTATTTTTAGATATAATGTGTTATAATTATTCCATGAGTGTTATCTTTAAACGAACGAAAATATTGGCAACGCTGGGGCCAAAAACTAACTCCAGTGAAATGATCGAAAAGTTATCAGTTGCGGGCGCAAATGGCTTTCGCTTAAACTTTAGCCATGGAACCTATGACGAGCGTGATCAGCAGATCGAATGGATTCGAAACGCTACCGCTAAAACTGGTAAGCCTGTTGCGATTTTGCAGGATTTGCAGGGTCCAAAAATTCGTCTTGGTAATTTAAATCAAGATACGAATGTTGCGATGGGTGATGAAATTATATTAGATTTTTCCGCTGAACATGATGGTTTTACTATTCCAATCCAATATAACTTGGCTGAAAAGGTCAAAGTAGGTGAAAAACTTTATATTTTTGACGGAAAAATTCGTACGACTGTTGTTGAAATTACCAGTAATACGGCGGTCAAAGTTCGAGTTGAAAACCCCGGTACTTTGATGAGTCGCAAGGGAATTAACCTTCCTGATACTGATTTTGGCGGTGATATTTTAACCCCGAAGGATTTGGCGGATATTGAATTTGGGTCAAGCCGTGATATTGATTACGTTGCGCTTAGCTTTGTGCAAAGTGCTGAAGATATCGACAATCTACGTCAGTTATTGCTGTCGCACGGTTCGGCGGCTCAGATTATTGCCAAGGTAGAGACCAAGGCCGCGGTTATTGACTCGACCCTCGAGGCTATCGTAAAAGCGAGTGATGGCGTTATGGTGGCACGCGGAGATTTGGCGGTTGAAGCCGGGGCTGAGATTGTGCCGATTGTACAACGTCGAATTATTGAATTATGTCGAAAATATGGCAAACTAAGCATCGTTGCAACTCAAATGATGGCAAGTATGGTGGATGCACCAGAACCGACCAGAGCTGAGGTTAGCGACGTGTCTAATGCTGTAGTTCAAGGTGCCGATGCAGTAATGCTATCCGATGAGACAGCTAACGGTAGCTATCCGACAGAGGCGGTTGCGGCAATGAAGAAGGTTATTATCTATACGCAGGATCACGAGCCGGTTCAAAATGTTTGTCAGAGTTTGCCTCAAAAAGAGAAAAAACGTGATTCAATTAGCCTTGCGGCGGTTCAGATTGCAGAGCGATTGGGCGTCTCAGCTATTATTGTCGAGACAAAGTCTGGTGCTACGGCTGCAAACATCGCTAAGCACCGTCCGAACCTCCCAATTATAAGCGTTTCGAGCGAGATTAGAACCGCACAACAATTGTCGCTCAGTTATGCGAATCGTAGTTACATGCGACCAGGTAGTAGCAATAATGGTTACGAAATAGCCAAAGAATTAAAAGAGATTGGTTATTTTGGCCAAGATCCAACAACTGTTGTTATTGTAAGTGGCGAGCACCCTGGCGTGATGGGTACGACTGACACAATTAAAGTTCAAACTATCTAATATTTACAACATTTTTCGCTAGCTCACTAGACGTTTGGGCCTAATTAGAGTAAACTAAAAACAATAAACATAAACGATATATTTTAATCAATGGTAAACAATAAAAAAATAATTATTGGCAACTGGAAAATGAATCTGAACGTACAAGAGTCTAGCTTGTATCTACATCAACTATCAAAAATAGTCAAAACTCATCGCGATGTCGAAGTGGTTTTGTCACCTACAACCTTGACACTTCAATCGCTTAGCTTGCAAGTTAATTTACGACAATTTAAGCTAGCGGCACAGAATTTTTATTGGCGAGATCAAGGCTCTTATACTGGTGAGGTATCGGCGACTCAATTGCGCGGAATTGTGCAGTATGGTTTAGTTGGTCATTCCGAGCGACGCCATATATTTGGTGAATCTGACAAAGATATTCGGAGTAAAGTCGAGGCAGCCGTTCGCAATCATATTCGACCAGTTTTGTGTATTGGCGAGACTGCCTGGGAGCGCTCTAATGGTGAGACTTATGATATCTTACACGATCAGTTAATTGGTGGGTTCGCAAATATTACCAGTGAAGAACTGAGTCGGGTAGTTGTTGCTTACGAGCCTGTTTGGGCGGTTGGGACTGGTCAAAATGCGCTTCCAACATATGTTAGCGCAGCGGTCAGCGCGATTCGAAATCAAATTGAGCATTTGTACGGCAAAAAAGCTTCTGAATCCATTCAGGTCATATATGGCGGTAGTGTTACTCCCGACAGTGCGGCAGATTATTTAGCTTTACCTGGTGTTGACGGATTGTTGATCGGAGGCGCAAGCTTGAACGCTCATTCGTTTAATGAAATAATAAAGAAAGCACATAGAGGCTCGGCGGTAGTCGAATAAAGATTAGGGGTGGGTAAGTGAAAGATATTGATTTCGAAGAACTTGATAGGGCTGTAAATTCATTGATTGCAAGTGGGTCTAATACTATTGGCAATATAAATCCCGTTACGAACGACGTAAAGCCAAGTCTATCAAAGACGCCTATCAATAGTCATTTTGCTAGTAGCTTAAATTCGTCTCCGGTCTCATCAGTCAAAGCTGTCACCCCTATTGACAAGCCAGTACAAGCCGAGCAATTACAGCAGATTATTGCAGAGGCTGAACCGATCGTCAGCGCCGAGCCGGCTTTTGTTGCTAAGCCTGAAATTGCGGAGCTTTCTTTGTTATCGACAGAATATGTCGAACCTCAAACTCAGCTACCAGTGCCTAACCAAGTGCCAATTGAAGCGCCTGAACTAGTTGAACCGCCGGTTTTTATTCAATCTGCACCCATTTTACCGCCTATTCCAGCGCCAGCTGTTCCGAAAGAAGCTGTCATTATTGCACCTCTGAAGCCGACCATTCAAACTGTTTTAGCGCCAGTAGCGCCAGTAGCGCCAGTAGCGCCAGTAGCGCCAGTAGCGCCAGTAGCGCCAGTAGCGCCAGAAATTACACCGATTGTTAGCCCGGTAACTAAACCCTTGCCAACAATTCCAATTCCCGTAAAACCTAGCCACTCTATATCTCCGCTTGTAAGTAGGCGAAGCGGTGGACGTTTTATGGATGTCGTACCGCCTTCAACGGATATGCGAACTGTTTTATCTGCACCGGATCGCGTTTCTAGGCTTGGTTCTGATTTAGATTTATCTGAGCCTGTGTCTCAAATCACCGTTTCTCAAAATATAGAGCCAAAACCAGTACTTGAGCCAAAGCCGGTGATTGAAGAACCTACTAAGGATAGTTGGCCTGACCCTATCGAATTCAATAATACGGCAGAACTTAATAAGACGGCAGCGCCTAATATTGTAGTATTTAATCCCGAGGATGAAGATGAAGACGACGATATCAATAGAATCAATGACGATATAGACAAAACCTTGAATCAAATGCCCGAAGTTCAAGAATCGCCATTCTTGACGGGTGCAAAGGTTGAAAAGCGGCCACTTAACGCATTTATGGCCGAGTCTTTGAATACGGCGTTGTCTGGTGTTGTTGAAGATACAGTGCCGAAAGCGACCGATGTTGAGGTTGTTATTGAAAAAACAACAGGTGATGGTCAGAATGACAATAATTCAGGCCAAAATGACATGGACGCGCCGCTTCCGGCCGAATTGCAGGGCGATTTGTTGTCAATTGAATCGGGCAATGCAGTGTCTGATCCTGACCCCGCACCAGAGCCTGCGTTTGTTCCAATCTCTACTCCAGTGCAGGCGCCTGTTCAGGTCGCGCAACAGCCGCCAATAGCTTCGCAGCCTCCAATTCAGACATCGGCCGTAAATACTGTCGCAAATAGGGTTAATCCTGCGACTGACGGTCCGACTTCAATATCTCAGCAATACCAAGAAAGGCCAAACACTGGCGACCAAAACTCTGGCTCGATTTATGATACCGATTCTTATCACAAGGCTATTGTCAAACCAGCTAAAAAAGTCGCTAGCTGGTTATGGGTTGTTTGGATATTACTACTGTTGGTTGTTGGCTCGGGCGTTGGAGCAGCGATTTACTTCTTTGTATTGCCCCTTTTATAAACTTTTTAGTCTATAATAGATATTAATGGATTTATTAGAGGGTTTAAACTCGGCGCAAGGTGAGGCCGTTCAGACAGTGTCTGGGCCGGTGCTTATTTTGGCCGGGGCGGGTAGTGGTAAAACAAAAACTTTAACTCATCGAATTGCTTATTTGATTGCTCGCGAAGCAATCTATCCAAATGAGATTCTGGCTGTAACATTTACAAACAAGGCCGCGCGTGAGATGCGCGAAAGATTAGGTGCATTGCTGGGTCAGGACAGTACTAATCGAGGTTTTATGCCTTGGATGGGTACTTTTCATGGTATTTGCGTGCGAATGCTGCGGATCGAAGGTGAATCTATCGGAATACCTAAGAATTTCGTAATTTATGATGAGGACGATAGGCAGGGGTTGATTAAACAAGCTATGAAGCAGCTTTCGATTAGCGAGACTGAAATCAAGGCCAAAGCTGTTAGCGGTATTATTTCAAGTTCAAAAAATGAGATGGTAGGTCCAGATAATTACGAATCTTTGGCGCAGTTGCCTTATCAAAAAAATATTGCAAAGATCTATAAAAAATACGAGAAGTTGCGAAAAGTAGCCAAAGCACTTGATTTTGACGATTTATTGTTAGAAACTGTGCGTTTATTCCGCGAAAAGTCTGAAGTCCGTACAAAATGGCAGAAAAACTTTAAGCATATTTTGATTGACGAGTATCAGGACACCAATGCGGCGCAGTATCATATTATAAAATTATTGGTTAATGATCAGCATAATATCTGTGTTGTTGGTGATGACTGGCAGTCGATTTACAGTTGGCGTGGGGCAGATTTTACTAATATTTTAAATTTTGAGCGTGACTTTAAGGGTACGAAGGTTATCAAGCTTGAGCAGAACTATCGAAGCACGGGTAATATCTTGGATGCGGCCAATAATGTCATCACAAAAAATATTCAACGGACTGACAAAAAACTATGGACAGTCGAGGGTCCGGGCTCGCCAGTCCAGGTACATTCATTGTATGACGAGACCGAAGAGGCGCACATGGTGGCCGAGCGAATTGCGTCACATGTTCAATTGGGTGCTAGGCAGTTTGGTGATTTTGCAGTTTTGTATCGCACTAATGCCCAAAGCTATAACCTTGAGCGAGCGTTTATGCGACTACATGTACCGTATAAGATTATTGGTGGTGTTAGGTTCTATGACCGTAAGGAAATCAAAGATATGATCGCATATCTGAGGTTAATCTACCAACCTCAGGACAGGATGAGTTTTAGTCGTATTGTCAACGTTCCGACTCGTGGAATCGGTGCTATGAGCCTTGAGAAATTTTTAATTTGGCAATCTGAAAGTGATATGGACATTTTATCGGCTTTAAATCACGTTGACCAGACCAGTACTATTACCGCCAGGGCGAAATGTGCACTTCAGACATTGGGTGAAAAATTGCGCGAAGTTCAGCTCATGATTGACACTTCCACGCCGGCCGAATTGATTAAAAAATTGTTAGATTTGACGTCTTACAAAGATTTTATTAACGATGGTACGCCGCAAGCCGAGGATAGACTAGAAAATATTGGTTCGCTATTATCTGATGCTCAAAACTTTATGTCGCTTGACGAGTTTTTAGAGGAAGTTGCCTTGATGTCGAGTGCTGATAATAGTAGTGATGGTCAAAGTGTAACTTTTATGACTTTACATGCTGCAAAGGGTCTGGAATTTCCAGTAGTATTTATTATCGGTGTTGAGGAAGGTATTTTGCCTCATGCTAGGGTTTATGAAGCCGGCTCGGCCGAACTCGAGGAAGAACGTCGTTTGATGTATGTTGGTATGACTAGGGCGCGTGAAGAACTACATTTGTCTTATGCCGAAAGTCGCATGCAGTTTGGGCAACGAAGTTATAATCCAATCTCGCGGTTTGTTACGGATATGGGTGATCAGATTGCAATTACCTCTCCAAATGAGCCACAGACGATTCATGAACAAGAATTCTTTAGTGACGAGCCATTTGCAATTGGCGAAAACATCCGTTCGGCAGCTTTTGGCACGGGTGAAATTATCGAGATTGACGGCATGGCTTTGACAATAAATTTCGATAATGGGACTACCAAAAAGTTAAACGCTGAATACGCTCGCTTAGAGAAGATCTAGCCCTTAAGTTAGCTTTTTGGGTAATTATCTGCTATAATTACACCTATCTTGGGCGTAAAAATACCAATGAATAATCTGATACATCGAATTACCACACCTGTTGGTGCTTTTCTTGTTGTCGCCTTACTTTTAACTACAACTGCAATTATTACCATGTCAGATATTACTCATGCTGGTGATGGTAAACAAGCCCAATCTGGAAAACTTGTTACAATTCATGACCGTGGCGTTGAAAAGGTAATTCTCAGTCAGTCCGAAACTATTGGCGATGCTTTAAAAGAGGCGGGAATCAAGCTGGACAGCAAGGATACTGTCGAGCCGGCCGCAACCGAAAAAATGGTCGCATCGGATTATCAAGTTAATATATATCGTTCTAGGCCAGTGATTATCGTTGATGGCAATACTAGGGCAAAGGTTGTCACTCCTTATCAAACTGCCGCTCAGATTGCTGAGAGTGCTGGTGTTAAATTGTATGACGAAGACAAGACTACGATTGAACGGACTGATAATATTATTGCCGAGGGAGCTGGACTAGAGCTAACTATTGATCGAGCGACTCCATTTACGTTTACGCTATATGGTACGACGTCGACTGTTCGCACACAGGCAAAGACTGTTGGTGATATGCTAGCGGAAAAGAAAATTATTTTGAGTAAAGATGATAGGTTGTCTCTACCTAATAATACTGCAATTACTAACGGCTTAGCGTTAAGGGTTTGGCGCGAGGGTAAGCAAACAATTACCATTGCCGAAGAGATAGGCTTTGAAGTGCAAAAAATTGAAGATGCTGACAGAGATATGGATTACAGTGAAATACGAACAGTTGGCGTAAAGGGTTCGCGAAATGCTACGTATGAGGTTGTCATTCAGGATGGAAAAGAGGTGTCGAGAACGGAAATCTCTAGCCTTGTTACTAAACAACCAGAAAAACAAATTGAAATAGTAGGCGTAAAAGGTCAATACACTACGCCTGGTGAGAATGAAACGATAACTTGGAACTTTCTAATATCGAATGGCTTTAGCCGTAATCAAACAGCAGGAATTATGGGTAATATTATGCAGGAGCATGGTTTTAACACTAGCGGCGATGGGTTGGTACAGTGGACAGGAAGTCGTAAATCTGCATTGTTATCCCGTCCAAATCCTTATAATATTTATACACAACTAGATTATTTAATGTACGAATTGAATGGTAGCTATTCTGGCGTAAGGGATGCTATAAAAGCATCTGGTTCATTGGAAGAATCTGTGCGAATTTTTCAGAATAGATTCGAGCGTTGTAGTGTTTGTCGTGAGTCTGAGCGTATTAAGTCGGCTAGAAATATTTTAGCGAGTCATTAAATAATATGCCCTTGAAAAATAACAAATCCTTGGGTCAACACTGGCTTCGTGATCGCGAAGTTCTAGCGCATATTGCAGATTGCGCTGAGCTGTTATCTGATGACAATGTGCTTGAAATCGGCCCAGGACTGGGTACTTTAACTAGTGAATTGTTGCGCAGAAGTAATAGTGTTGTGGCGGTTGAATTTGACAGTGAATTAGCGCGAAAATTACCGGCTCAGTTTCCTGGTAAGAGTTTAACTGTAATTAACGAAGACATCTTGAAATTCAATTTATCGACGTTGCCTAGTGGCTATAAAGTGGTCGCTAATGTGCCGTATTACATAACTAGCAAAATCGTTCAATTACTGATGACCGCCAAAAACAAGCCGTCGGTCGTAGTTTTATTAGTCCAAAAAGAAGTGGCCGAGCGTTTAGCGGCAAAACAAGGTGATATGAGTATTTTGGCAATCAGCGCCCAACTGTTCGCCGAGGTAAGTTTAGGTGATGTCGTTCCGGCAGCGCTTTTTACGCCGCCACCAAAAGTTGATAGCCAAGTTGTAATTATGAAAACGCGCCAAGCGCCATTCTTGACTGACGTAAACGAAGCCGATTATTTCCGTGTGGTTAAAGCTGGTTTCTCATCAAAACGTAAAAAACAGCGCAGTAGTCTAGCTGGTGGTTTGAATATCGAAAAAACTGAAGTTGAGTCTATTTTAGCTAGTGCCGATATTAGCCCAGATGTTCGTGCTGAAGCTTTGAGTTTAGATGATTGGGTGCGCCTAACTCGAATTGTTAAAAAGTGGTCACTGCACACAACCCTCTAATCTGTTACAATATTAGTAAAGTTATGGAAAAAAAATTATACATTACCACCGCAATTCCTTACGTTAACGGCACGCCGCATATTGGAAATGCCCTAGATTATCTGCTAGCGGATATTTGGACACGTTATCAAAAACAAAATGATCGCGAGGTTCGTTTTCAGGTTGGAACAGACGAGCATGGCAATAAAATAGCCGCTAAAGCCGCTGAAGCTGGCCTTGACCCGCAAACTTACACTAACCAAATGTACACTAATTTCGAATTGTTGATGCAAAAAATGGGTGCAAGCTACACTGATTTTATTCGTACGACTGACCCTCATCATATTGGCGCAGTTCAGTTCATTTGGCAAACCTTGTTGCCATATATTTACAAGGGCACTTACGAAGGTTTGTATTGTGCCGGTTGCGAAGCCTTTATTACAGCCAAAGAAGCGACTAATAATGGCGGTGTTTGTCCGGATCATAAAGCACCTTACCAAACTATTAGCGAAGATAACTATTATTTCAAGGCAAGCGCACTTACTGATCGTGTCAAAGAGGCGATAAATAGCGGCCAAATGCAAATTGTACCAGAATTTCGTAAAAAAGAGTTCCTTGAACTAATCAAAGATGGTTTGCAGGATGTCAGTATTTCACGTCCCAAAAAGAACCTTAGTTGGGGTGTTCCTGTACCTGGCGATTCAGAGCAAGTCATGTATGTTTGGCTTGATGCGCTAGCGAATTACCTGACTGTTTTGGGTTTTCCAGATCGTCAGGGTTGGCGTGTTTATTGGCCAGCCGATATTCAAGTTGTTGGCAAAGATATTTTGCGTTTTCACGCTGGTTTGTGGCCAGCAATGTTACTGGGTCTTGGGTTGGAACTGCCTAAGAAGTTGCTAGTTCATGGTCACGTAAATGTTGGCGGTGTTAAGATGAGTAAATCGATCGGCAACGTTGTTGATCCAATTCAAGTTATTGACGAATATGGTGTTGATGCCTTTCGCTATTTCTTTTCGCGCCACATCCCGACATTGGATGATGGTGATTTTACCTGGGATAAATTCGAAAACGCTTATAACACTGAACTAGTAAATGATCTTGGTAATGTTGTTCAGCGAGTAGCTAGCATGATTACCAGGTATCAGGCGGGCGTAATCGGGCATATCCCTCAGGGAGAGCACGATATGGGTACTTATCACGAATCAATGGATAACCTGGAATTTGACAAGGCAATCGACGAGGTTTGGCTAATGGTTCGTAGCCTTAATCAATATATTGAACATATAAAACCATGGGAAATTGCAAAAAACATCAAGACCGATACCGAAGCTGAATCGCACTTAAACGAAGTTCTGGCGTATGCCGTTGGTGCATTATTGCAAATTGGCGATTTGTTAGTGCCATTTTTGCCAGATACAGCCGCTAAAATTCATCATATTTTTGAGACTGGTGTAGTTATTCCAATCGACGGCGTTTTCTTTCCTCGGGTTTACATACATACGACTGACCCTCGCGTTAAAAAGGCCTAGCTGATGTTGATTGACACACATTGTCATATCCACGATGATAATTATCCACTTGATGTCAACCAAGCAATTAAAAGCGCCAATGAAAACGAAGTAGGCAAGATTATTTGTATTGGTACTAGTCAGTCCGATTCGAATCGGGTGCTTAGTTTTTCGGCAAACCATGACAATGTCTATTGTTCGGTCGGTGTTCATCCGCACGAGTCAAAGGAAGGTTGTGGCCAAATTGAAGGCTTGATTGATAATCAAAATAAAAAATTGGTAGCTATTGGTGAAATTGGGCTCGATTATCATTATGATTTTAGTCCTCGCGACGTTCAGGTTGAGGTTTTGCAGATCCAGATTGAAATAGCTTTGAAGCATAATTTGCCGATAATTTTTCATGTTCGCGAAGCATTTGATGATTTTTGGCCAATATTTGATAATTTTCATGGAATCCGCGGAGTTGTTCATAGTTTTACGGATACTCCATTTAATGCAACTCAGGCTTTGAATCGGGGGCTATATATTGGGGTAAGTGGTTTTAGTACCTTCACGAAAGATGAAATGCAAAAAAATATGTTTAGTTCGATTCCGCTTGATAAAACTTTGCTTGAAACGGATGCGCCATACTTGACACCGGTGCCCTTTCGTGGTAAAGTAAATGAGCCAGCGTATGTTAGAAACATTGCCGAAAATCAAGCGGTAATACGAAAAACTTCATTTAATGAAATAGCAGGCGCGACTACGAATAATGCAACTATATTATTTAACCTTTAAAAATAGACATTTTAATAAAATAGTACCAACTTTAATTAAAGGCAGTGACATATGTCAGAACAAAATAACGTTTATCAATTTCCAAACACTCCTCATAATCCTAACTCCGAAGATAATATTAGCGATAGTTCGTCAAATGAGACTATTAAAAACAGATCTTTGCATAATGGTGAGTGCGTCGAAATTGATTTGCAACGAGCAAGTGAAGGCGCTTTGACCTTTGAACGAGCAAAAGATATCCAAGAAAAAAGAAATGATGTTGACGTTGCACTGTCTCGACTTGACCCTAATCCAAATTTGATTGAGATGTCTGCTGGACTTCTTGAAACGATGGATGAAACTGATTTAGCTGAATATGATGCTGTTAAAAACCATAGCTTGTCAATCTATGACACCAGAAGAGTATTTTTACTTGAAACGATTGGTAGACCTCCGCACATCGAAGAAAAGATTAAAGGTAAGTTAAAAAAGGCTAAGCGAGCCGCGTAGGATTGATTATGGCAGCTGTATTTTCAAAAGCAGTCAAGTTACTAGTAGGAAGTGATATATCGTCTGATCCAACTAAAAAGCCAAAAAAACGCCCCTTCAAGGAGTTAACCGAGCGAGAGTTGATTCAGCTGGAAAGTGAAATCGGCGCAAAATTATTTGGCCCAGTCAAGCCTGGTGAACGTCGGGAATTCTTTAATGAAGATGCTAAAAACTGGATCTGGTACGAAGAGTGGATTGGCGTTGACAAGAAAAGGCAGAACATGACTACGCGCTATGAAATTCATGATAACGGTATATTAAAGGTCCAAGACGGCAAGCCGTATGTTTACATAAAAGGACAAGAACTAAAGAATTTATCAATGTCGATTCAGATGTACTATGAGAATGTGATGCGTGAAATTTATAAACGCGATCACCGAACCGGCGAACCGCTAAACTAACTGATATAATAGATTAGTGAATAGCGAACTAATTTATCTGGATCATGCAGCAGCGACACCTATGGATCGTCGTGTTCTGTCTGTTATGCAGCCTTTTTTTAGTGATGAATTTTATAATCCATCAAGCCCTTATGCTCCTGCGGTGGCGATTAGGCGTATTTATGATGAGGCTAAACATTCAATCGCTTGTTCGATTGGTGCAAAACCTGGTGAAATTATTATGACAGCTGGTGCAACCGAGTCGATAAATTTAGCGTTTAGTGGTATTGCTGGACATGTAATTACCTCGAATATTGAACATCACTCAGTTCTTGCATGTGTTCAAAATTTAGACAAAACAATTATTGAATCAGACGAAAAGGGTAATATCTCAGTTGAAAAGGTTCAGGCTGTGATTAGACCCGATACGGTTTTGATTAGTTTGGCGCTTGCTAATAACGAGCTTGGTACGATTCAACCTCTACGCGAAATTGCCGCGGAAGTTAAGAAAGAGCGCGAGGCCAGATTGATGCGTGGCGATAAAACGCCAATTTATTTACATTCTGATGCTTCGCAGGGTGTTGGCCAATTGGATGTAAACGTGGCCAGGTTGGGTGTTGATATGCTGACGCTAAATGCTGGCAAGATTTATGGTCCTAAGCAAGTTGGGCTGTTATGGGCCGCTAGCTATGTTCGATTGTCGCCGCAGATTGTAGGCGGCGGACAAGAGCGCGGCCTGCGTAGCGGTACCGAGAATGTGGCAGGTACGGTTGGTTTTGCTAAGGCCCTAGAGCTTGTGCAGGAACATCGAAGATACGAAACTGATAGATTGGCAAAATTACGCAATCAATTGCAGCAAGCGTTACTTCGGGCTTTTCCTAATGCTACCGTGTCGGGTAATCAAAAACATCGCCTGTCAGGACATTTGCATATAGCTTTTCCTGGAATTGATGGTGAGCGACTAGTGTTTATTCTGGAAAGTCGCGGTGTTTTGATTGCGACAGGTAGTGCTTGCGCGGCTAATAAAGGCACTCGCTCGCACGTTTTGACGGCGATTGGGTTGACTGACGAGTTGGCTGATGGCAGTGTTAGAATTACGCTTGGGCATTTATCAACTGATGAAAATATCAAAATGGCTGGCGAAATTATGATTGAGGAAATTAACAAAGAATATCAAAGGTTGGCAAGATGATTAAGCATTTTGTGATTTTTGGATTCATTTTAGCAGCTGTAACTATTACAGGTATTAGTTTTTTCTTGCAAGCTGATGATATGGGAAACTGTGGTAAAAACCCAAGCTCTGAGTTAAATTGCCAAAAAGTTGATGCGATTGTGGCTGTTAGTGGTGGCGATACGACCGCTCGAACTAATGAAGCGATTGCAATGTATGAAAATGGCTGGTCAGATATTTTGATTTTTTCAGGTGCTGCCGAAGATAAGACTGGCCCAAGTAACGCCCTGGTTATGAAGCGGGCGGCATTAGCAGCTGGTGTTCCAGCTTCGTCTATTATGACTGATGAAGATTCGGAAACTACGAGTCAGAACGCCAAAAACTCTAAAAATATTTTTACCGCAAATGATATAAAAAGTGTAATTTTAGTTACGTCTGGTTATCATCAGCGCCGGGCGAGTCTGGAATTTGAAAAACAAGCTGGTACGGTTAAAATCTTGAATCACCCATTAAGGACTGACAAGGACTGGTCATTTATGTGGTGGATGAGTCCGACTGGATGGTTTTTGGCGGTTAGCGAAATTATAAAAGTTGGTATTTTTTACGCATCAGGAGCAGTCTAATGAATCAAAAAACAAAAGTTTATGTTGGTATGAGTGGTGGTGTTGATTCGTCTTTGACGGCGGCGCTGCTAGTAGAACAAGGTTACGACGTGACTGGGGTTTATATGAAAAACTGGTCACGTGATTTGCCTGGTGTGAAATGCCCGTGGGCGGATGATTTGGCAGATGCTAAACGCGTGGCGGTAAAATTAGGAATTGATTTTAAGGTTTTTGATTTTGAAACTCAGTATAAGCAAAAAGTTGTTGATTATATGATTGATGAATATAGGAATGGTCGCACGCCAAATCCTGATGTTATGTGTAATCAGGAGGTCAAGTTTAAACTCTTTTTAGAGGCGGCGATTGAGGATGGGGCGGATATGATTGCGACTGGGCATTACGCTAGGGTTAAGCGCTTGGCTGAATCCGATAATTCAATAGCGGCAATCTCAGAACGGCTTCATGCCGGGTTTGATAAGGGCCCCGGCGCCTTATCAAACTCGGATTCCAGATGTTCCGAGAACGCCGCCATTAAATCATCGGCTGGCGAGGCTGGTATTTTGTTACAGGCGGTTGATAAGAATAAAGACCAGACTTATTTTCTTTATCGAGTTACGGGCGAGGCACTTGGTAGGACGCTATTTCCGATTGGTGAATTTACAAAACCGGTAGTGCGAGAGATGGCGCTAGCGCGTGGTTTGTCGACGGCAGCTAAAAAGGATTCACAAGGGATCTGTTTTGTCGGCCAAATTGGGATTCGTGAATTCTTGGGTATGTATATTGACCCAAAACCAGGTGAAATTATTGATAAAAACTCTGGCAAAGTTTTGGGGCGACATGATGGGGCGATTTTTTATACACTTGGTCAACGGCATGGCTTGGATGTTGGTGGTGGTTTGCCGTATTATGTTGCCAGTAAAGATATGGATAAAAACGAAGTATATGTAACAACTGATCTGAATGATGATACTTTGTGGAAGAAGTCAATCAAACTTGCTAATATTCATTGGATAAATGATAAACCAGATAAAGGTAATTATCAGATTCGCGTTCGTCATCGCGCGCCACTGACGGAGGCTAAATTATCTTATGACAATGACTTGATTATGCTAGATTTGATCAATCCCGAGCGTGCAATTGCCACCGGACAATCAGTTGTAGTTTATGATGGCGATGTTTGTTTGGGCGGTGGAATTATTGTTTAATTTTGATAATTCACCGGTTGTATTTTTAAGCCAAGCATAACAATCTATAAAAACATCCTCAAAACAGCTCTTAATTTGGCTTAAACTGATTTTACCTAACGACCAAGCCGCCCACATACCATAGAGAGGCTTCACACCAGGTTATCCAAAGTTTCGGCGCCTCGTCTCGCCTCCGGCGTTCTAGGGTTATCGATCATTTCTTGATACTTCGCTTACGATTTATTGCTTGGGGTGGTCTTTAGTTACGCTCCTGTTTAATTTTGTTTGTAATTAAAAATATAAATCAATAAGCTGTAATTCATAATAGAAATCATGTGCTAGCGCAGAAAGCTACAAGTAATAGTTAATATAAGTTATAATAATAAATTATGAATGCTCAACAAATCCGCAACGAATATTTGAAATTTTTTAAAGAACGAGGACATGAAATTATTCCTCGGGCGAAGTTGGTTCCTCAGGATGACCCTACGACTCTATTTACTGGCAGTGGTATGCAGCCACTTCTGCCTTTTCTGCTTGGCGCGCAGCATCCTAATGGTGATAGGTTAGCTAATAGTCAAACTTGTTTGCGTTCGCAGGATATTGAGGATGTGGGTGATAATCGACACACGACGTTTTTTGAAATGCTTGGTAACTGGAGTATGGGTGATTATTTCAAAGAACAACAAATTCGTTGGTTTTTTGAGTTTTTGACTGATATTGTTGGCCTGGATCCAAATAAAATTTATGTAACGGCCTTTATTGGTGACGAAAAGCATGGTATTCCACGCGACGACGAAGCAGCTAATATTTGGCAAAAAGTGTTTGAAGAAAAAGGTATTGAAGCGCAAATTGTTGAAGTTGGTAGTCAAGCGGATGGAGATAAGCGCGGCATCAAGCCGGGCGAACGCATTTTCTTTTATGATGATGGTGAAAACTGGTGGAGCCGTGGCGGCGGTTTGGATAAAACTCCAATTGGTGATCCATGTGGTCCAGATAGTGAAGTATTCTACGATTTTGGCCCGCAAAATCACGCTGATGGGTACGGACTGGCACATCCAGCTAGCGATAGTGGTCAATTTATGGAAATCGGCAACCAGGTCTTTATGCAATATCGACGCTTGGACGACGGCAGTTTCGAGCCACTGGCTAAAAAGAATGTTGATTTCGGTGGCGGTTTAGAGCGAATCGCAGCAGCATCGATTGATAGTCCTGATGTATTCAAGATTAGTATTTTATTACCAATCATTGAAAAGTTACAAACAATTAGCGGTAAAAAATATGAATCACACACCGAAAGTATGCGCGTTATTGCTGACCATTTGCGTGCGGCTACTTTCCTCGCGGTTGATGGCGTTGCGCCAAGTAACAAAGAGCAAGGCTACGTTATGCGACGGCTGCTCCGTCGAGCAATTCGTTTTGCGTTTGATTTAGGTATTGAACAAAACTTTTTAGAGGAAATTGTGCCGGTAATTGCAGATATTTATACTGAAGATTACCCTGAAGTCAAAGAAAAACGAGCCGATGTCATCGCAGTTCTGGTTAAAGAGGAGAAAGTTTTTCGACAGACACTTAGGAAAGGCTTGCGTGAACTTGAAAAAATGAAAGCGAACGGTCTTACTGGTAACGAACTGTTTACGCTTTATGATACCTTTGGCTTCCCGGTTGAATTATCGACCGAAGAAGCTTTCAGACAAGAAATTAAACTTTCTAGTGATTGGCGCCAAGAATTTGATGAGAAAATGAATGAGCAAAAACAACGTAGCAAAACTGCTAGCCAGGGCGTTTTCAAAGGTGGACTTGATGGGCAGACCGAAGCTACTACGCGTTATCACACCTCAGCACACTTGTTGGGCCAAGCTATGCGAATTGTCTTAGGTGAATCGACTGCGCAAAAAGGCTGTAATATCAACGAAGAGCGTCTGCGATTTGACTTTTCATATCCCGAAAAAGTCCCAGCTGATAAGTTGAAACAAATCGAAGATATCGTCAATGAACAGATTGCCAAAGATTTAGTGGTTAGTTTTAATGAATATCCAATTGCCGAGGCTCGCGCCATGGGTGCATACGGCGAATTTGGCGATAAATATGGTGAATTTGTAAAAGTTTACCGAATGCAAGCCGAGGGTGAAGAAAATCCATTTAGCCTAGAAATCTGTGGTGGCCCACATGTTGATCGAACCAGTGAATTGTCAACTGGTGGCAAAAAATTCAAAATTACCAAAGAAGAATCAAGCTCGGCCGGCGTTCGACGCATAAAAGCAATCTTGGCTTAATTTTTTACTAAATCTTATAATACTTGTATTAAAATAATAAGCAATAGCTTATATGAATTGAGGTTCTTATTTTAAGTCAACAGCAAAACAATCATCTATACGCAAACAAAGGTCTTCGTTCGGGTTTTACTATCATAGAGCTACTAGTTGTAATTGTTGTTATCGGCATACTGGCTTCAATTGTTATTGTTTCTTATGTTGGCGTAACGAAAAAGGCTACCGAAGCAGGATTGATTTCTAATCTTGATGGGGCAAAAACTTTGTTTGATTTATATCAGGTAGAGCATGGTGCGTATCCGGATCATTTAGACGCAAATAACTGTCCTCGTGATTCAGCCGATGCTGTTGATGTTAAATATTGCCTTAATGCCGGCGAAAGTTATAGCTATAGTAGCGCTAGTACGTCCGCCTATTTGTTAAAAAAGACGAAAGACGATATAAGTTATATGGTAGATAATGACTCTAGTCCGGTGCCAACTTGTCCGTCTGGCTTTATCTCGGTTCCTGGTAGTCGAACTTATGGAACGTTTGATTTTTGTGTTATGAAATATGAAGCAAAAAACGCTGGTGGTGGCGTGCCTATTAGTAATGCGAATGACCCGCCTTGGGTTAGTATAGATCAATCTGTGGCAAAAGTTAATGCAGCTAAAGTCGCTAATTGTACTGGCTGTCATCTGATAAGCGAGCCTGAATGGATGACGATAGCTCAAAATGTACTCAAAATACCAAGCAACTGGAGTGGCTTAGCGGTTGGAGATGGCTATGTATTTAGCGGCCATAGCGATAATAATCCATCAACTATTTTGTCGGCTAGTTTGGATGATAATTTGGGTTATATTGGAACTGGTAACTCATCTGGTGATGTTAGTTTGAGTGATGGTATGGTAGGTAATTCTCAGCGTCGCACATTAACACTAGACAATGGCGAAGTTATTTGGGATTTTGCTGGTAATGTATGGGAATGGATTGACGCGAGGTCTCTTGCAAATAAACAGCCAGGTTTAGTAAGTGATACTGTTTATACCTGGAAACATTGGAACGATTCGGGTTTGATTATGAACGGATTTGCCAGTACTTCGATGCCAGCTTCGACCGGAGTTACGAATGCAAGCAACTGGAGCGCGACGCAGGGCATAGGTAGGCTTTGGTCAAATTATGCAGAAACAACAGATCGATCTTATCGTAGAGGTGGCTCTTATGTGAATAGCATTGATAAGGGTGCGGGTGTGTTTGGATTAAATCTAAATAATAATTTAGCGGCCGCTAATACTGGTTTTCGAGTTTCAAGATAATTTTTCTGTTAGCATAAGCATTGTTAGTATATAATGGTATGCATATATGGTATTCGATAAACTAAGAAAATCTCGGAAAGAGCATTCAGCCAATGATTATATTGTTGCGCTGGATATTGGTACAGAATTTGTAAAAGCATTAATTGCAAAACTTGATGGCGACCAGTTAGAAATTGTCGGCATGGGCAGAGCTCGTCAACAGGTTAGTGATATGTACTCTGGTGCGATTGCTGATATTTCAGGCGTAGTTCGTAACTGTGAAGATGCGCTGTCTGAGGCCGAGGATCAAGCCGGTCTGCAAGCAAAACGAGTTGTAATTGGTATTGCTGGCGAATTAGTCAAAGGTGTTACAAATACTATTCGTTATCGTCGTCCACGACCAGACAAACCACTCGATGCAGCCGAGATGGAATTTATTATTGAAAAAGTTCAAGAAAGAGCTCAGACTAAAGCGCAAAAGCAAATTGCACTTGAAACTGGCAATGTTGATGTTGAGATTAAATTAGTCAATAGTGCACTAGTGGCTATTCATATTGATGGTTACAAAGTTAGTAATCCAATTGGCTTTCAGGGTCATGATGTTGCGGTCCAGATTTATACAGCGTTTGCGCCAATGGTGCATATTGGGGCGCTTGAGCGTGTCGCCGAAGAGTTATCTTTAGAATTATTGGCAGTTGCAGCCGAGCCTTTTGCAGTTAGTCGCAGCGTACTGGGAACGGACGCTAGTAGTAGCTTTACAGCTATTTTAGCTGACGTTGGTGGTGGTACAACTGATATTGCCGTAGTTAATGACGGTGGCGTCGAAGGTACTAAAATGTTTGGTATCGGCGGTCGCAGCTTTACGCGAACGATTGCAAGTGAACTTGACTTGTCTTATGAGGATGCTGAAAAGCTAAAGGTTAACATCGAAAGCACTCAAATCAAACCAAGTGTTGTCAAGGACGTTAATGCGGCAATCGATAAAACTCTCGAGGTCTGGATTTCAGGGGTGGAGTTGGCGCTAAGCGAATTTGATTCAGCTGATCATTTGCCTAATCGAATTCTACTTTGTGGCGGTGGTTCTAGTTTGAAAAAGCTTGTTGATGCCCTGCAAAAACAAGATTGGCACGAAGATTTACCGTTCACAAAAAAGCCAACCGTACACCATATTCATCCATCCGAAGTCGTTGGGATTTCCGATTCAACTGGCTTGGTAAATGACCATACGTTCATAACCGCCATGGGACTGTTAAGAGTTGGATATGATACAATGATAGGTAGTAGCGACACCGATACAATTAAGGATAAGCTAAATCGGATACTTAGAATATAGTTATGAATAAAGATGTTATATACATTGACGTAGAAGACGATATTACCGCAATAATTGGCAAAATTAAGTCAAGTAAAGAGAAGATCGTCGCACTTGTTCCGCCCAAGCGAATTGGTGCGTTACAAAGTGCTGTTAATTTGAGATTGCTTGCGCGGACGGCTGAAAATAATAATAAGCGTTTAGTAATTGTTACGAATAACAAAGCCTTGATAGCATTATCAGCTAGTGCATTGATTCCTGTTGCTAAAAATTTACAAAGCAAGCCAGAAATCGCTGAAATTGCAGCACTCGAGGTTGATGACGGTGAAGACATTATTGACGGCGCTCAGTTACCGGTAGGTGACTTAGCTAATGCAACTGATTCTGCAAAAGCAAAGGCAAAGGCCAAGGATGTCGAGGCTGACATTGATGATATTGACATCGAAGACGACGAGCCAAAACCTTTAGTATTGCCATCCGACCTTGATAAGCCAAGTAAAGTTAAACCACCAAAAAAGTCAAAAGATAACGTTAAGATACCTAATTTTTCACGATTTCGTAAACGGTTATTTGTTGGTATTGTACTAGGGATTTTATTTATCGTTTTCTTGGTTTGGGCGATCGCTTATGCGCCTGCTGCCAGGATTATTATAACGGCTAAAACTACTCCGGCGCCTGTTAGCATGTCTGTTAAATTAGGTGGAACGGCTGCGACTGATGTATCAAAAAATGTTATTCAAACCGTAACTAAACAAATCAAAAAAGATGTTAGCGTTGATTTTACGGCAACTGGACAAAAAGATGTTGGTACAAAAGCAGTTGGAAGTATAACCGTCAGAAACTGTGATTATTCAGAGGGCTTTACCTTGCCAGCTGGTACAGAATTTAAAACCGATGGCGGTCTTGTATATGCAAGTTCATCAGCTATATCGGTGCCTGGATTTAGTGGCTCATCAAGTGGCTGTACACTTAGTGGTAATTCATCAGGTAAGGCGACTGTCCAAGTTCAAGCTTTGGCAAGTGGCGACAAGTATAATAATACAAGCCTGGCATATTCAATCGGCTCTATCCCATCTGATTCAAAAGTTGACGCCCTTGGAACTGCTATGACTGGTGGAACTTCAAAAATAACGACAATTGTAACTGCCGAAGACGTCCAGACAGCTGCGCAAGCTTTGGCTGACATATCGACAGACGACGTTAAGCAGCAATTGACTAAACAATTTACTAATGGCGAAGCGGTAATTAGTGATAGCTTTACGGTTGATCGTGCGACTGCAGTGTCGACGCCAGCTATTGGCTCAGAAGCAACCGCCAAAGCCAAACTAACTTCAAAAGTTACTTATTCGATTACGGCAATTGCTAAATCTGAACTACAGGAATTTTTGAAAAATGCATTAACTAAACAGATGGCAAGTTCGAAAACTCAAAGAATTTACAATGATGGAGTCGACAAAGTTGCCTTATCCGGATACGTAAATAATGATACGTCCTCGACCATAAATATCGCGACAACCGGTCAGATTGGTCCAAATATTGATGATTCTGCTATAAAAGAGCAAGTAAAAGGCCAGCGATTTGGCGACATTCAAGCCCAGCTCAGTAGTATAACTGGCGTAAGCAGCGTTGATGTTAAGTTCTCTTACTTCTGGGTAAGAACTGTTCCGAATGATATAAACAAGATTGATGTCGAGTTCAAGCTCCAAAATGGCTAAAGCTATTTCACTGGTCTGTTTGGATGTAGGTGAAAAACGCATAGGTGTTGCTGTTGGTGATAATATGATAAAGATTGCTGTGCCGTTTGATACTGTCGAGGTTGATGGTAGCGAGGTCGAATCAATAGCCGAAATCTATATTAGACAACGGGCAGATGTGTTGGTTGTGGGCTACCCAAGAAATCAATCAGGTGAACCAACCGCTCAGACAGAATTTGTTGAAGATTTTGTTGCAAAGCTTTCGGATATTTCTAATAATATTGTTTATCAGGACGAATCATTGACGAGTGTAATTGCCGAACAGCAGCTTAAGGGCTACGGCAAGCCATATTCCAAAGCTGACATCGATGCGCAAGCGGCGGCTTTAATATTAAAAGATTATCTAGAGATGAATTATGCTTGAGCCAATTCAACCTGTAAACGAAATATTACCTCAACCAATAAATAATCAGCCAAGCGGCCTTGATATTCCTAAAAAACGATCAAAATCAAAAATTGCACTGGTTATTATTGGCGTTTTTGTATTTTTGACGCTGGTTGTGGCTGGTTCAGCTTTTCTTTGGTATAACGCTCAACTTAAACCGGCAGGCAATGATATCAGTGAATTAAAGCTAGTTAAAATCGAAGCTAATAGCACGCCAAGCCAGATTGGCCAGCTTCTTCAGGACAAATCGTTAATCAGAAGCTCGTTTGCTTTTGAAATTTACGCCAGAATTAACCAAAAAAGTGCTAATTTGCAAGCTGGAACTTATCGTTTATCGCCCGCAGAAACGACACCTCAGATTATTGAGCATATAGTGAATGGCGCTGTCGATGAATTTAGTATTACATTTTATCCTGGCGCAACCCTGGTTGATAACACAAGCAAGGATGAATCAAAAAAAACTGATGTAACGACGGTTCTAAAAAAGGCTGGTTATTCAACTGATGAAATCAAAGCCGCGCTTGCTGATAAATATGATAGCCCGCTTTTTGCTGGTAAGCCCGCTACGGCTGATTTGGAGGGTTATATCTATGGCGAAACCTATGAATTTGGAACTGGTACTACCGTTCATGGCATTTTGACGCGTGTTTTTGATGAATTTTATTCAAAGGTTAAGGAAAATAAATTAGTCGAATCCTATGCAGCTCATAATTTGACACTTTACCAGGGTATTACATTGGCATCTATCATTCAAAAAGAGGTGAATTCGGTCAGCGACCAAAAGCAAGTGGCGCAGATATTTTTTACACGCCTGAAAACTGACATGGTACTGGGGTCTGATGTAACCTATCAGTATATTGCTGATAAAACTGGCGTGGCACGTGATGTAAATCTGGATTCAACTTATAATACACGTAAAAATAAAGGTTTAACGCCTGGTCCAATTTCCGTCCCAGGGCTTACGGCTCTGACTGCGGTCGCTCAGCCATCAGCGGGTGACTATGTTTATTTCCTTAGTGGCGACGACGATATTACTTATTTTGCAAAGACTTACGCCGAGCACGAGGCTAATATTATAAGCCACTGTAAGGTAAAGTGCGCTATACAATAAATTGACAATATTTGCAATAGCTAGTATACTGGTTTACAGCACATTTGTAGTTTCGTCTACTAGTGAGGTTTAGCAGCCTGCACCTGCGAGTGGGGAGTACGAAGTATAAATGAGCCTACCAATAAATGTCGCACGGGCAAATAAAAAAGATTTTTGAACTAATATTAACTAATACAACGGTCGAAATACGCCCCTTTCTAGTAATAGAAGTAAGACAGAGTAAGGTAGCGCCCTTGTAGTAATACAAGCGGCAGGAGAACGATTATTCGTAATCAGATCAAAACGAGCCTAGCTCAAGGATCAACTGCTGCTGTTAACCAGCTAGCACAAGCGTCAGCCCAAGGCCGGCGTAAGTCAACATCTAAAATTAAACCGTCAGTCGTCGCTATATATATAAGCGCATTTGCTGTTGTGGTTATGATGGTTTCAATTGGTTATCACGAACCCAAGAACACTACTACTGTGGCTAATACTGTTAGTGCAGATAGTACGGTAAAAACTGATCAAACTTCCGTTGATGATGTCGTTGCAACCGGTGTTGCTGCTGGCGTCGCACAATCATCTAATCTGCCAATTGCAACATCAGTTGCTAATCTGGCCGTGTCAGCTCAGACCAAGAGTGATTTTGCTCAATCAACTAATACGACTACAACAAAACCTCAGATTATTGAAACCAATACGACTAATCGTACAGTAACAAGCTACACTGCAAAGGCTGGTGATACTGTCGAAGCATTAGCTACGAAATATGGTGTGTCTGCCCAGACTATTAAGTGGGCTAATAATCTTACGTCTGACGCTATCGAAGACGGCAAGGTTCTCAAGATTTTACCAGTAGACGGCATCATTTATGACGTTAAGCCTTCTGACACTATTGATTCGATTGCCACGAAATATGGCGTCGATAAGACTCGATTAACCTTGTATAACGACCTTGATGTTAGTGGATTAGTGCCAAACACGAGTATTATTTTGCCAAGTGGCAACTTGCCAGAGAATGAGCGACCAGGTTATGTTGCGCCTGCGCCCGCAGTAACAACAACTGCAATCAGTTATTATGCTGGAAGTGGAGCTGGTTTTGGCGGCAACACCTGGAGGATTGCTGTCGGCACACCTGATGGTCCTTACGCTCACGGTAACTGTACATTATATGCTTATAATCGACGTATTGCATTGGGATTGCCTGTTGGTGGCAACTGGGGTAACGCCAGTTCGTGGGCTTACAATGCTCAAAAAGATGGCTTGGTAGTTAATAATACTCCGTCAGTTGGTGCGGTTATGCAAAACGGTGGCGGTTATGGCCACGTAGCAATCGTTGAGTCAATCTTGGCTAACGGTGATGTAAGTATTAGCGAAATGAACGCTTATGTATCTGGTGGTGGCTATAATATCGTATCAGGCCGAATCGTTTCTGCTGGCAATGCTGGACAATATCTATACATTCATTAGGATAAAATAAAGAAATAAATAATCGCCTCTGTCAATTCAGGGGCGATTATGTTATAATTAACTTAATATGTTTGTCGATACCGCCAAAGTTTTTATTAGTGCAGGAAAGGGCGGCGATGGCGCCGTTAGTTTTAGGCGCGAACTTTATGTTGAAAAAGGTGGCCCAGATGGTGGCGCTGGTGGTAAGGGTGGCGATGTTGTTTTCATGGCGACCGAAAACCTTAATACGCTAATCGATTTTAGGTTTAAGCCTGAACTTAAAGCCAAAAACGGTGAAGACGGTTCGAAACGCGACCGACACGGTGCGGCTGGTGTGCCTTTGATTGTTAAAGTCCCAATGGGAACAACTGTTCGTAAGAATGGTGAGATTATCGCTGACTTAACCGAAGACGGTCAAAAAGTTGTGATTGCAAAGGGCGGTGATGGTGGTTTTGGCAATGCCCACTTTAAAAGCTCGGTTCGTCAGACGCCCCGAATTTCTGAAAAAGGCGAAATGGGCGATATTTTTGAGGCTGAACTTGAATTAAAACTATTAGCTGACGTAGGACTGGTTGGGTTTCCTAACGCCGGTAAATCAACATTCTTGTCGGTTGTCAGCAATGCACGACCAGAGATTGCAGATTATGCATTTACGACTTTAACTCCAAACTTGGGCGTTGCTGATATTGACAATTCCAGTTTATTGATTGCTGATATTCCAGGCTTGATTGAAGGCGCGAGCGAGGGTAAGGGTCTTGGTGATGCCTTTTTGCGACACATTGAGCGCACGGCTGTATTACTACACATGATTGACGCCTATACTGATGACATTGCTGGAGCTTATAAAACCATTCGTGATGAGCTGGCTAGTTATAATCTTGATTTAACTGATCGCGCGGAAATTGTGGCATTGACTAAGATTGATGGTTTGGATGATGATATCATTCAGATGCAAGTTGACGTCGTCAAGGAAGTTGCTGGAAATGTGCCGGTTTTTGCAATTTCATCAAGTGCGCACAAAGGCTTGACCGAAGTTCTGCGAGCATTGCAGACTAAAGTCGTTGAGTCGCGAAAATTAGTCGATATGTTCAATGATGACGAAGAAGAGATTGAAACCATCACCCTTGATAAGGCTAAAATTGCCGAAGCTTGGTCAGTTGATCGAGTCGAAAGCGAAGATGGTTTGATCTACTTTGTCGTAACGGGCGAAAAAATTGAGAAATTTGCTCGACGAACTAACTTCTCAAATTATGAAGGCGCAAATCGCTTGCGTGATATTATGAAAAAGCTTGGCATTGCACATGAACTTCGACGACGAGGCGCTGAAGGCGATAGTATTATAAAAATTGGTGACGCAGAATTTACGTTTTTGGAGCAATAGATAAGCGAGTAAACTATTTTGACAATGAAAAAACTAGAATCCAAAGATGTTTATTGTCTAAAAGAGTTACTTGAAAGTTATAATATTGATGTTACTTGTTGGGGTAAGGGCTGTGCTAAAACTGCTGATCATTTGCTGAGTGAACTTCATGATAATGAAGCGATATTGGTTATTAGTGAAAGTGGTAAATTGTTAAAAAAGACCGAAGTTGTTCGTTCGTCAATTTATTATAATGATCAAAACAGTGGAAAGCTATATCGACTAGCCGAAGAAAGGCAAGTTTTTAGTGATGGCCGTGAAAGACGTAGAGATTCTAAAAGTCGAGCTGTATTTGAAAAAATGCGTCCAGACGAAATACCCGAGCAAGCTATGCTTCGGGGGATTAGGGAAGAGTTGGGTGTCGTTGGTGATATTATTTTGACTTATGTAAAAACGGGTCGGTATTACGGAGATTCGATTAGCTACCCCGGACTTAGATCTGAAAAGATTTTATATACATTTGAGGCGATTTTTTCTGATGAGCAATTTAAACCAGATGGTTATATTGAGATTCAGCCGGATAAGACGACTTATTTTGGTTGGGTTATTCAGGAATAGGATACTATTTTGTTATAAATCTCGAATCGGGATATAATAGACTCAATGTCAAAAACTTTCTTTTTTTACGACCTAGAAACCAGTGGGCTGAATGCGCGTGAATCGCGAATTATGCAATTTGCAGGCATCCGAACTGATATGAACTTAAAACAAATTGGCGAACCTTATAATATCTTAGTCAGGTTGAATGACGACGTGCTGCCAAGCCCCGAAGCCTTGATGGTTACTGGAATTACGCCGCAGCAGACTTTGGCGGATGGGTATACCGAAGCAGAATTTGCTAAAATTTTATCCAATGAGGTTTTTACGCCTGATACGATTGCGGTTGGTTTTAATAGTATTCGATTTGATGACGAGTTTGTGCGCCACCTATTTTGGCGAAATTTCTATGATCCATATGAGTGGAGTTGGAAAGATGGCTGTTCTCGCTGGGATTTGTTAGATGTGATTCGTATGACGCGGGCGCTGCGACCTGAGGGTATTGAATGGCCAGTTGACGAAAAGGGTGTTGCGACTAATCGTTTAGAGCTAATTAGTAAATTGAACAGGATCGACCACTTCAAGGCGCACGATGCCCTGAGTGACGTCGAAGCCTTGATTGCTGTGACGCAATTGATTCGTGAAAAGCAGCCACAGCTATATGAGTATCTATTAAAAATGCGCGATAAAAATGAGGTTAAGAAATTAGTAAACCTTGAATTTAAGCAACCATTTGTATATGTAAGTGGCCGATATGATTCGGTTTATAACAAGGCAACGGTTTCTTTTCCGCTGACATCTGGCAAAAACGGCAATGTGGTCGTTTATGATTTGCGTTATAACCCGACTGACTTTATTAAATTAAATCCAAAAGATTTGGCCAAGAAATTTTATGCAACCTGGGAAGAGCGCCAGGCAGATGGTTTTGTTAAATTGCCAGTCAAGGAGCTACAATACAATCGCGCACCAGCTGTGGCGCCTCTGGGTGTTTTGTCGCAAAGTAATGGCTGGTCTAAAATTAGCCTAGACGAGGCAACGATTATAAAACATAAAAATATACTACTGCAAAACCCTGTTTTTGCTGAAAATATTAGGTCGCTATTTGAAAACCGTGAAGAATTTAAAAAATCACCAGATTCTGAGGCTCAATTATATGACGGTTTTTTGCCAAGTGGTGACAAAATTCGCGTCGAATCGGTTCGTAATGCTAGTGAGCGGGAATTAGCTGATTTTCACCCTAACTTTACCGATGAGCGATTAGATTCGCTATTGTTGCACTACAAGGCTCGTAACTTCCCTAAAAGCTTAGCCGAGGATGAGGTGGCCGCGTGGGAAAAGTGGCGCGCTGATAAAATTGCAGCTAGCTTGCCGGAATTTGTAAAATCACTTCAAAAACTATCAGCAACTATTACAGACGAAAACAAGTTGTTTGTATTGAAGGAGTTGCAATTGTGGGTGGAAAGTATTGTGCCGGCTGAGCTAGAATAGTAATTTATCTTGTGTATATAGGTGGTGTAATTTATGATAATAGTGTGACCAATCTTAATATATTAAATTCAGCGATAATGATTCCAAGCGATCCGATAATTAACCGTCCAACTGGTTGTATGAGTGGTTTTGTAGCTTTTGACTGGCCTTTTTATTTTTTTATAGTGATTTTTATAGGCACCTTTATTCTTATGAGTTTATATATTTACAAAAAAATGATAAAAAAGGAATCATTAGTAAAAAGACGCAAATGTTTGTTATCGGACTAGCTATAGTCCTTGCATTTTTATACTTTATATTAGTTTTAGTTCTTCCTGGTGTGTTAAATATTGTTGATACTTGCATATACGGAGCTTAACCTAATCGTGTTATCGGTACACTTGAATATTTCATCAAAATAGCGTATAATAATCGGGTTATGACAGAGGTAATTAAAGTTGTTGGCGCGCGCGAGCACAACCTAAAAGACATTAGTGTCGAGATACCACGAGATAAACTAGTGGTTATTACAGGGTTGTCCGGCTCGGGTAAATCATCACTTGCCTTTGATACTATTTACGCTGAGGGGCAGCGACGTTACGTCGAAAGTTTATCTAGTTATGCTCGTCAATTCTTGGGTTTGATGGAAAAGCCCGATGTTGATTATATTGAGGGCCTTAGCCCGGCGATTAGTATTGATCAAAAATCAACTAGCCGCAATCCACGAAGTACAGTGGCAACGGTTACAGAAATCTATGATTATTTACGTTTATTATTTGCCAGAATTGGTGTGCCACACTGTCCAGTTTGTAATAAAGCTGTTGCGCGTCGAACGTCTGAAACTATTATTGATGAAATTATGAAATTGCCCGCAGGCTCGAAACTGATGATACTTGCGCCAATTGTAAAATCTAAAAAAGGTGAGTTTGCTCATATCTCCGAGCAATATAGCCGATTAGGTTTTGCCAGGGCTAGAGTAGATAGTGTTGTTTATGCGCTAGATGAATTTCCTGAACTTGATAAAAAATACAAACATGACATCGAAATCGTAGTCGATCGAATTGCGCTGTCGTCTGAGATGCTGGGTCGTGTAACACAGTCGGTCGAGCAAGCGCTTGAGATTGCTGGTGGCATTATTGAAGTGTTGGATTCGGAAACTGATATTGTAACCGCATATAGCCAGCGATATGCATGTCTAGATCACCCGAATGAAGATATACCCGAACTTGAACCTCGTCTGTTTAGCTTCAATGCTCCGCAAGGTGCCTGTCCTGTATGTACTGGCCTAGGTAACCGTCTGGAAGTCGACCCCGATTTAGTGTTTAATCCTAATTTGACGATTTCTGAGGGTGCAATTAGGCCGTACAACCGCGTCAATAGCGATGCTTGGTATATGAAAAAGTTGGCTGAGGTTGCTCGGGCGCACAATTTTAGTTTAACCGTACCTGTTCAAGATTTGTCAAAAGAAGATTTGGACAAGGTGTTGTATGGTACTGGTGCGCAGAAATATACAGTTGAACTGGGCAGTGGTCGAACGTACGACTCGACTTACGAGGGGGTGATCCCAAACCTTGAACGTCGCCACAAGGAAACTGACAGTGAATTTATGCGCAAAGACATCGAGCGATTTATGCGCGAACGTAAATGTTACACCTGTAAGGGTGAGCGTCTAAAGCCGGTGGTTTTGGCAATTACCGTGCATGGCCTGAACATTATGGATATGTGTAATCTTGGGGTTGATGACGCGCTGGATTTGTTTAAAAACAGTCTCAAGCTTGACGACAGAGAACAGTTTATTGCACAGCAAATTATGAAAGAGATTATTGATCGACTTGGTTTTATGAGTAATGTTGGCCTTAATTATTTAGAGTTGTCACGCGCAGCTAATACTTTATCTGGCGGTGAAGCTCAACGTATCCGCTTGGCGACACAGATTGGTTCGGGCCTGCAAGGTGTTTTGTATGTATTGGACGAGCCTTCGATCGGACTTCATCAACGCGACAACGACAGATTGATTGGTACATTAAAACATCTTCGTGATTTGGGCAATACAGTAATTGTGGTTGAACACGACGAAGATACAATTCGACAGGCTGATTATTTGCTTGATATCGGTCCTGGAGCAGGCATTGCAGGTGGAAACGTAGTAGCCTCGGGTACACCAGATGAAGTTGCAAAAAACAAGGATAGCATTACGGGCCGATATTTAAGTGGTGTTGAAAAAATTGCCGTTCCTAAAAAACGTCGACCGGTTCAAAAAGATCGCAAATTGATTATTCGTGGCGCCAAAGAAAATAACTTGAAAAATATTGATGTTGAATTTCCCTTGGGTGTAATGACGGTAGTCAGTGGTGTTAGTGGTAGTGGTAAGTCAACTCTTGTTAATGATATCTTGGCCAAAGAATTATCTGCACGGTTGCATCGCTCTCATGTTGTGCCTGGTTCTCATGAAAATATCGAGGGAATAAATTTACTTGATAAAGTAATTGTTATCGACCAATCAGCTATTGGTCGTACGCCTCGCTCTAATCCGGCGACTTACACGGGCGTATTCACTCAGATACGAGATTTGTTTGCCTCAACACCCGAGTCAAATATTCGCGGTTATAAATCCGGACGATTTAGCTTTAACGTAAAAGGCGGTCGCTGCGAAAATTGTTCAGGCGATGGTGTTATTAAAATTGAAATGCACTTTTTGCCTGACGTTTATGTAACTTGTGATATTTGTAAAGGCAAGCGATATAATCGCGAGGCGCTAGAGATTAAATACAAAGGCTCGACAATCAGCGATGTGTTGGATATGACAGTTGAGCAGGCTGCGAAGTTTTTCGAAAACGTGCCAGCGATTTCTAGAAAATTAGATACGTTGGTTGAGGTCGGCCTTGGATATATTAGACTCGGTCAGCCAGCTACGACTTTCAGTGGCGGCGAGGCGCAGCGTATAAAGCTTGCCAGTGAACTTTCGCGCCGTGCAACCGGTAAGACTCTTTATATCTTAGACGAGCCTACAACTGGACTGCATAGTGCTGACGTCAAAAGACTACTGGCAATCTTACAAAAACTTGTTGAAGGTGGCAATAGTATGGTGATAATCGAACATAATTTGGATGTTATAAAAACAGCTGACTATGTTATTGACATGGGGCCTGAGGGTGGATATGGTGGCGGTATGGTAATTGCCAAGGGAACGCCAGAAGATATTGCTAAGGTTGAAAGTTCATTTACTGGTCGATATTTAAAAACTATGCTTTAGTTTTTAAATATATGTATAAAGAATCTATCGGCGACAATAGCTAGTGACAAGATAATAAAGCCAAGGCCAATCGAGGCGACGACGTCCGTTAGCCAATGATAGCCAAGGTATAGACGGCTAAATGCTATGAGCGCTGTTAAAGCTACGGTTATAATGAGCCATACGGTTATTCTGAAATCGCTCGTGTGGCGAGAAATTATTAAATATCCAAGAACTAATAGCAATACAATGATTCCGAGTGTATGTCCAGAAGGGAATGAGTAATCCAATTCAAATGGCTGGATCATATTTAGTTGGTCTGGCCGTGTATTTTGAACGATAGTTTTCGTAACAGATGAAATTATTGGACAAATACTAATCGCACCAACTAGCAAAGCGGGTCGCCATATTTCACGTTTAATCAAAGCCCAAATAATAGCAATTGCACCGACTAGGCTACTGAGGTAAAACGAACCCGCAAAAGTCGTAACTATAGATAATGCGTATGTTATTTGAGTTTTTCGATGCTCTACTAACCAGCTTAATAGAGGTTGATTGTATTGATCGAGCAATATATTCTTGGACATGCTGATATATGCAACTATAAATATCGCAGAACCAATTAGTAAACAAAAGATTGAAAATATTATGCAAGCTTTTGTCGACCAGGGTATTTTGGGTTTTGATCGTTTAATGATTTCGAGTGTCATTGATTTGTGATTCGCCTATTTATTTTTTTAGTAATTTTTTGGAACTCAAGTTTTGTTGCGGACCAAATAGCTTGCCTCTGATTTTTGTCTTTTAATAAGTGATAAAGTGCGGGCGCAATAGAAACAATCAATATTACTGCGATAATCGGCAAAAGGATAGTGTCGACATCGACCCCCATTTTACCAAGAGCTGCGCCCAGGAAATAACCCAGTGAAACGATGCCAACTGTCCATAAAAATCCACCAATCATATTATACATAAAAAATATTTTGTGTTCCATTTTTGCAATACCAGCGATTAGCGGCACAAAAGTTCGTACAATTGGGATAAATCGAGCCAATATGATTGTTTTACCGCCGTATTGATCATAGAATGTTTGAGCGCGCTTGACGTTTTCTTGTTTAAATAATAACGAGTCTGGTTTTTTGAATAGCCTCGGGCCAATTTTTTTACCAAAAGTATAACCAACGTTATCGCCAATAACGGCTGCGATAAATAGTACGGTTACGGCAAGGTAGATATTGAGGTCTAATTTAAAATTGCTCGTACCTTGAATTAGAAAGCCTAGTGTAAATAATAAACTGTCGCCAGGTAAAAAGAAGCCAATAAGCAAGCCGCTTTCGGCAAAAATAATCGCGGCAACAATTAGTAGGGCTGCAATTGGTCCAGCAGTTTGGGCAAAAGTAATAAAATCAAATCCAGGTATCATTATTATATTCTATCACATAAGCACTATGAGTTCGTACCTCGAGCGCCAAGTGGTATAATAGTAGTAAGTTATTATTAAATGACTGGGGGATAAATATGAACGATCTTTTATTGGAATTGCAAGAACGAGACGTTGATGGCAAAAAAGTTGCCCAACTGAGGAAAGAGAATCTCATACCGAGTATTGTGTACGGTGGGCAATCGGTCCCAATTATGACACAGTCACCAATCGTTGAAACTACTAAGCTCGCAAAAGCAGCCGGCAAACACACGCCAATCAATATTGTGATCGGTGGTAAAAAGAAGCTAGCGATCATCAAAACTATTGATGTCGATCCAATTAAACATTCGATACGGCACTTGGCGTTTCATACTATTAAACAGAGTGACGTTATTACCGCCGAGGTTCCTATCGTATTGATAGGTGAGGGTGATAGCATTGCCGAAAAAGCCGGATTGGTTGTTTTACAAGCTATCGAGCAAATTGAGGTTAAGGCAAAGCCAGCCGACTTGCCAGAATCAATCGAACTTTCAATTATTAACTTGGCGACTGACGATGATAAATTAACGGTAGCCGATATTAAATTACCTAAGGGTGTCGAATTCGCTGATGTTGATCAAGATATGGAGCTAGCGATTGCTAGTGTTTACGAACCAAGTGCTCTTCAGGCGGCAAATGATTCGGCTGGTGGTGATGAAGATGCTGCGGTTGAAGATGTTGAAGTAGCTACTGAAGGTGCTACAGAATCCGAAGCAAGTAAATAGAATTTTAATTTTGAGTCGAGTCTAATTATCTCATTATTTTATATCCCTAAAACGGCTTCGCGCTGGGTCATTCAAGGGCCCCGGCGCCTTGTATGACGCTGGCTGCAGATGTTTCAGAAATATAAATAATAAGTTATTAGCTAGCGAATATTTGTGCATGTAAGAATGAAGGTTTATTCTTCAATAAATCCGCCCGACTGACGATTCCAGAGTTTTGCATAGATGCCGTTTGTTTTTAATAGCTCGTTATGCGCGCCATTTTCGACTATTTTGCCGCCACTAATAACTATAATTCGATCAAGCTTGGCAATTGTTGATAAACGATGTGCAATAACGATACTAGTGCGGCCTTTCATTAGTTTGTTCAATGAATCTTGAATTAGCTTTTCGCTTTCACTATCAAGGGCTGAGGTGGCTTCGTCGAGAACTAATATGGGTGCATCTTTTAATATTGCCCGGGCAATTGCAATTCGCTGACGCTGTCCGCCGCTTAATTTAACACCACGTTCACCAACGGTCGTTTCAATTCCATTAGGTAAATCTTTGATAAATTCATAGGCATTAGCTTGTTTAATTGCTGTCCAAATCTGTTCGTCGTTTGCTTTTAAGTTTCCGTAAGAAATATTTTCGCGCAAGCTACGATGAAATAGCATTGGTTCTTGAGGGACGTAGGCGATTAGTTTTCGCAAGCTCTTTTGGGTGATATTACGAATATCATGACCGTCGATTAGTATTTGACCACCTGTTACATCAGCAAAGCGTAGTAATAGATGGGTTATAGTTGTTTTACCTGCGCCAGAATGTCCAACGATACCGATTTTTTCACCAGCGGTGATTGACAGATTTATTTTTTTAATAACATTTGCGCTTGAATCGCTATACTTGTATTCGATATCTTTTAAGTCAATTTTTGGATTGATTTTCTTTAAGTTGATCGCATCTTCTTTGTCTGTAATTAAATTTTCTTTTATTAACATTTCGCTCATTGGTGCCGCTTCAAGGAGTGCTTGGTCGTAGCCGTTTAACATACTGCCAAGCTCGAATATTTGTGCGGCAACTCTTTGCAGGTAGGTTAATACAAATATTGCCATGGCTATTTCCATTTTTCCATTAAAAACCATATACGCACAGATTATTATTGATATAATCTGAATTACGACCATTAGTGTGTTTCTAATAGAACCTTCGGTGGCAAGAAAGCCAATATCTTTTATGAACAATTCTTTAAAGTCTTTATTCTTTTTTGATAAAATTTTAATTTCACGATTTTCATTGGCAAAAGTCTTTACTATTAGATTATTAGTAAAGGCGTCAGCGATTAGGCCATTTATTTCACCGTTAAGTGCTTTGCGCTTATGTCTGGGTCCGGCTCGTTTTTTAATACTCCACTTAACCTCGATTATCATACAAGCCATTAATAGTGTCATCACGACGGCTAATATCCATGACTGCATTGCGACAATTATCAATCCGATAGCTATTGATAATATGAAACCAAGCGTTTTCATTATTAGTAAATCTTGCAGCGTAACTTCGCTTCTGCAAAAATCAATAAATCGACTAGTTAGAGCGCCAACTTTTTCATTTACAAAAAAGCCGACATCTTTATTTAACAGTTCACTAAAAGTATCATCACTTAAACTAGCTCTGTTTTTAGCCTCGTGAATTGTTAGCGCTTGAAAACCGATATAATTTAAAATTGCACCAATCGCACCTATGGCGATTGCAATCCATAAATTATTCCAAATAGCTGGTTGGTATTTATCAGTCAAGCCGCCAATAGATAAGCTAAGAAAGTATGGTAAAAGTGTATTGATAAATAAGACTGAAAAGGGGATCGTAAATAGCGCGATAAAAAAACTGATCTTATATTTTTTAATTTGCTGCCAATATAATCTGAGCGTGTTCTTGTTAGTTTCCACTAATACTCCTTTTAAATTAAATTGTAGTACTACTTACTTATTATTCTTCAATAAAACCACCGGATTGATGTGTCCATAATTTTGCGTATGGGCCATTTTTATCAAGCAATTCTTTGTGAGTACCTTGTTCGACGATTTTACCATCATCCATTACGACGATGCGGTCGAGTTTGGCAATTGTTGATAATCGGTGAGCAATGACAATACTGGTACGGCCTTTCATAAGCTTGCCAAGAGCGTCCTGAATTAGCATTTCGTTTTCACTGTCAAGGGCCGATGTGGCTTCGTCTAACACTAATATTGGTGCGTCTTTTAATATTGCCCTTGCGATTGCGACGCGTTGACGTTGTCCGCCACTAAGTTTTACTCCGCGTTCACCAACGGTTGTTTCAAAGCCTTTTGGTAGCGAATTTATGAAATCAAGCGCATTTGCTTTTTTGGCTGCTTCTTTAATCTCATCGTCAGTCGCATCTGGTCGGCTATATGTGATATTATCGCGCAAACTACGATGAAATAGCATTGGTTCTTGCGAGACATAGCCGATAGCAGAGTGTAGATCATCCTGAGTGACCTCGGCAATATCTTGACCGTCAATTAAAATTTTTCCACATTCCAAATCGCTAAATCTTAGTAATAATCGCGTCAAGCTTGTTTTTCCTGATCCAGATCGACCAACTAAGCCAACTTGTTCGCCCGGCTTGATAGTAAGTGAGAATTTATTAAACAAAGCATCATTATTGTCTTTGTGGGTAAAGCAAACGTTATCGAACTTAATTTCACACCTATCAAGGTTAAGTGGTTTTGGGTTGACCGGGTCGGTTAATTCGATTTCTTCGTCCAAAATACTAATCATTGGGCCAGCGTCACCAATGATACGTATGTAGTTTCTGGTAGCATTAGATACTGACCACAATACGGTTACGACGCTCATTGTATAGCTGATAATTAGATATATTGCACCAATATTTAGAACGTGGTATTCAACTGCCAACACTGCCGCAATAAAGGCGCTAACATTCATGGTTGTCATCATAAGACTAAACGAGCCAGTAATGATTAGGACTTTTTTCATTTCTATCATGTTACTCTTGCGCCAATCCTCTATAAGTGACTGGTATTTATTTAGCTCATTTTTACTTTTAGCAAAAGCTTTAACTGTTGCAATATTGCTAATTGAATCGGCAAAAAAAGCGGTCATAGCGCTAGATTTTTCTGCTACTTGTCGACTGATTTTTGCAGTATTAGTTTGTGATTTAACGATTATAGCCATAATAATTATAGACAACACTGTCAGTACTGCTGCATATTGCCAAAACATAAAGCTAAGTGTAATACAAACAGCTACTAGGGTGGTTATGATTGGCACGGCTGTAAAAATCATTGTATCCCAAAATCGTTCAATCGAGCCACTAAGTTTGTTGTTGTCCGAAACGATGCCACCACTCATTTTATTTGCATGAAAACCGAGACTTTTGTTATTTAAATGTGTAAAAACTCGATTCGCAATAGTTGATTGCATTTTTGTCTCGGCCACAAACGCCATAGCGATAGTAATCCTAAAGGCGATTACATTTCCTAAAATCAACATTGTTGCATAGCCGATTAGTAGGCCGATACTATTATTTAGGCTAGCTGTACCGTTTGCGATATTTGTTAGTAATTGTGAAACAAATACTGGCGCAATCACGGTGCTTAGGATGGTAAATACAACCTGCGAAAGTGCCATTATTAGGCATAATACAGGTGATACACGCCAAAGTCCGAATAGGAATTTGACCACGCGTTTTGATGAATGCTCTTTTGACATAGGTCTCCTTGTTTTTTATAAATTGTTTAGACCAGCGGTGATGATTTCGTGGATCACATTAGTAAAGCAGAGGATTCTGTTAATTTCGAATCATAGTTAGATGCATTATACTATATAATAGATTTAAATGCAAAGCGATAAATTAAAAAATCTACCACGAAGTCCTGGTGTTTATTTTCACAAAGATAAAGCCGGTGAGATTATTTACGTTGGTAAAGCTGCAGTTTTAAAAAATCGCGTAAAACAATATTTTCAAAATCAACGCGATATGGATATTAAGACCAAGGCCCTTGTGGCTGAGATTGATGACACCGACTGGATTGAAACTGAAAGTGAAATTGACGCCTTGTTTTTAGAGGCTGAAATGATAAAGCGTTACATGCCGCGCTTTAATATATTATTACGCGACGATAAATCTTTGATTTTTGTGCGAATTGATATGAAAAATGAATGGCCGTTTGTCAGTTTTACCCGTAATCCAATTGATGATGGTGCGGAATATTTTGGCCCATATTATAACGGATTTGCAGTTAAAAAGGCATTGAGGCATTTGCGAAAAGTTTTTCCGTATTATCTGAAAACACCAAAGGAAAAGTCTAAACCGGATTTGGATTCACACCTGGGCTTAAATCCTATCAATATGACAAGTAATGAGTATAAGGCAAATTTACGCAAGTTATTTAGTTATATAAAAGGCAATCGTAAGAGCATCACAAAAGAGCTTGAAATTGAAATGAAGAATGCGGCTAGCGTGTACGATTTTGAAAAAGCCGCAATGCTTCGTAACAAGATTCGTAACTTAGGCGAACTGCAACAGCGAATTATGTTTGGCGACAAAGAGTTTTTGGACATAAGCAAAGATTTAGCACTTAGGGATTTGACTGATCTATTAAATCTATCGGCGATTCCAGTCAGGATTGAAGGTTATGATATTTCGCACATGGGCGGCACTAATGTGGTTGCAAGTATGGTGGTTTTTAGAAATGGTGCTAGTGATAGGGGTGAATATCGAAAATTTAAAACAAAGATCGAACATAATGACGACTTTTTTAATATGAATGAGACTATTACTAGACGGTTGAGTGAAAATAATTTAAAAAGTTGGGGGCAGCCAAATTTAATATTGATTGATGGCGGTAAAGGCCAACTTGACGCAGCTTTGAAGGCTAGAGACGCGCTGAGCAAACAAAAGATTCCTTTTATAGGTTTAGCAAAACGCGATGAACAAATAATAGTAAAGCATCAAACTCTTGGAATTAACGAAGTCAAATTAAAAGAATTGAACGGTAATATTGAAACGAGTCAAGATTTTATAACAATCAATCTGCCAAATTCATCCCATATCATAAAACTGCTACAACGCATTCGTGATGAATCGCATCGATTTGCAGTTAGCTATCATACGGTACTAAAGCGCGCCAAGCAAACCTCTAGTGCGTTAGATGAAATACCAGGAATCGGACCTAAAACTCGGTCAAATTTAATAAAAAAATTTGGGAGCGTTCGTGGGTTAAAATCTGTTTCGGAAACAGAAATAGCTAAGGTGGTCGGAAAAGCCAAAGCAAAGCTTGTTTTTAATTACATGCAAGGGCTATAATAACCATAAGCATATGCGTAAAAATATAATTACGAAACTAGATGGCGCGTCAAAAAAAGGTTTTACCTTGGTTGAGGTTATTGTCGTGATTGTAATTATAATGATATTATCTGGAATCACTTTTGTCGCGTATAGTAATTGGGAGGCTAAATCAGTCGAGGCTCAACTAAAAAGTGATTTAAGCACGGCTGCTAGCGCTATGGATAATGCCCGAACTTTTAATAATAGTTATCCAGAAGCAATACCAAACACCGTAAGGTCAAGTAGCGAAGTCACTTTAAGCGGCGGTGGCTCGACTGATGGCAAAAGTTTTTGTATAGACGCGACTAGTTCTCGCGATGATACTATTCATTATTTTATTGATGTATACCTTAAGTCAAAGGGTGCAAAATCTGGTACGTGCGCAACAAGAACATTGTGTCCAAGCGGTTTTATTGTGGTACCTGGCAGCTCGACTTACAAGACTAGTGATTTTTGTGTTATGAAGTATGAGGCAAAGAATGCTGGCGGAAATGTGCCGGTATCGCGGGCTTCTGGTACGCCATGGGTGAATGTATCTCAGTCACAAGCGTTGTCTTATTCGCCTAGTGTGGTTGGTTGTACTGACTGCCATCTTATTTCCGAGGCTGAATGGATGACTATATCTCAAAACGTATTAAATATTGGCACCAACTGGAGTAGCGGCATTGTTGGCATTGGATATGTCTTTAGTGGCCATAATGATAATTCACCTGTTGGTCGTCAACAGGTCACGAATGTTAATGATGGATATAATAATACAAACAATTTTTCTGGCGACACAAGTATCACGACAGTTATCGACATTTTGGGGGGTACTGATTATATGCTGGGTGATTCGCAGCGGCGTACACTTAACCTTTCGAACGGTGAAGTAATTTGGGATTTAGCTGGTAATGTATTCGAGACAACCAGCGGAACCGTTACGGGTGGGCAACCGTGTATGGACGTTGGCGGCTACGTGTTTAGTGAATACGTAAATTTGAATGTAAATATTGATAAGCCAGAGGTGCCGATAATGCCAATTAGCACTGGCATTGTCGGTGCTGATAGTTGGACTGGAGCTAATGGCATTGGCGATGTATATTGTAGCTCGGGCGAGACGGCTAAGCATAGTATTGGTCGAGGCGGTGATTATCAATGGGGTTCGGGTACTGGAATATTTGCACTCGGACTCGATTATGACGACACTCAAACCGATAGTCGTTCCGGCTTTCGCGTTACAGCTCCGATCCAAGAGTAATCTATTAGTTAATTTAGTGATACAATTTAATGTGTGATAAGCAGTAGTTTTCATTTATTAAATCGTCAAAATATTATTACCTCCACCAAGGGTGGTGTGATTGTGCTGTCTGCATATAGTGCAATGCAATCAAGTAATGATTTGGCTGCAAAATTTACTCAAGAGGCTAATTTTTGGTATTTAACGGGAATAAATGAACCTGATTGGTGGTTAATTATTGACGGCTCTAAAAATAAAAGTTGGTTAGTTAGGCCAGTAATCAGTCAATCGCATCAAATTTTCGACGGTAGCTTATCGGATGATGTTGCTATAAAAACTAGTGGTATTGATAATATTATTTCAAATAATGAGGCGATGGATTTGCTTAAAAATTTGTCACGAAACCATGGGTTTGTTTATACGCTTGGTAACCAACCTGATGCAAAATACCTTGATTTTTGTCTGAACCCGTCTCAGAAGAACTTACGCAAAAACCTTGAGCGTCTTTTTAGCGAAGTTCAAGATTGTCGATTAGAGCTATCTAAACTACGAGCGATTAAACATATCGAAGAAGTTACTGCCATAAAAAAAGCTATAAAACTGACAGTTGGAGCTTTTGAAGATGTTAAAGTAAAGTTACCATCTCTTTCGTATGAATATGAGGTTGAGGCTGAATTTTCATATTATTTTCGTAAAAATGGTTCAGTGGGTCATGCCTGTGATCCGATTGTGGCTAGCGGTCTAAATGCTTGCACTCTTCACTATAATGATAATGACGCTAAATTTAAAAAGCGCGATCTATTATTACTTGATATCTGTGCTAGGTTAGGTGGTTATGCTTCTGATATTTCTCGCACTTACAAGATTTCACAGCCTACCACAAGGCAAATAGAGGTTCACGGTGTCGTGAACGAAGCTCGTCAACGAATTATGGACATTATCCATCCTGGGTTGCCAATCTTGGAATATCAGCGTCAGTCTGATGAAATAATGAAATATGCTTTGAATAAAATCAATTTATTAAACTCGAATAGTGATTTTAGAAAGTACTTTCCTCATGCAATTAGTCATGGTTTAGGCGTTGATATTCATGATTCACTCGGCCGGCTAAACGAATTATTGCCGGGTATGGTATTGACGGTCGAGCCGGGAATTTATATCCCAGAAGAAGGCATCGGTGTCAGAATCGAAGATGATGTCCTAGTCACCGATAGCGGACACACCAACCTAAGTGCCGCACTGTCAACCGAGCTATGATATAATTAGTTTAGATATATGAAAAAGCAATTTTCTGTTTTTATAGTCCGTTGGCTGATGAATTCACTTGGTTTGTGGATTGCGGTTAGATTGTTTGGAACAGGTAAAGAAATTGACGTTACGGTTGGGATTATTGGATTCTTGTCTGCTGGATTGATTTTTTCAATTGTGAATAGCATATTAAAGCCATTTATTGTTATATTGTCAATGCCGGCTATTTTAGTAACGCTTGGTTTGTTTATGTTAATAGTAAATGGGCTACTGGTGTATATTTCGCTTGCAATTACGCCTGGAATTTCAATGACTTTCTTGAATTCAATTCTAACAGGAATTATACTAAGTTTAGTGAATTATATAGTAAGTGCGGCAGTGGCGTTAAAGTCAGATAAATAATAGTTAGATTAAGGAATAAATATGAATATTAACGGAATTTTACAAATCATAACAATCGTATCGGCTATTTTAATGATATTGACAATATTACTACAGCAGCGTGGCGCATCGCTTGGGGCTGGATTTGGTAGCTCGGGTGAACTATATACTACTCGCCGAGGGATTGATAAAAGTTTATTTGATGCAACCGTCTTTCTAGCTGTGATTTTTGTACTTTCAATATTAACAGGGCTGATTTTGCCCGCATTTAAATAGGTAACAACTTATGTCAGACGATAACCGTGATAAATGGCGTCGTTTACCAAAAATTAGTTTCAATCGCAAAGCTTTAACCAAGCGAATGAAAAAAGTCGAAAATGTAACGGTCAAACATGCCCACAAGTTTATTATCAAAAGATGGGCTAACGTCAGAGAAGTTCAGGCTCACGTTGTGCTTTGGATTATTGCTATCGGTCTACTTATTGCTGTAACTGGCCTTCAATTGATGTGGTATCAACAAAGTTATCGCACTGATGCACCTCGAACTGACGGTACTTATGCCGAGGCGGTTGTTGGTCCGGTTAAAACGCTTAATCCGATTTTTGCAGATACTAGTGCTGAGCAGTCGGCGAGCAATTTAATGTTTTCAAGCTTATTAAGGTATGACAGTACTGGTCATTTAGGTTATGATTTGGTGAGGAATGTTAAAACTAATCCAAATAAAACTATCTATACCATTACTATTCGCCCTGACGCAAAATGGCATGACGGTTATAAATTAACCGCCAAAGACGTTGTTTTTACGGTCAATTTAATTAAAAACCAAAATACGCGGGCGACTATTGATGGATGGGGCAATGTTACGGCAAAAGTAATTAACGATACTACGTTAGAATTTGATCTGAAATCTACTTTTGCACCCTTTGAACACGCTTTGACGTTTCCAGTATTGCCCGAGCATATACTAGGTAAAGTTTCGCCAAGTAGCGTTCGTGAAAACAGTTTTAGTCAAAATCCAATTGGCAGCGGTCCTTTTAAGCTACGTTTTTCGCAGGATTTAGATACAGCATCGGGTCGTAAAATAATTTACTTTGCCAGAAACGATGATTATTATGCAGGCCAAGCGAAGTTAGCTAGGTTCCAATTACACGTTTACGCTGATAGCGAATCTATTGTTCGTGCCTTGTCATTAAACGAGGTAAATGCCGCCGCCGATCTGTCGTCGGTTGATGTCGAGCATGTTGATTCAAAAAAATATAATATTTCGTCAGAATCAATTCAAAGCGGCGTGTACGCGATGCTAAATACAGAAAGCGAGACACTTAAGGATATTGAGTTGCGGCGTGCGCTTCAGCAATCAACTGACACCAATCAGATACTAAGTAGGTTGCCGTCTGCCTCTGTAAAACTCGATTTGCCATTTACGAATGGTCAAATAACTGGCGATTTACCAAAAGTGCCGCTTTATGATAAAAATGCGGCAGCAAAAATTTTGGACGACAAAGGTTGGAAACTGAACGGCAAAAATGTTCGCGAAAAAGATGGCAAGCCGCTTAAATTATCCGTTGTCACTATCAAGGATAGTGAGCTCGAGCGCGTATTAGAACTGCTAGTCGGTAATTGGCGTGCTCTAGGCATTTCGGTTGACACTCAGGTAATTGACTTAACGGATTCAACGCAAAACGCAGTACAGTCAGTTTTGCAGCCGCGTAGTTTTGATGTTTTGTTGTACCGTTTAAATATAGGCGCTGACCCAGATGTTTATGCTTATTGGCATTCATCACAAGCTACACCACAAGGTTACAATTTTTCTAATTATTCAAGTGTAATTAGTGACGCGGCATTAGTCTCAGCTAGGGCGCGGGCCGAACCGGTACTTAGAAATGCCAAATACGTAACGTTCACTAAACAGTGGGCAGCGGATGTACCTGCGATTGGTTTGTATCAGTCAACGACACAGTATGCCAGTAGCTATAATGTTAAAGCTTTCAATAGGTCGGTAGTGTTTGTGTCGCCAATTAACCGCTATGCAGATATTTTGGATTGGTCGGTTGGTACTAAGGGTGTTTACAAAACGCCGTAAGTGCAAATGTTATAAAATATAAAAAAGACGAGATTATCGTCTTTTTTATATGGTGCGCGCGAGAAGACTTGAACTTCCACGTCCCAAAGGACACTAGCACCTCAAGCTAGCCTGGCTACCAATTACAGCACGCGCGCTCACAAATACATTATATCATCAACAAGATGATAGGTACGCTTTTATTATAAAAATTCGAGTAATCGCAAAAGCTTGTTATAAAATAAAATTGTATATAAAAATATTTTATGTTAGTATTCATATTGTATAAGATATCTTTTAAAATTATATTTTATAAGTTCGTTTAAATTGTTTATGATTGGCTATATGCCATTTATGATAAATAAAAATAAAGGGGTGGATCGTAATGATAATAGTCTCGTCAAGAGGAATAAAAATGGTAATTGGAACATCAAAAGATTCAAAGTTTATTGTCGAAGAGGCTGAGAGGCCTTGGTATGACAGCAAAAAAGGTATATCGGAAGCTGTTAAGGCATTGGATGGCTTGAATCGCCTAATAAGTGAAAGATATATTGCTGGCTATCAGAGGGGTGAGCCACTGAATGATTTTTATGTTCTTGGTGCATATTATCTTGATTCTTGTGGCAACTGTGCCAGAATAAAAGGTAGAATTTCGGAAGATTTTTTCTTAAATATTCCTAGTGTTCTCAGTAATGCTGAGTTTTGGAACTATATTAGTGATGGTAATTTTAAAAATCAAGTTCATACCTTTTCGTATGATGGTGGTAATATGCCGACTTCTAAATTAAAGTGTGCATCTTGTGGTGAGGTTTGGACTATTGATAATTGTCGAGACACAGTTATTAGAAGTGAAGTTATTGTTGTGCCTTTAAATGAATTTATTGGCAAGACTTTGTTAGATGTCAAGACCGTGTATAGTCAAAGAGATGATGCAATCTATGATATGTATTCTGGCGTAGCTATTAGGAATGACAGATACATCGACCTTAGTCAAAAGTTCCCTAATGGAACTCGAGAATGGGAACTTGAAATAGTGAAAAATGCAAGTGGTTGGATTTGTGACGAAGATGGCCTTAATGATAGCTACGTTATACAGTTTGGTGATGAGACTAAATTCATGAAAAGTTCATATTATCATTCAGCCTGCAATGACGCGAACTTAGAAGACGAGATGCAGAAAAGGTTTGAGGCGATATTTAACGCGGCTGGCTTTAAAGTAGTCGGTTTCACGAGTATCGTAAATGAATATTGCACATGCGAGATCTGTGCACCGTGGTTTAATTTTGAGACCGAATTTGGAATAATAAAGATTGGCTGGCGAAAGCGAGTGATAAATATTGATTGGAGCGGTCTCGATGTGTTGCATGAAAATATTTTTTCTTTATTTAAAGATGAATCCGTAACGAAGGGTTATTTTTATATCCATGCCTGGGGTTATGAAAAAGCTCAAGAATATTTGGATAGCATTTACGGTTTTTTATTAAAATCATAAAAACAATTTCTAATGAACTATAGAGCTTATTTTTTAAATAGGCTCTATTTTATTGCAATCTAAAAATCTGATATTTTAAAACGTTGAATTGACTTTTGTCTGCTTGACATTATATTGGGATTTGAGTTATTATATCTAAGTTATGGGCGCTTAGCTCAGTTGGCTAGAGCACCTCGTTTACACCGAGGGGGTCGGGGGTTCGAGCCCCTCAGCGCCCACCAAATTAAAATTCCAACCTTCAATGGTTGGACTTTTAATTTGTGCACACTTTAGGTACTCGAAATCCCGACAACCTGGGGTTGGGGGGTGGAACTGCAAGTCTGCGGTTCGCAAGGCGACGTCACAGATAAACTATGTTTATCTGACTGACTCGCGGGGTCGCGAAACGTGACCGAGCCCCCTCAGCGCCCACCATGAAAACATCCGACCATTTGGTCAGATTTTTTCATGACTCAGTAATGATGGCAGTTCGAATCTTTGACCAGTCGCGGTTGAGGCACTGATGTTTGCGAGTCTTCGGTTTATGTTCAACTCGCTAAAATAGTTAATGCTTCGCTAATATAACATTATGTGTTAAAGTCTAGTTTATGAACCTTTGGGTTTTGTATTTTTACAGAGAGAAGAGGTAATATTATGTGCCCTAAAACGAATAATGATGATTTTGCTGCTAGTGATGTAATTGATCGAGTTTATAACTATTTTAAAAGCCGTAACCCGGTATTTCCATTACTTCAAGACTCCCAGGTACAAGATATTCTATATGATTATTATGATTCACACGAAGGTCGACGCTATGCAATTGGTTTTAATTATAACGAACTTGTGTTAGTTAATAATTATCTAGTAGTTAAAGGTGTTGGCTTTGGAACAAGGTTGTCGTCGGTAGGTGATTGTTTGCTAATTATACCACTGAAAAAAGGTAATAAGCTTGACTACTTTATCAAAGAACATGACCGAATAAAAACGCGAAAATACCATGTACTGTATAGTTACCGCGGAAAGTTGCATACGCCCTATAAGCTGATTAGTGGTGTTAATTCAGAAATTAGTTATGTTTTAGCTAGTGCAGACAAGGGATTTTTACCTAGTGTCGAGATTGGATGGCTGAGATACTATGTGTCCACGGTTAGTCGCCATCTTTATTTAGTTGACGATTTAGTAACTGCTTTTGAGTGCTCTTTAGGATTAAGCAGTAAAAAGATTAAAAAACTAAGCCAAGAGGCTGAACTAGCTCGTCGGCGGCTTATGTTGATGGAGTCTCCCAAGGAGGGCGTTTTTGATGACATAAGGTCTTTAATCGATACTCTTGAAAAAAGAGTTAAATTGTTTGGTGAGCCTGAATTTATCCCAACTTTGGACTTCTTGCGTTCTGAAATCGGAAAGCTCGGGTCGGTAGTTGACTCTTAGCGATCAAAAAAACAAAAGGTTCGTAAACCGTCGCCCAATGTGGATGGCGGTTTATTTTATTTTTTGCAAATAATTTCAGTCAAGCTGGTACCTTGCATTTTAGCCTCTTTTCTGCTATAATCAATCATCAAGCAAGGAACCCGCATTAAGGTCGGGTATATTTTAATGAAAGACTCAAAAAACATACGAAATGTCGCTATTATTGCCCATGTCGACCACGGCAAAACTACAATAGTTGATGGACTTCTAAAACAAAGCAATACTTTCCGTTCTAATCAGGCTGAAATGGAACAATCGCTGATTATGGATAGCGGTGATCAAGAGCACGAACGCGGAATTACTATTACAGCCAAGCAAACCTCTGTTTATTATGGCGACTACAAAATTAATATTATTGACACACCGGGACACGCTGATTTTAGCGGCGAAGTGGAACGAACTCTAAATATGGCTGACGGTGTACTATTGGTAGTTGACGCCCAAGAAGGCCCAATGCCTCAAACTAAATTTGTTTTGTCAAAAGCACTTGAACTTGGCCTAAAGCCAGTTGTTGTTATTAACAAAATTGACAAGCCAGCTAGGCGAATTGATGAAGTTATTGACGAGATTTCAGATTTATTTTTGGAACTTGCAGTCGACGACAGTCAATTACATTATCCAGTTTATTATGCAATTGGTCGTGACGGCAAGGCTTGGACAGAACTTCCTGATAATATCAGCGAACATGCTGATCTTAACCCAATCTTCGATGCAATTATCAATGATATTCCAGCGCCAACGGTTGATGTAAATGGATCATTGCAATTACTAGTTACGTCTTTGCAGTACGATTCGTTCCTTGGTAAGTATGCAATTGGTCGCATAACTCGTGGTGAAGTTAAAAAAGGCATGCCAATTGTTTTAATTAAACGAGATGGCGAGCAGATTAGCTCACGAATCGACAAGGTCTTTGGTTATCGTGGCCTTAACCGCGAAGAAGTTGACGGTGCGATTGCTGGTGATATCGTAGCATTAACGGGTGTGGCCGATGCTCATATTGGCGAAACTATTGCCGACAGGGAAAACCCAGAAGCGTTACCAACGATTGATGTCGAAGCACCAACGATTAGTATATATCTTGGTCCAAATACTAGCCCAATGAAGGGCAAGGAAAGTAAGTTTAACACTTCACGCCAAATTGGCGACCGATTGAAACGCGAACTTGAAACTAATGTTAGCTTGCGCGTCAAAGAAGACGGTATTGGATTTAATGTTTCTGGCCGTGGCGAATTACACCTTTCAGTTTTAATCGAAACATTACGCCGTGAAGGTTTTGAATTTGAGGTTGGCCGTCCACAGGTTGTCACTATCGAACAAGATGGTAAAACTATGGAACCGGTTGAAGAATTGTTAGTCGAAATTTCACCAGAATTCTTAGGTACTGTCAGTCAAGAACTGGGTAACCGTCGAGCTGCAATGGTCAAGCAAGAACAGACTAGTAGCGGTGCAACACGCGTTACTTATATATTGCCAACTAGAGCATTGATTGGTCTACGCAACTTACTTTTGACAGCTACAAAAGGTACTGTAATTATGAATACCTTGCCACATGGCTATCAACCACTTGGTGGAAAGTTAAACAAGATTCGCAATGGTGCGTTGGTTGCGACTGACGCTGGCGTTACGACGCCTTATGCCCTTGAAATGGGTGAATCGCGTGGCGAATTGTTTGTTGGACCTGGTACGCAAGTTTATGCTGGTATGATCGTTGGTCTGTATCAACGGAATGATGATTTGGAAATGAATGTCTGCAAGGCAAAGCATCTGACCAACATGCGAAGTTCATCAAGTGATGGCACGGTTCAATTGACACCGTTCACTGACCTTAGTTTGGAACAGTGTATCGATTTCATCGAAGATGATGAGCTGCTAGAGGTAACGCCAAAGAGCTTACGACTTCGCAAGCGATATCTTGATCAGAATGAACGAAAACGCGCTGCTAAGAAATAATTGAAAATTACTTTATTCTAGGATTTATCCTGAACGAATAAAATCGTAATAATAATTACAATCATTATTATTACGATAAACCAAGTAGAGCTAAAAATACCAAATGCCGAGGCTAACGATCCAAATAATAACGAGATTGGGATTATCGTTAGCCTTTTGGCTGCGGACATCACAGATATAGACCCTGCCCTGGTTTTTGAAGGCAGGTAATTGTTGATTTTGTGCAAAATAACTATATCAATTGATTGAATTATTATTGAGATTACTGTGATAGCAAAAATAATATAAAATACGTTACGTGTAAATATTAGTACGATTAACACAATTAGTGATATGGCTAGGGCGATAACTAATCGTTTTTTGGACTTTACGTAATTTGACAAGACTCCACTGAGACCATAGGATGAGCAGACGGCGGCGTTTAGCGGTCCGTAAAAAACAATCGGTGCTACTATGGCGATTAACCAAAGCTGGCTGGCTTCCATAAAAATAGAAAGTATCATTCCTGATAATATCAACATCAAAGATAATTGAATCAAGTTTATGTTTGATGCAATAATAGCAAAAGTCTCTTTTGTGTGTTTCAATAAAGACGCTTCCTGGCTTTTTAAATGTTCTTTGGGTTCCTTGAATATAGCAAAAAATAATATTGAAATTAACGACGCAGGTATTGACAGTAAATACGCTTTGTCTAGGCCAAGGTATTGTCCAATAATACTACCAGTCAAGCCACCGATTATCAAAGCCAAGCTGCTGGAGATATTTACTCTAGCGATGTATTTTTCATAGTTTTTCTTAGTTTCCCCGGTTTCTATCAATAAATCATAGACTATTGATTCGGTTACACCAGAACTTAGTGATAAGTATAATCCCCAAAACGAGCTAGATATTAGATAGATTGCGACATCGTTGCTGAGTGCGCCGATTAGTGAACTGGCGGCAAGAGCTAAACTTGATAATATTAAAACGCCACGCCGACTCCACCTGTCGGCCAATATCCCTGACGGTATTTCGGTCAGCAAAGTAATTGTTGAATAAATTGCAATCATTACGCCAATTAAAAAAGTATTAAAGCCGATTGACATCATAAATAATTTTTCGATAGCATACCAAAAAACTAATCCTTGTGCAAAGAATCCGACATATATAGGTATTAGGCGGCGATTTAATTTCATTTTGTTTATTATACAGTGTTCGAGTTTAAAATATTTTTTCGTTTTTTAATTCATCAGGCAGGAAGCCTTTGTCGTGTTTAAAATCGGCTTCCCATTTGTAATCCTTGGCGTATCCAATGTCTTTCATTAGTTTGGTTGGGGCGTTGCGCAGGTGGAGTGGGACTGGTGAGTCGGGGTATTGTTTGGCAAGGTTGGTGGCGCGCTGCATTGCGTCAGTGGTTTGACGTGATTTTTCACTTTTAGCTAGAGCTGTGGCGACATGAAATAAAACGTAACTGGATTCGGGCATGCCGATTCGTTCGACGGCCTGAAACGCATTTAGCGCCAGACCAAGTGCGCCATTACCGGCTAGGCCAATGTCTTCACTGGCGAATATTACCATACGCCTGGCTATAAATTTGGCATCTTCGCCAGCATCAATCATGCGGGCCAAGTAATATAACGTGGCATCGACATTGCTGCCGCGCATACTTTTGATAAAGGCGCTAATTACGTTATAGTGCATTTCGCCTTTTTTGTCGTAACCTGGAATGCGTTTTTGGGCGGCGACTTTGACGATTTCGGGCGTTACTTTTTCGCCCATACTAAGGGCTAGTTCAAGGTTGCCAAGAGCAATTCGGGCATCGCCACCGGATAATTCAGCGATATAATCAATTGCTTTGGGCGTAACTTTTTTAGTATTTTTTTCGGATTTTAACGCAACTTTGATAATTCGTTTTATATCGTCTTTATTGAGTGGTTCCAGGACTAGGACTCTAGTTCGGGAAAGCAATGGAGTAATTATTTCAAAACTGGGGTTTTCGGTGGTAGCGCCAATTAGTGTAATTAAACCTGATTCGACGTGTGGTAAAAAGGCATCTTGTTGGGCTTTGTTGAATCGGTGAATTTCGTCAACGAATAAGATTGTGCGCAGTTTTAGATTCCAGTTTTGCCTGGCGTGTTCGACAACTTTTTCGACGTCCTTTTTGCCACTGGTTACGGCCGATAATTCAATAAATTCAGCATTGACTTCGCTGGCAATAATTCGCGCAAGGGTAGTCTTACCGCAACCTGGCGGGCCCCATAATATCAAGCTGACGGGTTCTTTATTTTTGACAATTTGACGCAGAATCTCGCCGTCATTCAATAGATGGGTTTGGCCAATAACGTCGTTTAGGTTTTTAGGTCGCATTCTTTCGGCTAGAGGAACTCGTTGCATATAACTATTATAACTCGTATAATCATATTTAATGATGCAGCGAACGAACGTAATGTTACTTTCGGCGGTGAATCCTCAGAGCATACTGTTTCGATTGCCTCGGCGCGCAATGTCTATGCCGCCATGGATGATACTAAATTTGATGTTACGCTATGTTTTATTACAAGTCGTGGCAAATGGTTATTGATAGATTCGTTCGAGCAAGTGGCGGATACGGCAGGGCTATATCAATTGATGCCAATTCTTGGATCGAATAGTTTTATGAATATGGGCGATAAAAGCTTGATTAGACCAGATGTGATTTTGCCGATATTGCATGGTGAAAATGGTGAAGATGGTTCGGTTCAGGGTCTGGCAAAGCTTTTGCATATTTCGATTGTTGGTTGCGGCGTGGCGTCATCGGCGGTCTGTATTGATAAAATTATTACTAAACAACTTTTGGAATACAATCAGATCAAAACTGTACCGTTCGAGGCGCATGTCTTGGGAGAGGCTATGCCGAGTTTTCGTCGATTGTCTGAAAAATTAGGCGACATTTTGTTTGTCAAACCGGCACGATGCGGCAGCTCGGTAGGTGTAAGTAAGGTCACGAATGATGACGAGCTTAGTTTTGCTCTTGAGGAAGCTCATAATTTTGATAGCAAAGTGTTAATTGAGCGGGCGATAAACGCCAGGGAGCTTGAAATTGGGGTGTTGGGTAGTGGAAATAGCGCCAAGGCTAGTGGCGTGGGTGAGGTAGCACCCGACGCAGAATTTTATACTTTTGAATCCAAATATAGCGAAACCAGTCAGTCAAAGGTTATTATACCAGCGGAAATAGAAGACAACCTGGCGGCAGAGATCAAAATGATTGCGCTTAGGGCCTATAGAATATTAGGCTGTCAAGGTTTGGCGAGAGTTGACTTCTTTTTGTCAGATGATGTCTTGTATCTAAATGAGGTCAATACGATGCCGGGCTTTACGAATATTAGCATGTATCCAAAACTTTGGCGGCAACAAGGTGTTTCATATAATAACTTAATTGAAACTTTGATAAATGACGCGCTGAGCAAGTGATAATTAGTAGTGTTTGATATATAATTAAATCAGTAAAAAATAAGGAGTTCTTTGTATGGAAATAATAATTTTTTTAGCAGTGGTAGTATTGATTTTTGTTTTGAGTGGCCTAAAGGTCATCAATCAATATGAACGAGGTGTAATTTTAACTTTGGGTAAGTTCACGGGGTTGCGTCAGCCTGGTCTGCAAGTTGTTATACCTATATTCCAACGTTTGATTAGGATAGATATCCGCACAAATACAATCGATATTCCAAAACAAGAGGTGATCACCAAAGATAACGTTACTGTTAATATCGATGCGGTCGTTTATTTCAAGGTTGTAAATGCCGAGAAGGCAGTTTTGGAAGTAAGCAATTTTATCTATGCCAGCAGTCAGTTTGCCCAAGCGGCGCTTCGTGACGTAACTGGAAATGTCGAGCTTGATTCGTTACTAGGCAAGCGTGATGAAATTAGTTCTCAGATTAAACAAATTGTTGATGTCCAGGCAGAAAAGTGGGGAATTGATATAGAAAATGTTAATCTACAGAATATCGAATTACCACAGGATATGAAGCGTGCTATGGCTAAGCAGGCCGAGGCCGAGCGTGAGCGTCGAGCAGTCATTATTACTGCTGAGGGTGAAAAGGCTTCTGCACAGGCTGTATCCGAGGCTGCAGGCATACTCAGTAAAGTTACTGGTGGTATTAACATTCGTACGCTGCAAACTATCGAAAAGATTGCTATGGAGCAAAGTCAGACGACTCTCTTTGTATTACCAGCTGATTTGATTGATACGGTCGGCAGTTTGGTAAAAAAATAAAAATAAAGTATACTTAGCTAAAATAAACTTTATTTAAAAACAAAAAAGAGGGATTTAACTGGTGAAAAAGCGTCTAAATCAAAAAAATAAAGAAATCTCAACCAACGATGTTAACGGCTTCACTATTGTAGAATTGCTTGTTGTTATGGTTATTGTAGGTATACTTGCGGCAATAACAGTAGTTTCATACGTCGGCATAACTGGTAAGGCTAGAGAAGCTTCTGTAGCTAGCGATTTAAAGAATGGGTCTGATCAGGTTAAGTTATATTATGCCGAAAATGGAAAATACCCAGCAGGATATGACAGTAACAACTGTCCAAAAAACGAATATGGCGAAGTGTCAACGAGTTATTGTTTAAAAACTAGCCCTGGTAATGCGCCTCTTTATCGTTCAATTCCGCCATATTTGAGCTACAGCTTTGATATAAGCGGAGGAGGAATCTTGTATAGAAATACTAACTCAACCGGCCAGGTGGTTGTTAGTACTTTTGGAAGTTTTGCAAAAACTTGGGGCGGTTCTGGGGTGGAGGACGCATATAGTATTTTTCAAACGCAAGATGGTGGCTTTGTGACTACCGGCTCGACAACAAGCTTTGGTGCTGGAGGCATTGACATGTATATTTCTAAATATAATGCAGCGGGCGATCTAGCTTGGAATAAGACCTGGGGTGGTACAGGTAGTGATGTTGCAAGGGATGTCGTGCAGACTAGCGATGGTCGTTATATAGTAACTGGCCAAACAAGTAGCTATGGTGCTGGAAGCAGTGATGTTTTCTTGGTAAAATTTGATGAAAACGGAAATATTGTCTGGAGCAAAACTTGGGGTGGAGTAAACGGAGACTATAGTCGGAGTATAACTGCAACGTCTGATGGCGGAGTTGCCGTAACTGGCTATACCAATAATTTTGATGCAGGAATATCAGACTTGTTTTTGTCAAAATATGACAGTGATGGAAATCTGTCTTGGGTTAAGGTTTGGGGCGGCGCTGATATTGAGTATGGTCGCGATCTTTATCAAACAAGCGACGGTGGGTATTTGGTATCTGGACTTACTAAGAGCTTCGGCAACGGAGGTGAAGACGCCCTATTGGTAAAATTTGATTCAAGCGGGAATTTTGTCTGGAATAAAACCTGGGGTGGGGCATCTGACGACGTTGGATATGGGCTAACTTGGTCGAATGATGGTGGCTGTATTCTGACTGGATACACAAGAAGTTATGGCGCGGGATCATTAGATTCGTATATTGCAAAATTTGACTCGAATGGGGGCTTGGTTTGGAGTAATACATGGGGTGGTTCGTCGGCCGAAGAGGGCAGGTCGGTTATTCAGACTAGTGATGGAGGATATGTGGTAACGGGCTACACGGATAGTTATGCTGTTGGCTCTCATGACATGTTTATCTTAAGGTATAATTCAAATGGTGTTTTGTTGTGGAATAAAACATGGGGAATTTCTGGTTCCGATAGGGTTAACGCAAGTCATAACGTTATTCAAACAGGTGATGGTGGTTTTGTGTCGCTCGGAAACACGGATAGCTACGGCGTCGGTAACGATGATGCCTTTATTATAAAATTTAAACCTGATGGAGCTGTGAATAACTGTTTGTCGCCGACTTGTAAATCTCCAGCAGCTTCGGTGTCGTCGCCGAGTGTAGTTTTAACAACTCCTGTAGCAACGGTAAATGGAGCATCGCCAACCGTTAATTCTCCCTCTGCAACCGTAACATCCCCTTCAGCGACCATGACTACAATTTTCAATCCGTAATATTTGGCTTGGGTGCTTTTGCCGGGGTTGCTAATACAATAAAACTCTAGTAAAATATGTTAGTACTAACGTTATATTTGCTAGAGTTATGGCTCTTTAGCTCAGTTGGTAGAGCAGAGGCCTGAAGAGCCTTGTGTCCCCAGTTCGAGTCTGGGAGGAGCCACCAAAAAAATTACCTCATCGTTTGATGGGGTAATTTTTTTGGTAACACCTCCGCTGGCTCGAACTGGATAGTCACGAAGTTGCCAGTTCGGCGTAGTGATTGAAACAAAGCAAAGCACCGAAGGTATTTTCTTTTGTGAATGAACGAAGGAGGCTGAAAGCCGATGCCTGGGAGGAGCTGTTATGTAAAACAAGCGGATGCAGGGAGCGAAGTGACTACTTAATGGGAGAGGTTAAAGGTTGATAACTGGGAGCTGCTCTATAATACCACATCTTGTATTTTATACAATTTTTCAATATAATTACAAGTGTAGTCCAAGTTTTACGCTTCGACATATTTACGAAATAAATCACATAATTAGTTTGCGGTCTAACTTTTAAAGTTGGGCGTTTTTTATTAGAAAGAGACATTGTAATGGGCTGTAGAGAATATGATAAATATCCATACGTTCCAAGTAGTGAATACATTAGCCGATTAGCAGTTGAATCGCATGACAGTGAAATATTTGCGACCCTTAATGATTACTTGGCCAACACAAAAGGACCGGCCCTTGAGGTTGGCGGTCCAACAAGAAGCGGCTTTAAGGTGCTCGAGAATGTCGATTTTCCGAACAAGTTGATTATTTCAAATATTTCGCCAGAAGATGACGATATTGCAAATATCGATGTAATGAATTTGCCTTTTGAGGATGGTAGTTTAGGCTGTATAATTGCTTCGCGATTGCCTCTTAGCCTGGATGATACTGATTGTACTAACGAGATTAGGGCGACGATGGATGTGATTGGTCTATTGGCCGATGAAATTACCAACTTAAGGTTCGATAAACTTAGCGATAGGGATTTTATAAATATTAGCCCAAGGATTGCGCTAATTGTCGAGGCGCGGAGTAAACTTGAACGAAATGGTTTGCTTGTAACAAAACACTTGCTAGATAGTGAATTAACACTTGTCAAAGCGCTAGGTTTTGATCTACTTTACCATATTGGTTCGGCAAGTAACTTACATGAAGACGACTGGCGCAGGGGTGAGTATGTGTTTCAATATAAGGGCAATGATCGTATGCTTGGTAATATTTCTGTAAAAAATTGTTTTTGCGCAGTTATTTGATTGATTATTTTATAATACTTGGATATAATTATTAGTGATGCATGCGGGTGTAGCTCAGTTGTTAGAGCGCTTCCTTGCCAAGGAAGAGGTCCGGAGTTAGAGTCTCCGTACCCGCACCAATAAGGACTGGTCAATTATTGGTCGGTCTTTTTTGATCTTAAATAGCTCGTTTATCCCTGTTAAATCCCAGAAATTATTAGGTCCATCACTGGTTACAGAAGCAATTTCGTCGTAGGTTGGCGTTTGGTCGAAAAGTACTCCGAAAAAGTCGGCTTTTTTGACTGGATCAATCTGTTGTAGTAGTAGTTGATCGATGTGTTGGAGAAAGTATTTGGCGTATTTCTTAACTACATCAAAACTGATTGGTTGCTCGGCGTTTTTGCGTTCTTTTTCGCTTATTAGGTCTTCCATTTGTTCTTCGATTTTCATTAGGTCCTCCTCCATGTATTTAATTGCTGTTTGGCTACTTAAGAGCTTTATTTTATCGACCGTAGCTAAAGCTTGAGCTCTCAGTGTTGTCAGGCGTGTTTCTATCACAGCTTCGTCTTTGCCGTCGTCTTTATGGCGCATCTGCCAAACGGTTTCGAGAGCCTGCATAATGTCTTCGATATGATCATCTGAAAAGGTAACGTGATTGACGAGGTTTTCGACGGCATCTTCGAGTTTTGCTTTAGGCACGCGGAAATGGTGACCGCGTTTGTTGCAGTGATAACCTGGGTAGTATCGGTAACGCCCTTTAGCTGCGCTGCCAAAAAACGGACGTTTGCAAATAGGGCAGGTTACGACTTTGCGATATGGATATTCGGCATTGTGCGATCCTTTGCGAAGTTGAAATTCAGGAACGTCACGTTTAGTAATTGTTATCATGCCATCCTGTTCGCTGAGCGTTAGTTTGCCACGGTTGGCGGCATTAAAGGTGTCGAAGGATATTAAACCTTCAAATTGCGCCTTAACGGGTTGATCTTCGGTCCATTTTTCGTGTATGACACCAGCATAGATGGGATTAGCGATATAGAGCCAGAATCGCTTTAAGCTAAGTTTGTTATTTCCCATACGAGCAGTTATTTGAGTTTTGTCGGTATCGGCACGTCGGTTATATTTGCGTGAAACGTAACCTAACCGATTTATCTCATCGATTATTTGCTGGTCGCTCAAATTACCTTGAACTCGTAGTTCGAACATTTTTTCGATAAAATAGGCTTCTTCTGGGAAGCGTTCGAGAACGAGGCGTTTGCCATTGCTTGTTTCGACACGATGACTAGCATACCCAAATGGGGCGCCTCGCATCCAATAGCCCATGCGGGTATATCGGACTTCGGCTCCAATCATGCGACTCATAATGTCGCGTAATTCGTCCTTAGCGCGTTCAGCTTCTAGGAATTCCATCTTTTGACTTGGTGAATATTCGCTCCAACGATACTTTACCCCAAGGTGTTCAAGCGTATTTACTTTTTGCTGACTGATTACGCCATAAATATCAACTAGCTTGACACCATACTTTTCGAGCTGCATTTTTAGTTGGTCGTACGGTGTGGCGCCACCCCTCGTGAAGCGGTCGATTGATTTAATAATGAATAGCTGAATATCGTTTTTAGGATCTTTGCAGTAGTTAATAGCTTCTTGCATTGGTTGATTAATTTTAGAGGCAGATTCGAGAAATATAAATGTTTCCTTGAGATTGATATTATGCAACTTTGCAAAGCTAGCAATTTGTTCCTTTTGGGCTTCGGGCGAATCTCCGTCTGTGCCTTGGCGCACGGATGAAACGCGGATAGCGGCTACGGCATTTTCGGGCACTTCATAATTTTGCATTGTTTTACTCCACTAACTGATTTAATAATTTACCACCAGTTTTCTGGTCTTCAATGATACGATCAATAATTAGATTGGCGAGAACGAAAAGCTTTTCTTCAGTAGGCAGGGCAGTATACATTGGTATTTCTGCTGAGTTCTTATTCTTTGAGCCTTTTGTTCGTGCCATATATTTTACCCCTGTTATCTATACTTCTATGTATATTATACTATACACACATGTATAGTTTCAAGAGGTAATCTTATATTTTTAAGGTTAAAATAGTAGATAATTATCTAATTATGTTTGCTCTAAAAATTGTCCCCATGGGCGATGACGTTTTCATGTAAATCTTAAGGTGTTATAATAAATTTATGGTATCCTTTACCTATTACATAAACGGAGTAGGTGGGGTAGGCACAATATTAATATTCAAACTAAACTAAACTAAATTAAACTTACTAAACTTCAAAAACTACGCACATACTAAATATATGACAATACCTAAAATTACAAACAAGCAACGAGAAATAATACGCCTTTTGTATAGATATAGATTCTTAGATAGAAAACAAATTCAAACACTATTACGGCATAAGGACAAAAGGCGTATTATTTCTTGGCTTAAAGATCTGAGGGATAAAGAGTACGTAGAATGGATATATGATGCTGATGATTTTATAGCTAAAACACAACCAGCGATTTATTATATCGGGCTTGCTGGTATACGTTATTTAAAGACAACTGGAAATTATTCAACGTGCGAGCTCCGAAAACGATACAAGGAACCCGGACGGACTAGCTTATATATTCGTCGATGTTTGTTAATTGCAGATTGTTGTTTGGCTTTGGATGATAAAGCTAGGACTGGTGAAGGATTGAGCTATACTTATTTGACTGAGGCTGATTACTCTGATTTTAATTCGCCATATATTTTATTATTAAATGAGCTAAAGCCGCATCTGTATTTCGAAAAAGAGACTGACGATAATAAGACCGCTTATATTATGGAACTATTCGACAAATCGTTACCACGTTATCAATTCAGGAAAAGACTTGGTGAATACTTGGAGTATTTGAAAGATAAACAAGCGGACGCTTTGGATTCGATTGGTTTGCTGGCTTTTTCAACCACTGCTGATTTACTGTATGCTAAGCGAAGGTTGCGTTTATTGTTTGAAGACGATGAGGAAAATGAGGTTATTATTCGGTTGGCAGTTACGGACAAGATTAAAAAAGAGGGTGTGGTTGGTAAAATATGGGAAGAAGTATGATGAATTTTCGCTTGAGCCTTTTACCGTCCTGCTCAGGACATAAATTGACTAGTACTCACTAGCTAGTAGTACGGTCAAAACTCGCTCACATGCCGGATCGAGCGGGTCATGCCATTTCTGTAAAGCTGAATCATAATAATCTATCTTCCAGAAAACCTTTTCACCATCCCAATCCAAACTACCAAAATCATGTTCACCATACGGATCATTATCTTCTGTAAAATCCGTATAATCTCGAACTGCCTGAACTAATCCAAGCATATCTCTAAGACTGAATACTCCTTGAGTAATCGAGAACGTCTCGACTTTACGAAACTGATCGTTTAACTTTGCTATTTCAGCTGATACTTCGTTGATGGTCATAACCACCTCCTTTTCTAATTTCGAGTGGTTCTATTTACGACCACTTCACACTGTCAGGCTCCCCTTATACTAGACACACTGTCTATTCCAAAAAAGGCAGTATAATAAATCTAAATAAGGAGAATTAACCATGCCCCGAGGCATACCA